>NZ_MVIJ01000049.1 GCF_002086735.1 Mycobacterium scrofulaceum | reverse complement strand
ATCCACTGGGCGTACGCGCGCATTTCCGGTGAGGCAACGACCCACCCTTTCGCGCGCATTTCTGACGAGTCAACGCGGTCGGTGGCCCGACGTAGCATCCGAACATGCGTTCGATTGATGCTTACCGTATGGACGCCCTGCTTGATCGGTTCGAGGCGGCGCAAGATCTGCTCATTGCGTCCATCGATTCGCTGACGCCTATTGAGCTCGTCGCCGCCCTGGACAGGTACGCGTTTTCGTTGGGACGGCTCGATGCGCTCCTCTATGAGTTTTCCAGCCCGTTTGGGCGGCCGGTTGGGCGGCGCGGATGACTTTCACGGACCGTGAGCAGATCCAGGCCGATGCCGAGGCGTTGTGCGCTGCGGCTGCGCGTTTTCAGGGTCATTCGTATGCGGCGCTGACCACTCCGGAACGGTTGGGGTTGTTGGAGACGCTCGAAGGTGTCACGCGCAAGCTGCAGACGCCGAGTCATCAGCTCATCAATCAGCTTGGTGAGCAGGCGGATCCGGCCGAGTTGGGCGGCAAGCTGTCCTGGGCGTTGGCTGATCGGCTGCACATCACTCGCGGCGGGGCCAGCCGGCGTATCGCTGAGGCCGCCGAGCTGGGCCCGCGCCGGGCGCTCTCGGGGGAGGCGCTGGCGCCGGTGCTGCCCGCCACCGCGGCGGCCCAGCGCGACGGGGCGATCGGCGCCGAGCACGTGGCGGTGATCCGGCGGCTGTTCCGCCAGCTGCCGGAATCGGTCGACATCGATACCCGTGAGCACGCCGAGAAGCACCTGGCGGCCGAGGCCCGGCGCTATCGCCCCGACCAACTCGTCAAGCTCGCCCGCCACCTGATGGACTGCCTCAATCCCGACGGCAACTACACCGATGCCGACCGGGCACGGGCGCGCGGGCTGGTGCTAAGCAACCAAGACAGCGACGGCATGTCGAAGCTGAGCGGGTGGCTAACGCCCGAGGCGCGCGCGACGTGGGAGGCGGTGCTGGCCAAGCTCGCCGCGCCCGGGATGTGCAACCCCGACGACGAGGCGCCGGTCATCGACGGCGCCCCGCCCGACGACGCCGTGCAGCGGGACAGCCGCAGCCCGGCCCAGCGCAATCACGATGGCCTCAACGCCGCCCTGCGCGCGATGCTGGCCAGCGGCGACCTCGGCCGGCACAACGGATTGCCGGCATCCATCGTGGTGACGACCACGTTGACCGAGCTGGAAGCCGCCGCGGGTAAGGGCTTTACCGGCGGGGGCACCATCTTGCCGATGTCCGACGTGATCCGCCTGGCCCGCCACGCGCATCACTACCTGGCCGTCTTCGACAACGCCAAACCGGTGGCGCTGTATCACGCCAAGCGACTGGCCTCACCCGGGCAACGAATCATGTTGTACGCAAAGGATCGTGGTTGTTCCCATCCCGGTTGTGATGTGCCCGGCTACTTATGCGAAGTCCACCACGTCGAAGGCTGGGCCAGCACCTACCGCACCGACATCGATCAGCTCACCCTGGCCTGCGGACCGCATCACCGGCTTCTCGAGAAGGGCTGGACCACCCGAAAACGCGCCAACGGCGACACCGACTGGATCCCGCCACCGCACCACGATCGCGGGCAGCCACGCACCAACAATTTTCACCACCCCGAAAAAATCCTGGCCCAAGAAGACGACGACGAAGACCACGAAGACCACGAAGACCACGAAGACCACGAAGACCACGAAGACCACGAAGACGGCAACGAGGCGGGGGCGGCTTAGCCCGAAGCCCCGCCGGGCTTGGGCGCCGCCGAGCCGACCGCATCGCTGAGTGAGGCGAACCCCCCCTCGCGCAGCCGGCGCGCGATGCCGTCGTGAATCCGCTTGGGCCACAAGCCTCCTCCGTAGATGAAGCCGGTATAGCCCTGCAGCAGCGACGCGCCCGCGGTGATCCGCTCCCAGGCGTCGTCGGCCGTTTCGATGCCGCCGACGCTGATCAGCACCAGCCGATCACCCACCCGGGCATAGAGCCGGCGCAACACCTCGGTGGCGCGCCGCGCCACCGGCGGCCCGGAGATGCCGCCGGGTCCCAGCGCGTCGACCCCGGGCGTCTTCAGGCCGTCACGCGACACGGTGGTGTTGGTGGCGACGATCCCGGCCAGGCCCAGCTCGGCGGCCAGGTCGGCGACGTCGTCGAGGTCGGTGTCGGATAGGTCGGGCGCGATCTTCACCAGCACCGGTGTGGAGGTGACGGCGGCCTCGGCGAGGACGGCCGACAAGATGGGCCGCAGCGACTCGACGGCCTGCAGGTCGCGCAGCCCGGGCGTGTTCGGCGAGCTGACGTTGACCACCAGGTAGGACGCCAGCGGACCGACCAGTCGGGCGCTGGCCCGGTAGTCGTCGACGGCGTCCGCGGCCGGCGTGGTTTTGGTCTTGCCGATGTTCACCCCGATCGGGATGTCGGGTCGGTGCCGCGCCAGCTGCACCGCCAGCGCGCCCGCCCCGAGGTTGTTGAAGCCCATCCGGTTCAGCAACGCGCGGTCGGCGGGCAGCCGGAACATCCGCGGGAGCGGGTTGCCGGGCTGCGCGTTCGCGGTGACGGTCCCCACCTCGGCGTACCCGAACCCCAGGGCGCCCCAGGTCATCAACCCCTTGCCGTCCTTGTCGAACCCGGCGGCCAGCCCGAGCGGACCCGGGAAACGCACCCCGAACACCGAGCTGGCCAGCGCCGGATCGCTGGGGCCGAGCAGCCGGTGCAGCAGCCGCCGTTTGAAGCCGAGCACGGTGGCGCCGCGTAGCACCGCGAACACGATTGTGTGGATGCGCTCGGGCGGCACCAAGAAGAACAGCCGTCGCAGGAGGCCGTACAACAGACCTTCGGGCGGTGGGGTTGCCGTCACAGTTGTGGCTGGTCGGGCTGCCGGTTGTCCAGGCGAGACTTCTTGCGGCGCAACAACACTCGTCTGCTGCCGTCGGTGTACAGCCGCACCCGGGTCAGCTCCCAGCCGCGGTATTCGGCCTCGATGGACAGCCGGATGGACGCGCTCACGCGGGTCACCTCGGGCGGCAGGCGTAGCGGCACCCACTCGTATTCGTCGGACAATTCGGTGTCCCAGCCGGCGGGCAACTGACTTCGGCGTGACGCGGTCAACGCGGACCCGCCGCGTGTTCGATGACCTGGACCCCCGCACCGGACCCCGACACCACGTACAACGTGTCTGACGCTTCGTCGAAGGCCAGTGAGTTCGGTTGCTGCACGGTCGGGTAACGCACCTTTTCGACGGGAATTCCGGTGGACAGATCGTAACCAATAACCATATTGGAAGCGGTCTGGGTTACCCAGCTCAACCCGCGGGAGCCGGCCAGGCCGTATGGCGCCTGGTGCACCGGATAGGCCTGGCGCAGGATCAGCGGGTCGACGCCGTACACCAGCAGCTGGCCGCCCCGGGTGTCGGCGACCAGTATCCGGCCCCACGGGTCCGCGACCATGGTCGTCGCGCCTTCGCCCGCCCGCAGCGCCTGCCGGGCCTGACCGTCGGGGCCGATCGCGGTCACCGAGGTCTGCCCCCGGTCCAGGACTGCCGTCGTATTGCCCTGCGTGGCAAGCACATCCACGCGCGCGAAGATCTTGCTCCGGCTGTCGACGGTCGCGCCGGCGACGGCGCCGGGTGTCGTCGAGCCAAGGGTGTAGACGGACCCGTCTGCGCTGCCCAGCACCAGCTTGCCGTCGGCGCGTTGGGCGACCGCGGTGAAGTCCGTCTGCTGCGCGTCGGTGACGTTCACCCGTCCCGGGTGGCCACCGGGCAGGTCGACCACGAAATACCCGCCCCGGGTGGCCAGGAAGAGCGTGCCGCGGCCGTCGTCGCTCAACGCCGTCGCGGGCCCGGGAAGGCCGATGACGCGCGGCGCGGCGCTCGGGTCGCCGAAGACGGTGACGCTGGCCGGAGCCGACGGGTCGGCTCCGGGCGCCAGCACCGCCAACTGGTGCGTGCCACCGTCGAAGGCCGCCGCGGCCGCGTGGACGGGGAGGGGAAGCACCCGGCCGGCCGGGTGCTGCGACACCGGGGGAGACACGGCCGCCGCGGCCGGTTCGATGGTGGGCGGGGCGGATTTGAATGTATTCGACGAACATCCCGCGACCGCGCCCAGCAAAAGCACGAGGCTGAGCACAGCACGATGAGCTGTCGGTTGGTAACGCTTCTGCCGTGACAGCAATTATTTTCCTTCGCGTAACGACGGTGGGCTTCCCAATCTAAGGAACGCCTTCGCATCCAATATCGCCATGTCGCCCACATCAAGTCCCACGGGCGAGGTATCGTCGGCTCATGGCCGTCATCGCTGACCGGCATATCGCTGAGAAGGAGTTTGCTGTCGAGGACTTCTCGACAGGGATCTTCGCCAGTGGTTACGGACAAGTCGGAGATGGGCGCAGTTTCTCCTTCCACATCGAGCACCGCTCGCTCGTCGTGGAGATTTACCGGCCGCGCCTCGCCGGCCCGGTTCCCCAGGCCGAAGAGGTGGTCGCCACCGCGGTCCGCAGCCTGGTCGACATCGACCTCACCGACGAACGCAGCCTGATCGCCGCGGTTCGCGACTCGGTGGCGCACGCGGTGCCGGTCTCGCACTAGTCACCGTGCGGCACGCGCTGGTCAATAACCCAAGCCCGCACCGGGTACGGTCGTGGTCGTGGTCGTGGTCAAGTTCGAGGGCAAGTTCGAGGTCACGTTCGAGGTCACGTTCGAGGGCAAGGTCGTGGTTGCCCCAACGTCTCGGACGTCCCGGTCGGGCGCCGCGGCATGACGGTCATCTTGTTGCGCCACGGTCGGTCCAGCTCGAACACCGCCGGTGTCCTGGCCGGCCGGTCGGAGGGCGTCGACCTGGACGACAAGGGCCGCGACCAGGCCGCCGGGCTGATCGACCGCATCGGTGACCTGCCCGTCCGGGCGCTGATCAGCTCGCCGCTGCTGCGCTGCCGGCGCACCGTCGAGCCGCTCGCCGAGGCGCTGTGCCTGGAGCCGTTGATCGACGATCGGCTCGCCGAGGTGGACTACGGGGAGTGGACCGGCCGCAAGCTCGCCGAACTGGCGGGTGAGCCGCTATGGCGGGTCGTGCAGGCCCACCCGAGTGCGGCGGTGTTCCCCGGCGGGGAGGGGCTGGCGCAGGTGCAGGCCCGCGCCGTGGCCGCGGTCCGGGAGCACGATCGACGACTGGCCCTCGAACACGAGGGGGACGTGCTCTGGGTGGCCTGCACGCACGGCGATGTCATCAAGGCGGTCGTCGCCGACGCGTATGGGATGCATCTGGATTCCTTCCAGCGGGTCACCGCCGACCCGGCGTCGGTGAGTGTGATTCGCTACACCGAGCTGCGCCCGTTCGTGGTGCACGTCAACCACACGGGCGCGAAGTTGGCGGCGGCGCTGCGGGCCGGCTCGCCGCCCCCGGGCGAGTCGCAGGACGGGTCGAAGGACAAGGCGAAGGCGAACAAGGACGGCGAGTCCCCGGCGGCCGCAATGGAACAGCCGGCCGCGGCCGTGTCGTCGGGCGACGCGGTGGTCGGCGGCTCGACGGATTAATTCCGCTGTTGCGGGGCAATCGAATCGCACGGCGAAGGCAACAGCCGGTATTTTGGAGGTGCCATGCCCCGCGCAATCCACGTCTTCCGCACACCCGACCGCTTCGTGGCCGGGACCGTCGGCCAGCCCGGAAACCGCACCTTCTACATCCAGGCGGTGCACGATTCCCGGGTGGTGTCGGTGGTGCTGGAGAAGCAGCAGGTGGCGGTGCTGGCCGAACGCATCGGTGCGCTGCTGCTCGAGGTGAATCGCAGGTTCGGCACGCCGGTTCCCCCGGAACCCGCTGAGGTCGAGGATCTCAGCCCGCTCATCACCCCGGTCGACGCCGAGTTTCGGGTCGGCACCATGGGGCTGGGCTGGGATTCGGAGGCGCAGACCGTGGTGGTCGAGCTGCTCGCGGTCACCGATGCCGAATTCGACGCATCGGTAGTTCTCGACGACACCGAAGAAGGTCCCGACGCGGTGCGGGTGTTCTTGACGCCGGAGTCGGCGCGGCAGTTCGCGACCCGCTCCAATCGCGTCATCTCAGCGGGGCGCCCGCCGTGCCCGCTGTGCGACGAACCGTTGGATCCCGAGGGCCATATCTGCGCGCGCGCCAACGGTTATCGGCGCAGCGCGCTGCTCGGGCCTGACGATGAACTTGAGGGCTGACGACCGTGAGGTGTTGCGGAACGGCGAGCTGACCGTCCTCGGACGCATCCGCTCAGCCAGCAACGCCACCTTCCTGTGCGAGTCCGCGCTCGGCGAAACGACCGTGCACTGCGTCTACAAGCCGATCTCCGGTGAGGCGCCGCTGTGGGACTTTCCCGACGGAACGCTGGCCGGCCGCGAACGGGCGGCGTATCTGGTCTCGATGCAGTTGGGCTGGAACATCGTGCCCTACACGGTGATTCGGCACGGCCCGGCCGGCCCGGGCATGCTGCAGCTTTGGGTGGACCAACCGGGCGACGCGGCCGACTCCGAACCGAGGCCCGGCCCCGACCTGGTCGACCTGTTTCCCGCCAACCAGCCGCAGCCGGGTTACCTGCCGGTGCTGCGGGCCTACGACTACGCCGGCGACGAGGTCGTGTTGATGCACGCCGACGACATCCGGCTTAGGCGGATGGCGGTCTTCGACGTGCTGGTCAACAACGCCGACCGCAAGGGCGGCCATGTCCTGCGCGACGTAGAGGGCCACATCTACGGTGTCGACCACGGGGTGTGCCTGCATGTCGAAAACAAACTGCGCACGGTGCTGTGGGGCTGGGCGGGCAAGCCCGTCGACGAGAAGATGCTGGAGGCGGTGGCCGGGCTCACCGAGGCGCTCGACGGCCCTTTTTGCGACGAGCTGTCCGACCTGATCACGCGGGCGGAGATCGCGGCGCTGCGCCGGCGCGCGCTCGCGCTGCTGAACGATCCGGTGATGCCGGGACCGAACCGGCACCGGCCCATTCCCTGGCCGGCCTTCTAGGGCCCGGCATCCTGAGGCGATCGCCGGCGCGGCGTAGCCGGGGACGGCCGGTCGCCGCCATGGGTTCGAGCTCCGCGCACGCGTCGGAGATACTGGACCGGTGAGCCAGGGCCCGGACGAGCTGACCGATGCGGAACTGGCCGCAGAACTCGCCGCGGACGCGGGGGAATTGCTGCTGAAGGTGCGCGACGAGATCGGCTTCGGTTATCCGTGGGCGCTGGGTGACGCCGGCGACAGCCTGGCCAACGAGCTGATCCTGCGGCGGCTGCGCGCCGAGCGGCCCGACGACGCGGTGCTCAGCGAGGAAGCCTACGACGACCTGGTCCGGCTCAAGCGCGACCGGGTATGGATCATCGACCCCCTGGACGGCACCCGCGAGTTCTCCACGCCGGGGCGCGACGACTGGGCGGTGCACATCGCGCTGTGGCAACGTCCCACCGGCGACCCCACCAACGGCCAGCGGGAGATCACCGACGCCGCGGTGTCGCTGCCGGCCCGCGGAAACGCGGTGTACCGCACCGACACCGTGACCGCCGACGCCGCCCGCGTCGGCATCCCCCACACGCTCCGGATCGCCGTCAGCGCCACCCGGCCGCCCTTCGTGTTGCATCGCATGCGCCAGTCGCTGGCGATCCAGCCGGTCGCCATCGGCTCGGCGGGCGCCAAGGCGATGGCCATCATCGACGGCGAAGTGGACGCCTATCTGCACGCGGGCGGCCAGTGGGAATGGGACTCGGCGGCGCCGGCCGGGGTGGTGATGGCCGCGGGCATGCACGCCTCCCGGCTGGACGGCTCGCCGATGCGCTACAACCAGTCCGATCCGTACCTGCCGGACTTCGTCATGTGCCGCGCAGAGGTCGCGCCGATCCTGCTCGCGGCCATCCGCGACGCGTGGCGCTGAGCCGGCGCGTTTAGAGTCGTGGGCATGCAGTCGTGGGATTTTCCGCCGGTCCCGGTGGTGCCTGGACGCGGCCCGGAGCTCCGGCTGTACGACACCTCCGACCGGCAGGTGCGCCCGGTTGCGCCGGGATCTGGTCCTGGTTCAGCGGCGACGATGTACGTCTGCGGCATCACGCCGTATGACTCCACCCACCTCGGCCACGCCGCCACCTATCTGACCTTCGACCTGGTCTACCGGCAGTGGCTGGACCTGGGCCACGACGTGCACTACGTGCAGAACGTCACCGACGTGGACGATCCGCTGTTCGAACGCGCCGACCGCGACGGCGTGGACTGGCGCGAGCTGGGCGATCGCGAGGTCGCCCGCTTCCGCGAAGACATGGCGGCGCTGCGGGTCCTCCCACCGCGCGAGTACGTCGCGGCCACCGAGGCGATCCCCGAGGTGGTCGAGCTGGTCGAGAAGATGCTGGCGTCGGGCGCGGCGTACGTCATCGACGGCGATTACCCGGACGTCTACTACCGGGCTGACGCCACGCCGCAGTTCGGCTACGAGTCCGGCTACGACCGCGAAACGATGCTCCGCCTGTTCGGGGAGCGCGGCGGCGACCCGCAGCGGCCGGGCAAGACCGACGAGCTCGACGCGCTGCTGTGGCGGGCCGCGCGCCCGGGGGAGCCCAGCTGGCCGTCACCGTTCGGCGACGGGCGGCCCGGCTGGCACGTCGAGTGCGCGGCGATCGCGTCCAGCCGCATCGGCAGCGGCCTGGACATCCAGGGCGGCGGTAGCGACCTGATCTTCCCGCACCACGAATTCACCGCCGCGCATGCCGAATGCGTCCGGGGCGAGCGCAGATTCGCCCGGCACTACGTGCACGCGGGCATGATCGGCTGGGACGGGCACAAAATGTCCAAAAGCCGGGGCAACCTGGTGCTGGTGTCGACGTTGCGGGCGCAAGGCGTCGAGCCGGCGGCCATCCGGCTGGGCCTGCTGTCCGGCCACTACCGCGCGGACCGGTTCTGGAGTCCGCAGGTGCTCGACGAGGCGAACGCCCGCCTGCGACGCTGGCGCACCGCGACCGGGCTGACCGCCGGCCCGGACGCCGCCGACGTGGTCGCGCGGATTCGCCAGTACCTGGCCGACGACCTCAACACTCCCAAAGCCCTTGCGGCGCTTGATGGCTGGGCCACCGACGCGCTCGAATACGGCGGCCACGACACCGACGCGCCGCGGCTGGTGGCCGCCGCGATCGACGCGTTGCTCGGCGTGGAGCTGTGAACACGGAGCGGTAAAGGCGGTACGTTGTCGGCCATGACGTCGCTGCAGGACAAAGTCGTTTTCATCACCGGTGGTGCCCGGGGCATCGGCGCCGAAGTCGCGCGTCGGCTGCGTAAGAAGGGCGCCAAGCTCGTGCTGACCGACCTCAACGACGCCGAGCTGACCGCGCTGGCCGCCGAACTCGGCGAGGAACACGTGCTGACCGCGGTCGCCGACGTGCGGGACCTGCCGGCCATGCAGGCCGCCGCCGCCCGGGCCGTCGAACGCTTCGGCGGCATCGACGTCGTGGTGGCCAACGCCGGCATCGCCAGCTACGGGTCGGTGCTGCAGGTCGACCCCGAGGCGTTCAAGCGGGTGCTGGACATCAACGTGCTAGGTGTCTTCCACACCGTGCGCGCCACCTTGCCGGCGGTGATCGAGAGGCGTGGCTACGTGCTGATCGTGTCGTCGCTGGCCGCCTACGCCGCTTGTCCCGGCCTGGCGCCCTACAACGCGTCGAAGGCCGGCGTCGAGATCCTCGCCAACGCGCTGCGGCTGGAGGTCGCCCACCGCGGCGTCACGGTGGGCTCGTCGCACATGTCCTGGATCGACACCGCCCTGGTCCGCGACAGCGAGGCCGACCTGCCCGCATTCGGGAAACTGCTCTCCAGCTTCCCGTGGCCGCTGAACAAGACGACCACCGTCGCGAAATGCGCCGACGCGTTCGTCAAGGGCATCGAGGGGCGCCGGAGCCGCGTCTACTGCCCGGGCTGGGTGGCCCTGTTCCGCTGGATCAAGCCGGTGCTGTCCACCCCGGTCGGGGAGCTGCCCCTGCACAAACCGACCGCGGAATTGTTGCCCCAACTCGACGCTCAAGTCGCCGCGCTCGGGCGCTCCACCAGCGCCTACAACCAGGGCTTGGACAAGAGGAGCTAGCGGCCGAACCCGGGCCGCCGTCGACGCAGATACCGCTCGAACTCCGCGGCCAGCGCGTCGCCGTCGATCTTGCCCAGCGCCTCGTTCATGTCGACCTCGGCGTCGCCGCGCTGTTCGAGCGACAGCACGTATTCGGCCAGGTCCTCGTCCTCGGCGGCCATCTCGGTGATGGCCTGCTCCCACTCCTCGGCGTCCGTCGGCAGGTCGGCGAGGGGAACCTCGATGTCGAGCACGTCTTCGACGCGGCGCAGCAGCGCCACCGTCGCCTTCGGGTTCGGCGGTTGCGACACGTAGTGCGGCACCGCCGCCCAGAAGGTCACCGCAGGGATCCCGGCGGCCACGCAGGCGTCCTGAAACACCCCGGCGATGCCGGTCGGGCCCTCGTAGCGGCTCTCCTCGAGCCCGAAGCGCTTGGCCGACTCGGGGGAGTAGGCGGCGCCCGAAACCGGAACCGGCCGGGTGTGGGGAGTGTCTGCCAGCAGGGCGCCCAGGATGACCACGGTGTCGACGTTGAGCTTGTCGGCGATGGCGACCAGCTCGGCGCAGAAGGTGCGCCAGCGCATGTTGGGTTCCACGCCGTGCATCAGCACGACGTCGCGGTCGCTGCCCGGCGGCCGGCAGTGCGAGATCCGCATCGCGGGCCACACCAGTTCCCGGGTGACCCCGTCAACCTGCCGGATGACGGGCCGATTCACCTGGTAGTCGTAATAGGCCTCGTCATCGATCTCCAGGATCGGGTCGGCCTCCCAGATCGCCTCCAGGTGTTCGAGGGCGTCGCTGGCCGCGTCACCGGCGTCGTTCCATCCCTCGAACGCCGCCACGACGATGGTGTTGTGCAGTTCGGGCAGTGCGGTTTCGCCGAAAGGAGGGCCGTCGGGCGGGGTCACAGATTCAGCGTACGGCCTAAGGCCCAATTGTTCGGGCGCCGGTGTAGCCGATCTTTGGACCGGCGTCCGGTCCACCGGGCGCTTTGCATAGGACGACTATCCTTGTGGTGTGGCTGCTCTTATGGTGTGGCTGCCGCTGACCGACACCGCTGACCGACACCGCTGACCGATACCGCTACGACACCTGCACCTTCGCCACTCCGGCGCAGCGTCTGATGGTCGGCTGTGGTGGTCGGCTGTGGTGGTCGGTTGTGGTGGTCGGCGATGCTGCGATGGGCGCCGGCTTGCGGGGCGCCGACGACCACGTCTGCGCGGTCGAGACGAAATACGCTCGGCTCCAAACTGGTTAACCTTGGTAACTAAAGTGATTACGACATCGCCGGCAAGGCCCGCGGGCGGGCGCGCGAAGGGCACCGCGATCGCCAAGCGGGTCGGGTCGGGTTGGGCGTCCAGACGTCGGGTGACGACGACGTAGACTTTCCACCGTCGAGAGGCGTTGCAACGGTTCCGGTCCTCGCCGGTATCCGCCACGCTCGGCAGAGTCAAGGACGCCTTCCGCTACGGAAGGAACTACGTGAACGCCGCTGAGTCAGACTTCGCACCGAACCTCCGTCCCGACTGCACCGACGAACTGTCGGTGTCTCTGCGCCAGCGGATCATGGTGATCGACGGCGCGATGGGCACGGCAATCCAGCGGGACCGGCCGGATGAGGCCGGCTATCGCGGCGACCGGTTCACGGAGTGGCCGACCGCTCTGCAGGGCAACAACGACCTGCTCAACCTGACGCAGCCGCAGATCATCCAGGGGATCCACCGCGAGTATCTCGAGGCGGGCGCCGACATCCTGGAGACCAACACGTTCAACGCGAACGCGATCTCGCTGTCCGACTACGGCATGGCGGACCTGGCCTACGAGCTGAACTACGCCGGAGCCGCCCTGGCGCGGGCGGCCGCCGACGAGTACAGCACCCCGGATAAGCCCCGCTACGTCGCCGGGGCGATCGGGCCGACCACGCGCACCGCGTCGATCTCGCCCGACGTCAACGACCCCGGGGCCCGCAACGTCTCCTACGACGAGCTGGTCGCCGCCTACCTCGAATCCGCCAACGGCCTGGTTGACGGGGGGGTGGACCTGCTCATCGTCGAGACGATCTTCGACTCGCTGAACGCCAAGGCGGCGGTGTTCGCCGTCGAGACGCTGTTCGAGGACCGCGGACGCCGTTGGCCGGTGATCATTTCGGGCACCATCACCGACGCCTCCGGGCGGACGTTGTCCGGCCAGGTCACCGAGGCGTTCTGGAACTCGATCAGGCACGCGAGGCCGCTCGCGGTCGGTCTCAACTGTGCGCTGGGTGCGCCGGAGATGCGGCCCTACATCGCGGAGGTGTCGCGGATCGCGGACACGTTCGTGTCCTGCTACCCCAACGCGGGCCTGCCCAACGCCTTCGGCGAGTACGACGAGTCTCCGGAGCGCCAGGCCACCTACATCGCCGACTTCGCCGAGGCCGGCCTGGTCAACCTGGTCGGTGGGTGCTGCGGGACGGCGCCGCCGCACATCGCCGAGATTGCCAAGGTCGTCGACGGCTTGAGGCCGAGGGAAGTGCCGCACATTGCCGTGGCCACCCGGCTGTCGGGCCTCGAACCGCTCAACATCACCGACGACTCGCTGTTCGTGAACATCGGTGAGCGCACCAACATCACCGGCTCCGCCCGCTTCCGCAACCTGATCAAGGCCGAGGACTACGACAGCGCCCTGTCGGTGGCCCTGCAGCAGGTCGAGGTCGGCGCGCAGGTCATCGACATCAACATGGACGAGGGCATGATCGACGGCGTCGCCGCGATGGACCGGTTCACCAAGCTGGTCGCGGCCGAGCCGGACATCAGCCGCGTCCCGGTGATGATCGACTCCTCCAAGTGGGAGGTCATCGAGGCGGGCCTGAAGAACGTGCAGGGTAAGCCGATCGTCAACTCGATCTCCATGAAGGAGGGCGAGGAGAAGTTCATCCGCGAGGCACGGTTGTGCCGCAAGTACGGCGCTGCCGTCGTCGTGATGGCCTTCGACGAGCAAGGTCAGGCCGACAATCTGGAGCGCCGCAAGGAGATCTGCGGGCGGGCCTACCGGATCCTGACCGAAGAGGTCGGTTTCCCGCCCGAGGACATCATCTTCGACCCCAACTGCTTCGCGTTGGCGACCGGCATCGAGGAGCACGCGACCTACGGCATCGACTTCATCGAGGCCTGCGCCTGGATCAAGGAGAACTTGCCGGGCGTGCACATCTCCGGCGGTATCTCGAACGTGTCGTTCTCGTTCCGGGGCAACAACCCCGTCCGCGAGGCGATCCACGCGGTCTTCCTGTTCCACGCCATCAAGGCGGGCCTGGACATGGGCATCGTCAACGCGGGCGCGCTGGTGCCCTACGACTCGATCGACCCCGAGCTGCGGGACCGGATCGAGGACGTCGTCCTGAACCGTCGCGACGATGCGGCCGAGCGGCTCCTGGAGATCGCCGAGCGGTTCAACAAGACGGACAAAACCGAGGATCCGAAGGCGGCCGAGTGGCGCAGTCTGCCGGTCCGCGAGCGGATCACGCACGCGCTGGTCAAGGGGATCGACGCCCACGTCGACGCCGACACCGAGGAGTTGCGGGCCGAGATCGCCGCCGCCGGTGGGCGCCCGATCGAGGTGATCGAGGGCCCGCTGATGGACGGCATGAACGTCGTCGGCGACCTCTTCGGCTCGGGCAAGATGTTCCTGCCGCAGGTGGTGAAGTCGGCCCGGGTGATGAAGAAGGCCGTCGCGTACCTGCTGCCGTTCATCGAGGCGGAGAAGGCCGAGAACGGGACAGCCGCAGCCAAGGACACCAACGGCACCATCGTGATGGCGACCGTGAAGGGCGATGTCCACGACATCGGCAAGAACATCGTCGGAGTTGTCTTGCAGTGCAACAACTTCGAGGTGATCGACCTCGGCGTGATGGTGCCCGCCCAAAAGATCCTGGACGCGGCCAAGGAGCACGACGCCGACATCATCGGGCTGTCCGGGCTGATCACCCCCTCGCTCGACGAGATGTCCAACTTCGCCGTCGAGATGGAACGCGAGGGGCTTCAGATCCCGCTGCTGATCGGCGGCGCGACCACGTCGCGCGCCCACACGGCCGTCAAGATATCGCCGCGTCGCAGCGGTCCGGTGGTCTGGGTCAAGGACGCGTCCCGTTCCGTGCCGGTCGCGGCGGCCCTGCTCGACGACAAGCAGCGGCCGGCCCTGCTGGAAACCACCGAGAAGGATTACGCATCGCTGCGCGAACGGCACTCCCAGAAGAACGAGCGGCCGATGCTGACGCTGGAGAAGGCCCGCGCCAACCGGACGCCGATCGACTGGGACGGCTACACGCCGCCGGTGCCCGCGCACGGCCTGGGCGTGCGGGAGTTTCATGACTACGACCTCGCCGAGCTGCGCGAGTACATCGACTGGCAGCCGTTCTTCAACGCCTGGGAGATGAAGGGCCGATTCCCCGACATCCTCAACAATCCGGCCTCGGGCGAGGCGGCCCGCAAGCTGTACGACGACGCCCAGGAGATGCTCGACACCCTGATCAAGGAGAAGTGGCTGACCGCCAACGGGGTGATCGGATTCTTCCCCGCGAACGCGGTCGGCTCGGGTATCGAAGACATCGAGGTCTACACCGACGACACCCGGACCGAGGTGCTGACCACGCTGCACAACCTGCGCCAGCAGGGCGAGCACCGGGACGGCATCCCGAACCGGTCGCTGGGCGACTACATCGCGCCCAAGGACACCGGTCTGGCCGACTACGTCGGCGCCTTCGCCGTCACCGCGGGGCTGGGCAGCCAGGAGAAGATCGCCGAGTTCAAGGCGGCCCACGACGACTACAACGCGATCCTGCTGGAGTCGATCGCCGACCGGCTGGCCGAGGCTTTCGCGGAGCGGATGCATCAACGGGTCCGCAAGGAGTTCTGGGGCTTCGAGCCCGACGAGCAGCTGGACAACGAGGCACTCATCGGTGAGAAGTACCGGGGGATTCGCCCGGCCCCCGGCTATCCGGCCTGCCCGGAGCACACCGAGAAGGTGACGCTCTGGAAGTTGCTCGACGTTCGGGAACGGACCGGCATCGAGCTGACCGAGTCGATGGCGATGTGGCCCGGCGCCGCCGTCAGCGGCTGGTATTTCTCGCACCCACAGTCGCAGTACTTCGTGGTCGGCCGGTTGGCCCAGGACCAGGTCGCCGACTACGCGAAGCGCAAGGGCTGGACCCTGCAGGAGGCCGAGCGCTGGCTCGCACCCAACCTCGGCTACAACCCGGAGGACTGACTTCTCACCGCGAGCTGGGCGCACCTCCCGCTTGCGGGGAGCGTGCCTGTGCGCCGACATGCCGTTGAAGGCGGCATCCTGCGCACGCTCGCGACGGCGCAAAGCTACACGCGCAGCACCGAACTCAACGCCGACAGCGGGACGTGCGCTTGGACCGTGCCGCCGTCCATGTACCACTGCGGCAGACCGGTGGAGAAGTTGATCGGTTCGTCGTGACCCACCGGATAGTCCGGCATGTACAGGATCAACTCGTCCGGAGTCACCGCCCACGCCTTGTACGCCCCGGAATACACCTTGTCCGGCGTCCAGCGGTCGACGACGAAGGGGTAGGTGCCCGGGTCGTGCGGCGGTGGCGCCTGATCGAGCGCGGTTTGGATAAACGGTTGGGCCAGTGGGGGAATCGCGGTCAATGGATTCGACGTCGTCAGGTCGGCCAGCCGCACCCGCCGGCCGCTTGCCATGTCGAAGGTGAAGGTCCGGTAGGCGTTGTTGAACTTCGGTCCGTCGGCGTGGTAGTCCTCGTGGAACACGGCGCTGAGCAGGTTGCCGTGCCGGAACACCTCGAAGTTCTCTTCGCCGTAGCTGTCCGCGGCCATGCTGCCGTTGGCGCTCTTCCAGTTGTTGACCAGGGTGCGCAGGTAGTCGCGGACCACCGGCCCGGTGGTCGGATCGTCGACGAGGCCGTCGGGGACGGCGACCTTGATGTCGCGCACGGCGTTGCGCTCCGACGTGACCGAGGTGTGGCAGTACCGGCCGTCCCAGTCACCGCCCAGCTCGCCGCAGAACGACTGAGCGGACGCGTGGGTGGTGGCGGTGCTGGGAATCGTTGCGGCCAAGGCCAATACGGTTGCCACGAAGAGCCGGCGCATCACAGCAGCTGGACCTTGCTCGCCCGCCAGCGGCCGTCGACCTTTTCCATCGTCATCTTGATCCTGCTGCGGTCGATGCGCGGGTCGGGCGCGGCGGTGTTGGTGACGGTCTGGTCGATGAAGACAAGCACGACAACCTTGTTCGTGGATTCGGACTGGATCGCCGAGTCCACCACCACCCCGTGCGCGGTTGCCTTGTTGTCGATCAGCAGTTGCCGTAGCTTGACGCTGGACTGCGTGTACATGTCCTTGAACTCGCCCGTCGCGCCATCGAGAACCTGCCGGAAGTTGTCGTCGACCTTGTTCGAGTCGATGCTGGTCAGCACCTGCGCGTAGGCGATGGCCGCCTGTTGGGCCTGTTCGCCGGCCAGCTTGACCTGATGGTCTTGCCACTGCCGCCAGCCGAGGAAACCCGAAACACCAAGCGAGGCAATGAGTAACGCCGGCAGCACGCTGCGACGCAGATTGCGCCTCCACGGGCGCTTGCGGCGCTCCGCGTCGGGACGCTTGCGTTTGAGCAGCGCACCGCCCTCGTCCTCCCTGTCTTCATCGGCAGCTTCGTCGACCGCTTCATCGGCAGCTTCGTCGGCCGCTTCATCGGCCGCCTGTGCGGATTCTTCGACGCGTGCCTCGTCGGCGTCTTCGGTTGCGGCCGGTGGCTTCTCGGCGTCCGTGTCCACGTCGGCGTGCGCCTTTGCCCTTGGGTTCTTCTTGGTGGTCACGATCATGATGATCTCCTCACGGTCTCAGCTGGTCAGTGCGGCGGTTCGATCGGCAGCTGCGGGCCGCCGTAGGGAGTGGGAATGGTGTAGCGGCCCCGCGGGGTCGGATCGGTTCGGCGGCCCAGGTCCGCGCCCGGCGGTGGGCCGGCCGTGTCGTCACCCCCGGGCCGCGGCGCGTTCTTGGCGCCGCGGATCGAGACCGCGGGGTCGTCGTCGCGGCAATAGGTGTACATGAACGGCTCGTAGTAGTCGGCGGCCGAGGAGGCGTGCGAGGGCGTGCCGTAGTCGCACACGTAGCGAGGATAGAGGTCGGCCGTCGCCCAGACGCCGTGATCGTGGAAGGCGCTCGTCACCGCGTCCAACACCGACCCGCGGTAGTCGGGGAACAGCGCGTTGAGCGCCGGCACCCGCAGATAGAGCAGCTGGGACATGGTGGCCATGCTGCCCAACAACTGCACCATCGTGTCCGAATTGTCGGCGAACAGGTTGTCCACGGCCGAAAGTGTGCGCGGCGTCTGCGCGGTCAACCGGCGATAGCCGGCCTGCATCCGCGCCACGCCGGTCAGCGTGTGGTCGAGTTCGGTTGCGGCGGCGCCCAGCCCGGCGTTCTTGTCGCCGGCCAGCGTGAGCACGACGCGGCTGGTCTTGAGGATGCTGGTGGTTTGGGGCAGCACCGAATCGAGCGTGGACAGCAGGAAGGTGCCGCCGTCGACGATGGCGGTCAGCTTCGCGGGGCCCTCCTTGCTCAGGCTCAGTTCCTTCTTGATCAACTCGACCTTGTGGGGGTCGACCTGGGCGAGCAGCCCGTCGGCGTCGCCGAGTAACTGTGCCAGGCTGACCGGGACGCTCGTGTGGTCGGAAGTGATGAGGCTGCCGTCGTGCAGATACGGCCCCGCATCGGACGCGGCCTCGAAGTTGATGAACTGCTCCCCGGCCGGCGAGAGTGCCGACACGTGCGCGACGCTGTTCGCGGGG
Organism: Mycobacterium scrofulaceum; assembly: GCF_002086735.1. GTDB lineage: Bacteria > Actinomycetota > Actinomycetes > Mycobacteriales > Mycobacteriaceae > Mycobacterium > Mycobacterium scrofulaceum. The sequence goes on along the minus strand of NZ_MVIJ01000049.1, from coordinate 16,663 downwards.
ATCCGCACCTTCGACGTGATGCTGGCGATGGCGTCCACCCCGTTGTCGGTGATCCGCAGCGACTCGACGCGGCCGACGCGGACTCCCCGCAACGAGACGTCCTGGTTGGGCAGTAGGCCGCCAGATTCCGGCAACTGCACCGTGACCCGGTAGGACGAGGCGAATGGCTGCACCCGCAGCGCGCCGACGAGCAGGTAGGCGGTCGCAACGACGAGAATGAGCACCAATCCGGCGACCGAAAGCCAGACCTGTTGCCTATGGGCCGCGCGCACCGCCCGGACGACGAGATTGGCGGCGTTGCCGGTGGCGCGGTTCACGGGTGTGGTCCCGGCGGTGGCCCGGGGGCGACATCGATCTGGCCCGGGATGTTCGGGTCGGGAACGACCGGAACCTGCGGCGAATTCGGGCCGCGGCCGACCACGCGCTCCTGTAGCCGCCACAGGGTGTATTTGAGGGTGCCCACGAGCAGGTTGACGTTGTAGTGGTGCGGTCCGTGCAACCCGATGTCACCGGGGAATCCGATGTCGGGTATCGACCCGAGCATGATCTTGTCGACGCTGACGTTCACCGAAATCGAGTTCCCGGCCGTCGATTTCACCAGTGGGGGAATGAGCCGATTCAACGCCAGCCAGCTGGTATCTGGGCTCACCGCCACGTCGTTGGCGGCGGCGGCGACCGTATTCAGGTCGCGGACGATACTGCGGCCGCTGGTGTCCGTGCCGCCGATCGACGGGAACCGGGCCAGCAGCCGGGAGGTGGCGCCCACCCGCTCGGCCAGGTCGGAAAGCTGGGCGGTGTTGTCGGCCAGCGCCGACGTCGCGGGGCTGGCGGCTGCCATCAAGTCGCTGATGGTCTGATTCTTGGCGTCCAGCTCGTCGGCCAGGCCCGACAATTGGGTCAGCGCGTTCGAGATCTGATCGGATCGCGAATCCAGCCTGCCGAGCAGCTCGTTGGACTTGCGGATCATGTTCCCGAACGCCTGGCCCTGGTCGCCGGTCGCCTTGCCGAATCCGTTGATGATGTTGGTGAAGTTGCGAATTGCCCCGCCGTTCACCAGGACCGCCGCCGAGCTCAGCACCGACTCGACGGTCGCGGCGGCCGCCGTCGAATCCAACCCGATGGTGTCGCCGTCCTTCAGCAGGGAAGCGCCGGGGTCGCTCGCCGGCGGCGGCTTCAGCGCGACGAACACGTCGCCAAGCGGTGTCGCGGTCCGCAATTCGGCGGTGCTGCCCCGGGGCAGTTGGACGCCGTCCCTGATGCGCAGCCGCGTGACCGCGGTGTAGTTGCGGGCGACCATGGATTCGAGCTGCCCGACGTCGGCGCCGGCGAGCTTCACTTTGGCGTTCATCGGCAGGTTGAGCGCATTGGAGAAGACCGCGTTCAGTGAGTAGCCACCCGAACCCAGCCCCGGCGCCGGAAGGGGCAGGCTGGCAAGACCGTTCGTGGCGCAGCCCGCGGTGGCCCATGCCGTGACTACTGCCGTGACCATCGCCATCACCGTTGACGGGACCATTGCCTTAGCCACCACCGCGAGCCTGCCCCGCGCGCGCTGCGCGCCCGTGGCCCTCATTTCTGCCCCATGGCGGCCATGCCGTCCAGCACATAGGTCAGTCCGAAGTCGGGGCCGAAGTCCTGTATCGTCCCGGTGCTGCATCCCAACTGGCGAAGGCCCATCAGGTTGCAGATCTCCTTGGTGTACTGGCTGTCGAAGAGCAACCGATCGGTGAGGAAGCGGGCACGCACGCTGCCGTTCGCGCGGTCGATCATGTTGTAGGCGTTGTCGGCCACCAGCGGAGCCAGGTCGAGGAGTTCCGCCAGGTCGCGTCGTTGGTCGGTCACCGTCTTGAGCGTGGCATTGCCATTCAGGGCGGCCTGCTTGATGTTGTCCCGGTTGGCGTCGAGCAGGTCGCCCGCACGCTGGATCAACTGGTCGAGTCTGCGTCCCGTGCTGCCGCTGCCAAGGTCCTCGTCGGCCATGATCTGGCTGACTTGGTGGATGGTGGAGGCGAATTCGCGCAGCTTGGTGTCGTTCGCGGCGACCGCGTCGAACAGGGTGCTGATGTTTCGCACGATCGTGGTGATCTGCTCGCGGGTCGTCGCGCCGCCGTCGCTGGACAGGCGCAGCGCCTTGGCCAGCTCACCGAGCGCCGCTTTGATCTTTTCGCCGTTCCCGCTGACCACCTCGGTGCCCCCGTTGAGCACGTCGGCGATCGGGCCGCCGCCGCGGCCGTCGCCCTCGAGCGACTTGGTCACCTTGTCGAGAACGTTGAGGACGCTGCTGAATTCGACGGGGGTCTTGGTCCGGGGCAACCCGATGGTGTCGTGGTTCTCCAGCGTCGGTCCACCGTGATAGGGCGGCGTGAGCTCGATCTGCCGGTCGGTGAGGATCGAGGTCGACACCGTGACGGCCTGCGCGGCGGCAGGAACTTTGACGTGGCGGTCGACGGTGAAGTCGACTTCGACGTAACCGCCCTTGGGGGTGATCTTGGTGATCTTGCCGACCGGCATGCCCAGGACCGCCACCTCATTGCCCTCGTACAGGCCGGAGGCGCTGTCGAATTGGGCGGTCACGGTGATCGTGTCCTCGCCGGCACCCAGGTACCACCAGCCGACGCCGACCGCTGTGGCAATGACCGCGAGGACCGCGATGACGGCCACCGCTCTGCGCCCGGGGCCCCTCACTTGCAGTCCTTGAAATATTGGATCATGCCGAATTGCTTGGCACGCCCACTGATTGCGCACATCCACGAGTCGATCAGCGGAACGTTGGGAGCGTTGAAGTTGATCGCGTTGCCGTCGCCGGTGAGGTTCGCCGCCTCGCGGAAGAAGATCGGGCTGGTTTGCAGCATGCTGTGCAGCAGGTCGTCGTGTTTGGACATCAAATCGGTGAAGTCCCGCATGTCTTTGATCAGCGACTCCAGGCCCGACCGGTCGTTGACCACGACCTGGCTCATGGTGTCGATGAGGCTGGACAGGGATTGCATCATCGCGTGGAACACCGCGCGTCGGGCGACGAATTGGCCCAGCAGGTCTTGGCCCTGGTTGACCAGCGTGCCGATGCCGGCCTGCTGGCGCCGCAGCGTGTTGGTCACCTGCTCGGTGCTGCGCAGCAGTTGCCCGAGCTGGTCGCGTCGTACCGCGATGATCGACGACAACGTGTGGATGTTCGAGATCGCCTGCGGCACAACAGCGGGCAGGCCTTCGAGCTGCTTGCCGAGCACCGCGAGCGACTGCGCGAACCGGTCGGAGTCGACCTGCTCGAAGGTGGTGGTGGCGTCCTGCAGCGCGGCTTGCAGGTCGTAGGGGACCTCGGTATGTGCGAGGTCGAAGGTGTTGTGGGGCAGGCGTGCCGGGCCGTTGGGTGCTATCGCGAGGTACCGCGATCCCAGGATGGTGGTGACCTTGATCTGCGCCCGGGAGTCCTTGCCCAGCGCGATGTTGTCGCGGATCTTCAGCCCCGCCTCGACGTGGTCGCCCACCAGCTTCATGCTGGTGACGTTGCCCACCGGGATGCCCGCGACGACGATGGGGTTGCCGGCCCGCAGCGACGCGGCTTGCAGGAACTCGGCGGTGTAGTGCCGGTATCCGGCGCCGAGCGCGTGCACGAGCAGCATGACGCCGATGATCACCGCGACCACGGCGACGGCGATGAACCCGAGCCACGTCTTGTTGTAGCTCTCCAGTGGGCGCCTTTTCATCCGCTCCCATACGGACCCGTCAGCCATCAGCCGTACTCCTGCATCTGGGCGTGTGCCACGCCGTATTGCCCGGCGTGGCGGCGTTGACGATGATCGGCACCACATCGTTGAGGCCGGGGAAGAACCCCATGAAGTTCACGTCGCACACGTAGGCGTTGCCGTATGCGCCCTGGTTGCCGACCCGGGCGAGCCCCTTCAGCAATAGGGGGATGTTGTCGCCGAAGAAGGCCACCTGCGGTTCGACGTCCATGATGTGCTTGGTGGCTCCGGGCCGGCGGTCGATGAATTCGCGCAGTGCCGGATACACGTCGGTGGCCGAGGCCGACAGCCGGCCGGTCACCCGGGCCAGGGACCCCACCGAGGCGACCAGGTCCGGGCGCCGCGCGTCGAGCTGGCCGACCACGCTACGGGCCTCGGTGATGACCCCGTCGAGGTCGTCGTCTTGTTGGGCCAGGTTGCCCATCACCTTGTCGAGATTGGTGATGACACTGCCGAGGGCCTGATCTCGGCCCGCGAAAGTCTCGGTGAGCGTTGACGTCTGGGCGACCAGTGTGGTCAGCGAGGACGTGTCGCCCTGCAGCGAGGCGATGATGCCCTTGGTGAGGTTGTCCGCGTCGTGGGGGTTCAGCAGGCTGAACAACGGTTCGTAGCCGTTGAGCAGCGTGGTGACGTCGAACGAGGGTTCGGTGCGTTCCAGCGGGATGGTGCTGCCCGGGGGGAGCAGCTCCGGACTGCCTTCCCTGCCCAACGACAATCCGAGGTAACGCTGGCCGACGATGTTCTGGTACGTCACCGAGGCGAGGGTGTTGCCGAACAACCGCTGTTCGGACTGCACCACGAACGACACTTTCGCCAGTTTCCCGTCGAGCTCGATCTTTTCGACCCGGCCGACGCGCACCCCGGCCATCCGGACGTCGTCGCCTTCGCGGAGCCCGTACACGTCGCTGAACACCGCCGAGTACCCGGCGGTGTTGCCGGCCACGTCACGCCGCAGGCTGACATACACCAGCCATGTCAGCATCAACGAGACGACCATGAAGAGGGTCAATGCGACGAGCGGGCCGCGAAACTTCATTTGGCCTCCCCGGGGGGCGGGACCGGCGGGTGAGCGAGTGACACCGTGGTGCCACGGGCGACGGGACCCAGCAGCAGCTCGGTGGCTTCGGTCGCGGGCGCGCCGGTGACCACGCCGAGCACGTTGCGTTCGTATTGGCTCCCAACGGGTCCGACGTTCCCCCCGAAGTGAGGGACGCCGAAGGAGGCCTGCGGAATCCACGGCGCCTTGGGTGCCACCGGCGCGACCCACGGTTCGTGCGGTTGTGGCGTCGCGGGGGCACCGGGCGACGGGTTGTCGGGGTTGGCGCTTCCCGGTACGGGCGGCGACGGCGTGATCCCGGGGGCCAGTGGCGGATTGGGATCGGTCAAGTTGGGGTTCGGATTGATCAGCGGCGGCCCGACGGCGACGAGGTTGCCGTCCGGACCGATCACGGTGCCCGGCGGCGGGGCCAGATCCTTGGGCGGCTGATAGTTCTGCGGCAGCAGCACGTCGGGCAGGTCGGGACGCACCGGAATCAGCGGCGCGGTAAAGCAGCTGGGCCCCTTCAGCTCACCGTAATGGGGGCAGTCCGCACGGGTGTAGGTGGAGCTGGGCGTGAACGTCAGCATCGCGCGCATGTTGCCGAGGTTCGTCCGGGGGTTCCAGACCTGGTCCATGAACGTGTCGGCCAGGTTGTCCAATTTGGCGACCGCGGGCACGAAATTGTTCGACTTCTGCGCCAGCACGCCGAGGACCGGCGTGAAATCGGTGGTGATCCGGATGAGCTGGTCGATGTGGTTGCCCAGCGACTGGCGCGTCGTGCCGACCGTGTCGTCGGCGCCCGACAGCAGCGAAGCCAGCTGTCCGCGTGTCTCGGCGAAAGTCCGCATCGGCTCGACGGCCTGATGCAGTGCGTCGAGGAGGTCCGGGGCCGTCTGCGCGAGGCCACGTGTGGCGTCCAGCAGCGCGGACACGGTCGACGGTCCGGCATCCGTGCTGACGATCGAATTGAGCTGATCGAGAAGGCGGTTCAGCTGCGCGCCGGCGTTGAGCAGGCTGACCCGGCGATGGTCGGTGGCGGCGCCCAGCGCGGCCAGAATTCCGACGGACCGGTCGTCGCGGTCGCGGCCCGCGGCGGCGAGCAGGTTGCGCAACTTGGTCACGGTCGTCTGAAACAACACGGTCGGAAGCCGCCGGTCTTCCGGGATGTGCGCGCCGGCACGGATGCTCGCGCCGTGGCCCTCCTGGTTTGGGGAGCCGACCAACTGAACCGAGGAGACGGCGAAGACGTTGCTGGGCACCACCCGCGCGGTCACGCTGGCCGGAATGGACCCGGCGAATTCCTGCTTGAGGTCGATGTGGACGTAGTTGGGTCTTCCGTGCGCCGCGGGGACGACGCCGTCGACCATGCCGACAAGGACGCCGTGGTATTTCACGTCCGACTTCTGCGGAAGGCCGTCGCCGACATTCACCAGATCGGCGACCACCCGCACGTAATCGTTCAGCCTGCCAGTGGATTTGATCAACATCGCGGTGGTCATCATTGCGCTGACCACTACGACGGCGATGCCGATGCCGAACAGCTGGCGGTCGGAGGGCCCGCGGCCGTCCAGCTCAAAGGAATTGGGCATGTTCCACCGACCTAGCCGCCAAACCTCGCACCGGAGTCGACGCCCCACAGCGCCATGGTGAGCAGCATGTTCACGACGATCACGACGGTGATGCTGGCCCGCATGCCGTGTCCCGCGGCGACCCCGACGCCTTCGGGTCCGCCGCTGGCGTAGTACCCGTAGTAACACTGGATCGTGGAGGCGATCCAGACGAAGATGACGGCCTTGATCAGGGAGTAGACGATGTCCTGCCCGGCCAGCATCAGCGTGAAGTAGTGCAAATAGGAACCGGTCGAGCCGCCGCTGCCGATCCCCACCACCAGCTGCGTGCTGAGGTAGCCGATCGCCAGGCACGCGGCGTACAGCGGGACGATCGCGGCCACCGAGGCGATCAGCCTGGTGGTCACCAGGTACGGGATCGGGCGGATCGCAATCGATTCCATCGCGTCGATTTCCTCGGCGATGCGCATGGATCCCAGCTGGGCGGTGAAGCGGCAGCCGCCCTGCATGGCGAACGCCAGCGACGCCATCAGGGGAGCCAGCTCGCGGGTGTTGACCAGCGAGGAGACGAACCCGGTGGCGGGCCCCAGGCCGAGCAGGTTCAGGAAGTTGTAGCCCTCGATGCCGACCAGCGCGCCGACGGTCACGCCGAGCACGACGGCCACCCCGGCCGTCCCCCCACCCACCACGATCGAGCCGTTGCCCCAGGTGATGTTCGACAGCAGGCGCAAGAACTCCCCGCGGTACTGGCGCAGGGCGAGCGGCACGGCGACCAGCGCCCGGACGAAGAAGACCAGCAGATGGCCGAGCCGGATGATCGGCAGTCTGCCCCGGCGGTAGAGCCGGACGAGCGGCACCGAAATCGGTGCGAACGGTTGGTAAGCGGAGGCGGTCACGTCACAGCCCCGTCCTGGGCGACAACATGATGTAGAGCTGGCTGATGGCGACGTTGACGATCATCAGCAGCAGGATCGCCTCGACGACCGCCGCATTGACCGAGTTCGCGACGCCGGTCGGTCCGCCCTTGGTGGACAAGCCTTTCTGGCTGGACACGACGGCCACGATCGCGCCGAACACGATCGCCTTCACCAGCGCAAGGATCATGTCACCCGTCGTCGCGAACGACGCGAACGTCGACACGAAGCTGCCCGGCGCCCCGTTCTGGAAGTAGACGTTGAACATGTAGCTCGCGAAGAATCCCGCGAAGCACACGACTCCGGTGAGGGCCACCCCGATCATCACCGCCGCGGCGAGGCGGGGGACCACCAGGCGGCGGATCACCGACACGCCCATCACCTCCATCGCGTCGGTTTCTTCGCGCATCGTCCGTGAGCCCAGGTCGGCGGTGATGGCCGACCCGACGGCCGACGCCATCAGCACCGCGGCCACCAGCGACGCCCCCTGCCGGATGACCGCGAGCCCGCTGGCGGCCCCGGCCAGCGACGTGGCCCCGACCTGGCCGGCCAGCAGGGCGAACTGGATGGACAGCGTGACGCTGATCGGCAGTGACACCAGGATCGTGGGCAGCACGGCGGTGCCGGCCATGAACGCGCCCTGGCGGACGAACTCCTGCCACTGGAATCGCCCTGTGAGCAGGTCGAGGAAGAAGTACTGGACGGTGCGCACACCGAGGACGAATTGTTCGCCGACGGTGGTCAGTGACGCGACGGGGTGACGCTTGACGTATCCGATGGACCATTCCTGAATGGCGGTGACGCCGTCGTGTCCGGTAGTCATAGCGCGGCTATTTGTCGTATGTCTAGCAAACTCACGGCACCCGTCATCGAATGTCAGCTACGGCTTCCATCGGCCTCTCCCACCCCTGATTCCGTGAGTGCCGTGCAGGCGCGCTCGGGTGCCATCGAGAGTCAATTCTTATTAAAATAGTGTCAACAGGTCCCACGATTGCGCTGTTCAACGGTGTGTGCTGCATCACATTAACCTACTTGATAGGGACTTTCAATAGTGTAGAGTCACTCATCTGAGTTCGTCGCTGGACGGCGCCGCAGGGTCGAAATGTCGGATTGACGAAGGTGAAGGCATGCCCTCAGCAAACACCGGCTCGTTGCGAGACCGCCGTCGTGCCGAGCTAGTTTCGCAGATCCAGCAGACCGCGCAGCGGCTTTTCGCCGAACGCGGCTTCGACGCGGTGACGACCGAGGAGATCGCCGCGGCGGCGGGCGTATCGATCAGCACCTATTTCCGGTACGCACCCAGTAAGGAGAGCCTGCTGGTCGGTCCCGTCCGGGAGGCCAGCGCCGAGATCGTCGAGTCCTACAGCGCGAGACCACCGGACGAGTCACCGGTCGAGGCGTTGATCCGGCTGTTCGTCGCGCGCGCCCAGGAGGTCATCGAAGTCCAGACGCTGGACACCTGGCGCCAGGCCGTGGCCACCGCCCCGCACCTGTTGAGCCAATCGGTACTGGTCACCGCGACCGAACATCGCGAATTCGTCGGGCAAGTGGCGGCCCGCATGGGCGTCGACGCAGCGGCAGACGTCCGGCCCGCGCTGTTGGTGCACACCAGCTTGGCCACGGCCAAATTCGTCATCGATCGCTGGCTCACCCAGCCCGCCGACGGCCCGGAGTTTCATGTTCAGCTCGAAGAGGCGCTGCGCATGACGCTCGCCGGGTTGAGCTGATCGGGCGGCTCAAACGTCGCCGGCGGGAAACCGCCGTGACTGTGCTCGCCGCCGCGTGAAACAATCGCTGGCCGTGAAGACGTTTGAGGATCTGTTCGCCGAATTGGGCGAGCGCGCCCGCACGAGGCCGGCCGGCAGCGCGACGGTTGCCGCGCTGGACGGCGGCATCCACGGGTTGGGCAAGAAGATCCTCGAGGAGGCCGGCGAGGTGTGGCTGGCCGCCGAGCACGAACCCGACGAGGCGCTGGCCGAGGAGATCAGCCAGTTGCTCTATTGGACGCAGGTGTTGATGATCGCGCGTGGCCTGTCGCTCGACGACGTCTACCGGAAGCTGTGACGATGCTGCGGGTAGCGGTTCCCAACAAGGGCACGCTGAGCGAGCCGGCCAGCGAGATTCTCGCGGAGGCGGGCTACCGCCGTCGCACCGATTCCAAAGACCTCACCGTCATCGATCCGGTCAACCAGGTCGAGTTCTTCTTTCTGCGGCCCAAAGACATTGCGATCTATGTGGGTTCGGGGCAGCTCGATTTCGGCATCACCGGACGCGATCTGGTCCGCGACTCGGACGCGCCGGTGCGCGAAAGGCTGGCCTTGGGTTTCGGGTCGTCCAGCTTTCGCTATGCCGGCCCGGCCGGGCGTGCGTGGACGACGGCGGATCTGGCCGGGAAGCGGATCGCGACGGCCTACCCGAATCTTGTCCGAAAAGATCTGGCGGAGCGCGGCATTGAGGCAACCGTCATCCGACTCGACGGGGCGGTGGAGATCTCGGTGCAACTCGGCGTGGCCGACGCCATCGCCGACGTGGTCGGTTCCGGGCGCACCCTGAGCCTGCACGACCTGGTGGCCTTCGGCGATCCGCTGTGCGACTCGGAGGCGGTGCTGATCGAGCGCACCGGCCCGGAGGGCCCAGGCGGGACGCAGGCGGCGCACGATCAACTGGTGGCGCGCATCCAGGGTGTGGTCTTCGGGCAGCAATATCTGATGCTCGACTATGACTGCCCGCGTTCAGTCGTGGACCGGGCGACGGCGATCACGCCGGGTTTGGAGTCACCGACCATCGCCCCGCTCGCCGATCCGGACTGGGTCGCGATCCGCGCGCTGGTGCCCCGCCGTGGCGTCAACGAGATCATGGACGAGCTTGCGGCCATCGGCGCCAAAGCAATTCTGGCTTCAGACATCCGGTTCTGCCGGTTCTGATCGGCCATCCAGCGGCATGTCGATCAGGGTCTGAATAACCGCCGTCACCGCGTCCGTCAGGCGGTCCGCCGAGGCTTCGGTGAGTGCGGGCGTCTGGATGACGCTTCGCATCAACCACACCCCGGCGATGACGGACAGTATCAGCTCTGTGCGCAGGGGCTGGTCCGGTTCAGGTAGCCGCGAGGCGAGCCGTCTTCCCACATGGCGCCGGAGAGCATCGCGCACGATTTCCGCGGCCCGGGGGTTCGGTACCGACCGCAACATGATTGGGAACCTGCCCAATTGCTCTATCTCGGGCGCGCTTAACGCGACAAGGTTGTGGGCGGCGTCGTGTGCCAGTGACTCCGAGTCATCGCCGAAGAACGCCGGGGGCGCGAACGCGGCCTCGACCACCTCGGCGAAGAGTTGCTCCTTGGATCCGAAGTAGCGGTTGATCAGCATTGCGGTCACACCGGCGTCGCGCGCGATTTCGCGGACCCCGGCGCCGTCATAGCCATACCTTGCGAAGGCCTGCAGTGCCGAGGCCAGGATGTCGGCGCGGGTCTTGGCCGCGTTGCGCGGGCGAGGCGCCGCGGACTGCTTCTTGGAATTGGCCATATCTGCAAGTGTAGACATCGGTGGCGTGTGGGGTCTACAGTCGTAGACATAGCAGCCAGCCGCCTCCGTGCCAACCCGAGGTCACCCGGGCCGCCACCGAAGAAGGGAGCCGATCGCCGTCTCGCTGGCTACGCTGGCACCCGCACCCACCGATGAAAGACTCGTACCCGCCGGGGGACCGACTCTGGTGGTCCACCTCCACAGGAGCTACCCATGACACATTCCTTGATCCTGCTGCTGGCTTTACTGATTGGCGTCGTCGCCGGGTTGCGTTCGCTGACCGCTCCCGCCGTGGTCGCCTGGGCCGCCTACATTGGCTGGATCGACCTGCATGGCACATGGGCGTCCTGGATGGCCAACATCATCACGGTCATCGTTTTCACCGTGCTCGCGGTCGGCGAGTTGGTCAACGACAAGCTGCCCAAGACGCCGGCCCGCACGGCGCCGCCGATCTTCGCCGCCCGCATCGTCATGGGCGGACTGGCGGGCGCGGCGCTTGGCGCGTGGCCGCACTGGACCTTTACCGCGCTCGGCGCCGGTGTGATCGGCGCGGTGCTCGGCACCCTCGGTGGCTACCAGGCGCGCAAACGGCTGGCTGCCGCGACGGGCAAGGACCTGCCCATCGCGCTGCTGGAGGACGCGGTCGCGATATTGGGCGGCTTCGCGATCGCCGCTGTCACGGGTCACGTGCTGACGGAGTATCTGCTGACGGCGGTTAAGTGACAGCGCATTTCGACGCGGTCATCGTCGGAGCGGGCCAGGCCGGACCACCGCTGGCGGGCCGCCTGACGGCGGCCGGGCGGCGGGTCGCGCTGGTGGAACGCAAACTCATCGGCGGCACCTGTGTCAACACCGGGTGCATCCCGACCAAGACGCTGGTCGCCAGCGCGTACGCGGCCCACCTGGCGCGCCGCGGCGCGGACTACGGTGTGACGACCGGGCCGGTCGGCGTCGACATGGCGAAAGTCAAGGCGCGCAAAGACGAGATCATGCTCGCGGACCGTAAGGGCGTCGAGGACTGGTTGACGGGCATGGACGGCTGCACCGTCTTCCGCGGGCACGCGCGTTTCACCGATCCGCACACGCTGCTCGTCGACTCGGAAGATGGGCACCACGTGCTGCAGGCCGACCAGGTCTTCCTGAACGTCGGTGGCCGCGCGGTGGTGCCCGAGATCCCGGGACTGGCCGATGTCGACTACCTGACCAACGTCTCCATCCTCGAACTCGACACGCTGCCAAGCCATCTCGTGATCCTGGGGGGCAGTTACATCGCGCTGGAGTTCGCGCAGATGTATCGCCGTTTCGGCGCGCGGGTGACGGTCGTCGAAAGGGGTTCGCGGCTGGCGTCCCGCGAGGACGAGGACGTCTCGGCCACCGTTCGGGAGATCCTCGAGGACGAGGGCATCGACGTCGTCGTGGACGCCGATGACGTGCGAATCACCAAGACGGACAACGGTTTCGACCTCACCCCCAACGCAGGTGCCGCGCCGATCGCCGGGAGCCACCTGCTGCTGGCCGTCGGCCGCCGCCCCAACACCGACGACCTGGGCCTCGATGCCGCCGGGGTGCGGACCGACGCCCGCGGCTACATCGTGGTCGACGACCAGCTCAAGACCAACGTCGACCACATCTGGGCGATGGGGGACTGCAACGGCAAGGGCGCCTTCACCCACACCTCCTACAACGATTTCGAGATCGTCGCGGCCAACCTGCTCGACGACGACCCGCGGCGCGTGAGCGACCGCATCACCACCTACGCGCTCTACATCGACCCGCCGCTGGGCCGGGCCGGCATGACCGTCGAGCAGGTCCGCGCGTCGGGGCGCAAGGCGCTGGTCGGCAAGCGGCCGATGACACGAGTCGGCCGTGCGGTGGAAAAGGGTGAGACGCAAGGCTTTATGAAGGTGGTGGTGGACGCCGACACCCGGGAAATCCTGGGCGCCGCCATCTTCGGGGTCGGCGGTGACGAGGTGATCCATGCCATCCTGGACGTCATGTCGGCCAAAGCGCCGTACACCACCCTGGCGCGCACCATGCACATCCATCCCACCGTCAGCGAGCTCGTGCCCACCATGCTGCAGGAGATGGCCCCGCTCCAGTGACCGCTTACCGCGACGCGGCGGCGGGGCGGCGGGAGCGCCGTCGCCGGCCACCCGCGGCGGCCGGTCCGCGGGAGGAGGCCGGAGCCTGCCCGGACCGCTGGGGCGGCACCGAAACCGGCGCGGTGACCTGACGGGGCGAGGCCTGTCCGGCCAGCGCGTGGATGACGGGGGAGGCCGCGGTGACCTGCTGGGGGACGGCGCGGATGGCCGCCTTGCGCATCATCGATTCGGTGTCCCGGCGTTGCTCGGGCAGCACGATCGTCACGACGTCGCCGGAGGCCCCGGCCCGCGCGGTGCGGCCGGAGCGGTGCAGGTAAGCCTTGTGCTCCGGGGGTGGGTCGACGTGCACCACCAGCTCGATGTTGTCCACGTGCACGCCGCGCGCGGCGATGTCGGTCGCTACCAGCACGCGGGCGTGTCCGGCGGCGAACGCCGCCAGGTTCCGGTCACGCACGTTCTGGGAAAGGTTGCCGTGCAACTCGACCGACGCGATGCCCGACTGGGTGAGCTGGCGGGCCAGCTTCCGGGCCTGGTGCTTGGTCCGCATGAACAGGATTCGCCGGGAGTCGCCCGCGGCCAGCCGGTGCACCAGGTCCCTCTTGGCCTGGGGCCCGTCGACGCAGAAGAGGTGATGGGTCATCGCGGGAGTCACGGACGCCGGTTCGGCGACCGATCGCGTCACGGGGTCGCTGAGGAATCGTTTCACCAGGGTGTCGACCGCGGCATCCAGAGTGGCCGAGAAGAGCAACCGCTGGCCGTTCGCCGGGGTGGCGGCCAGGATGCGCGTGACGGTGGGCAGGAAGCCCAGGTCGGCCAGGTGATCGGCCTCATCGATCACGGTCACCTGTACGGCGCTCAGCTTGACGATGCCCTGCTTCATCAGGTCGTCCAGCCGGCCCGGGCAGGCGACGACGATGTCGACGCCGGATTTGAGCGTCGTGGCCTGCCTGTGCTGCGGCACCCCGCCGAAGATGGTGGCCACGCGCAAGCCCCGAACCGCGGCGAGCGGCGCGATGGTCGCGGCGATCTGTGTCGCCAGTTCGCGGGTGGGCGCCAGCACCAGCCCGGTGGGCTTGCCCGGCCGGCGATTCCCGGCGTCGAGCCGGCTCACCAGCGGAATCGAGAAGGCGAGCGTCTTGCCGCTGCCGGTCTTGCCGCGGCCCAACACATCACGGCCGGCAAGCGTATCCGGCAAGGTCTGGATCTGGATCGGGAATGGCCGGTGAACGCCGCCTTTGGCGAGCGCGTCGACCAGCGGTTGGCTCACCCCGAGGTGAGCAAATGTGGTGTCTTCAAGCATGTTTCACTGTCCCTAAAGCGTCGGTGGTAGCGAGATTGCCCATCTGGCAACATCGATCGCCGCGACTCGAGGCTGTGCGGTGCGCACCTAGTCATCTCGGACTCGGCGCCCCGCGGGGATCTGAGAGGAAATAACGAATCGATCACGACGTGCTGGCGACCCGTTCGGCGGCCAACGTTGACAACAGCCTACCGCATTCGCCGGTGAACTATCGCGTCCGGGCGGTCACACCGCAATGACCCTTGTCACATCGGCGGACCGGACGGCGGTCACGCCGCCGGCTCGGTCGGCCGCGAAAGCACTTGCGCCGCACCATAATCCGGCCAGCCGGGGTAGGCGGGCGGCGTTCCGCCGAACAACGGGCAGTGCTGCTGATGGGGGCACCAGTCACACAACCGCGACTGACTGGGACGGAAATCACCCGTCTGGCCGGCGGATTGGATGGCCCGCCAGATCGCCGTCAGCGTCTTCTCGAAGCGCAGCAGCTCGTCGTGGTCCGGGGAGTAGTCCAACACCTGGCCGTCGGCCAGGTAGATCAGCCGCAGCCGGGTGGGCGGCACGCCGCGGGTGCGCAGCAGCGCCACCGCATAGAACTTCATCTGGAACATCGCCTTGAATTCGGCCAGGGCCCGCGCGGCCGGCGGTGCCTTGCCCGTCTTGTAGTCGACCACCCGCAGCTCCCCGGTGGCGGCCACGTCGATCCGGTCGATGAAGCCGCGCAGCAACGTGCCGTCGGCGAGCTCGACCTCCACCCGCTCCTCGCAGCACTGCGGGTCGAAACGGGTCGGGTCCTCCAGCCGGTAATAGCCGGAGAGCAACGCGCGGGCCTCGGCGAGCAACTGGGCGCGCTGCGCGGGTTCGAACTCGCGGGCAAGCTCGGGCGCGGCGGTGATGACCTGGTCCCAGGCCGGCTCGAGCAGGGTCAGCGCGGTGTCGGGGCCGCGCTGGGCGGTGGGCAGCGCGTAGAGCTGCTGCAAGGCGGCGTGCACCACCGAACCGCGCAGCTGTGCCACCGACGGCGCCTCGGGCAGCCGGTCGATCGCGCGGAACCGGTACAGCAGCGGGCACTGCTTGAAGTCCGCCGCTCGGGACGGCGACAGTGCCGGTCTCGAAGCCGGTCTTGAAGCCGGTCTTGCCCCCGGCCGCGCGAGGGTCTGCGGCTGGTCGGTCATGTCCGCAGCGTAGAACCGGGTGCCGACAACCCCGGGCACCGGTTGCGGCGAGTCGGCTGGCACGCTAGACGGCGTGTCCGCAACCGGCCCGTTCATTGTCGGCGAACGCGTCCAACTCACCGACGCCAAGGGCCGGCACTACACGATGTCGCTCACGCCGGGGGCGGAGTTTCACACCCATCGCGGTTCGATCGCGCACGATGCGCTGATCGGGCTGGAGCAGGGCAGCGTGGTCAAGTCGAGCAACGGCGCGCCCTTCTTGGTGCTGCGACCCCTGCTGGTCGACTACATCATGTCGATGCCCCGCGGGCCCCAGGTCATCTATCCGAAGGACGCCGCGCAGATCGTGCACGAGGGCGACATGTTCCCGGGTGCGCGCGTGCTCGAGGCGGGCGCCGGATCGGGGGCGCTGACCTGCTCGCTGCTGCGCGCGGTCGGCCCCGGCGGGCGGGTGGTCTCCTACGAGCAGCGCGCCGATCACGCCGAACACGCCCGCCGCAACGTCTCGGTGTTCTTCGACGGGCTGCCTGACAACTGGGAGCTGATCGTCGCCGACGTCGCCGACTCCGACCGGCCGGAGGGCTCATTCGACCGCGCCGTGCTCGACATGCTCGCGCCCTGGGAGGTGCTCGATGCGGTGTCCCGGCTGCTGATCCCCGGCGGCGTGCTGATGATCTATGTCGCCACCGTGACCCAGCTGTCGCGGGTGGTGGAGGCGCTGCGTGCCCAGCAGTGCTGGACCGAACCGCGGTCGTGGGAGACGCTGCAACGCGGCTGGAACGTCGTCGGCCTGGCCGTCCGGCCGCAGCACTCGATGCGTGGGCATACCGCCTTCCTGGTCTTCACGCGCCGGCTCGCGCCGGGCGTCGTCGCGCCGGCGCCGCTGGGGCGCAAACGCGAGGGCCGCGACGGCTAGCGGCGATCGCAAGTGCGGCGTAGCCGGGCGCGGCGGGTCGCCGCCATCGGCTACCGGCCCCCTAATCGTCGCTGCGCCGCAGCCCGCGCCGCACCGACAGCAGCTCGAACTCGGGGTGCGCGGCCACCAGGCGTTCGGCCGCGTCCAGGACGTCGACCGCATGGCTGCGGTCGCCGGACACCGTGGCCACGCCGATGCCCGCGCGTCGATACAACTCGTGCGAGCCGGTTTCGGCCGCCGACACGCTGAACTTGCGTCGCAGCTCGGCGACGACGGGGCGGACCACCGAGCGCTTCTGTTTGAGAGATCGGACGTCGCCCAGCAGCACGTCGAACTCGAGCCAGCCGATCCACATGCCGCGGGTCAACCCGGCGGGCTCGGGGCGGGGGCGGGT
>NZ_MVIJ01000048.1 GCF_002086735.1 Mycobacterium scrofulaceum | reverse complement strand
CCCCACGCCCCGGCCACCAGCGGCTCCCCCGGTGCGACCATCGGCGCCTCCGCAGCGCTCGCCAGTGCCGCCCCCGCCGCCCGCCTTCCCCCGACCAGCCGCGACGCCGCCTCCGCACGAGGCGTCCGCGCCCGCCGCGGCGGGGTCCACCACGGGGCTGACCGCGGCGTCCGACCGCGGCTGGCGACGCATTCTCCGGTTGCTGACTTTCGGCCTCGTCAAGCTGGGCCCGTCGCCCGCGCAGCAGCAGGCCGCCCAGTTCGAGGCGGCCATCCGGACCCGGCTGCACGGCAACTACAAGGTCGGCGTCCTGGGCAAGGGCGGGGTGGGCAAGACGTCGGTGGCCGCCAGCGTGGGATCGCTGTTCGCCGAACTCCGAAGGCAAGACCACGTGGTGGCGATCGACGCCGACACCGCCTTCGGCCGGCTCAGCAGCCGCATCGACCCCCGGTCGACCGGATCGTTCTGGGAACTCACCGCGGACAAGAATTTGCAGTCCTTCGGCGATGTGGTTGCCCGGGTGGGGCGCAATTCGGCCGGCCTGCACGTGCTCGGGGGCGAGCCGGCCGCCGGGCCGCGCCGGGTGCTCGACCCAGCGATCTACCGGGAAGCCGCGTTGCGCCTCGACCGCCATTTCGCGATCTCGGTCATCGACTGCGGTTCGACGATGGATGCGCCCGTCACCCAGGAGGTGCTGCGCGACCTGGACGCGCTGATCGTGGTCTCCTCGCCGTGGGCGGATGGCGCGAACGCCGCCGCCAGGACCATGGAGTGGCTGGCGGATCAGGGCTTCGACGCCCTGCTGCAGAACAGCGTCGTGGTGCTCAACGATTCGGACGGCCACGCCGACAAGCGCACGCGCGCGTTGCTGGCCCGCGAGTTCGTCGATCACGGCCGGCCGGTCATCGAGGTGCCCTTCGACCCCCACCTGCGGCCGGGCGGAGTCATCGATGTGACGCGCGAAATGGCGTCGGCAACGCGGCGGAAGTTTCTCGAGGTCACCGCGACCATCGCCGGCTATTTCGCGGCGCGGCCCTCCGATCGGCGCTCGGACTAGGTCCTCTCGGCGGCGTTCCCCATCCGCGCCGAGGGGTCCGCGATCGCCTCGAGCTTGGCGATCCGGGAGCCGCGGATGGTCAACACGATGACGGCGAACAGGCGGCGCCCGGTGAATGCCAGCAGCGCCGGCCCCCCGGCGGGACCGCTCACCAATGTCACGCCCGGCCACAGGTAGCGCAGCAGGTTGGTGGCCACCGCTTGCGGCCCGTGGTTGATCTGCGGGGGCGGTGCCGGGTCGGCGAGGATCGTGCCCACCCCCCACACCGTCGGATCCAGCACGGCGGCCAACCCGGCGATGTCACCATTGGCGCACGCCGTGATGAACTTCTCGGTCACGAGCTGATGCTCGGCTGAGGCGACCTCATTTATTTTCGGTTGTGCCGCAACGAATTTCGCTCGCGCACGCCGCGCCAGCTGGCGGCAGGTGCCCACCGGGCGACCCACGGTCTCGGCGATCGATTCGAAGGGGACGCCGAACACGTCGTGCAGCACGAAGGCGACGCGTTCCCCGGGACTGAGCCTGCGCAGCACCTCCAGCAACGCGGTCCGGACCTCGTCGTCGAGCGTGACGCGGTCGGCCGGGTCGGAGCGGCGCGGCGCCGGCCGCTCCTGCACCTCACCCGGCCGTTCATAACGGACGCGGGCCGAGCGCACCTGGTCCAGGCAGAGCCGGCTCGCGACCACCGTCAACCAGCCACGAACGTCCTCGATCTGCTCGATCTCGGCCCGGGAGAATCGCAGGAACGCCTCCTGGGCAACGTCTTCCGCGTCACCGACATCTCCCAGCATCTGATAGGCGAGATTCACCAGGTAGGGGCGGTGACGGCGCCAGGCCTCGGCGACCTGTCCGCTCCCTGGCTGCGACTCGTTCATGACCTTTCGACGATATGCAGCGGCGGAAAGTTACGGGTTCTTCCCGCGTAACTTTCCCGGCTTCCGCCCCGTCCTTGGAGGCACGCAGAAATTCGAAAGGAGCCATCCATGACGATCGTGGTAACCGGGGCGACCGGCAACGTCGGACGGCCCCTCGTCGCGGCGCTCGCCGCGGCGGGGGCGCCGGTGCGGGCGGTGACCCGTGCGCCGCGGACTGCCGGGCTGCCCGCCGGCGTGGAACCGGTCGGCTCGGCGGCCGAGGCCCTGCCCGGCGCGTCGGCGGTGTTCCTCAACTCCCGGGCGCTGGGCGATGACCTGGAGTCTGTGGTCGCCCGGTGCGTGCGCGGCGGGGTGAGGAAATTGGTAGCGCTCTCGGCGATCAACGCCGACGACGACTTCGCCCGGCAACCGTCCCGCTTCCGCGGCGACCGCAACAAGGAGGTCGAGCAGGTCGTGGTCGACTCCGGGGTGGCCTGGGTGAGCCTGCGGCCAACCGTCTTCGCGACGAACTTCGCCGGCATGTGGTCACCGCAGATCCGGGCGGGCGACGCGGTTTTCGGGCCCTATGCCCGCGCCTCGACGGCACCGATCGTCGAGACCGACATCGCGCAGGTTGCGGCGCGCGCCCTCCTCACCGACGAGCTTGTGGGGCAGCGGATTCCGCTGACCGGCCCGCAGGCCTTCACGAATGCTGAGCTGGTCGAGACCATCGGCGCCGTGCTGGACCGGCCGCTGCAGTACCGCGAGATTCCGAACGCCGCGGTGCGCCAACGGTTCCTGGGGTTGGGCTTCACCGCCGATTTCGCCGATGCCTACATCGCCATGCTCGCCGCGACACTCGACGCGCCCGCACTGGTCACCCACGACGTGGAGAAGGTCCTCGGCCGGCCTGCGGTCCCGTTCGCCCAGTGGGTCGCCGAGCACCGCGACGTCTTCGCCCGGGCGACATAGCCAGGAGGTTGGCATGACCGAACCAAGTCCACCGCGCTACCTCAAGCCCATGAACAAGGTGATGATGGCGGTCCAACGACTCGGGATCCCCACGGGCCCAGCCATGGTGTTGACCGTGCCCGGTCGCAAGTCCGGTCGGCCCCGCAGCACCCCGATGACGCCGTTCGAATTCGAGGGCGGCCTCTACGTCGTGGCGGGGTATCCCGGTGCCGACTGGGCGGCAAACGCCAGGGCGGCGGGCGCGGGCACGCTCAGCCGGGGCCGTCGGTCACGACGGGTCCGGATCGTCGAGCTCTCCGCCGCCCAGGCGCGGCCGGTGCTGCGGGAATTCCCCGCCAAGGTCCCCGTGGGCGTGTCCTTCGCGAGGCGATCCGGGATGGTGCGCGACGGAACGGCCGACGAATTCGAAGCACTGGCGGGGCGGCTCGCCGTCTTCCGCTTCGAGCCGGCGTAGCGGGCGCCGCCGTCGGACGACGAAGGCGGTGCAGCGGCTTCCGGCACCCGCCGCCGGTCCGGAGTCGGTGCCCATGGGACGGGTCTAGGCCGACTTCGCCGTCTCGCGCACCGGGTATCCGTTGCGCTCGGCCAGGGATCGCAGTTGGCGCAGCGCGAACGCGCGCGGGCGGCCGCTTTCGGGGATCACCACGCCGGCCCACAGCCCTTCCGCACCGGCCGACTCGACGGCCTCGCGCGCGCAGATCCAGCGCCGCGGGCAGGCCCGGCACGAGGCGATGGCCTCGTCGTCGGGCGCGGTGGTCCACCGGTCGGGGTCCTGCGTGCAGGCGCCGAGCGGGATGTTGTGGGGAGCTGCTGCGGTCACGTCGCTCGTTCCTCCGAAGTCGTAGCGGGCCGGGCGCCCGACGCTCCGAAACTATCGCACTAACCGTATCTACGCAACAGTTAGGCCGCCGCACTCGCCCCCGGACGACCGCGTAGTGCCGCCGCGGCACCCCGGAGAGCGACCGCTGGGCACGAGCTCGTGCCGGGGCACCGGCCGGTCTGACCTGTGGATTCGAGGGTGGCGAGGCGTCCTGACGGGTGTCCCGTGAAACCGTAGCGCTCCGTTACGCCGACTGCGATGGCGCGCTGTGCCGCACCGGGTACCCGTTCCGTTCGGCCAGCGAGCGCAGCTGGCGCAAGGCGAAGGTCCGGGCGCGGCCCGCCTCCGGGATCACGACGCCCGCCCACAGGCCCTCGGCGCCCGGCAACTCGCAGGCTTCCCGCGCACATGCCCACCGGCGCGGGCATTTTCGGCACAACGCCTTGGCCTCGGCGTCCGGCGTCGTCGTCCAACGATCCGGGTCACGCGTGCACGCGCCGCGGGCCGAGCCGTCGTCGGCGGGAAGGATCATTCACCCATCCCCTCCGGCGAGGGCGAGCGACCCTGCGTGCCGCCGCCGAGGTGATGCCGCATGAAACGCTGCGATGCCACAGTTGAGTATCCCATCAGGTGACCCCCGAGCCGTCACACTATTCGATACGCGTGCAGTTTGCGCCCCGCAAGCTGCGCGGACGTGACAGCCGGGTAAACACTGCCGTGCCGGCCGCGCGCCCTGCGGGATGGGCGAATGCCGGCGCCGTCCGCCCCGGGGTCGCGCCGTCCTCGCCCTCGCCGACCGCCCCTCGCGCGACGGACGCGGGCGCTAAACGTTGCGCACGCGCGGGGACACCCGGCAGTGGCCGGAGCGAAAAACCGTAGCGTCGGCGGCAGGGGCGTTATCATGCAACGGTTAGAATCGCATTGGGCTGCACGGCCGCCGCTGCCGTGCGACGAGAAAAAACCGAGAATGGCTGGGCGGGAGTCGACTGCGAGTGATCGTGCGGTGGCGATGACTCAGCGGGGGAAGGTTGACGTTCGAAGTGGTCACGTCGCCGCATTCCGATGGGCACCAGCCCTTCGACGCATCGAACCGGCGCGCCGCCAACGGCAAGGCGGGTGAGGCCGATCCGGGGATGGTTCGCGCCGGGGCCGCCGCGGCGGCCCGCCGCCGCGAGCTCGACATCAGTCAGCGCAGCCTGGCGGCCGACGGGATCATCAACGCCGGCGCGCTCATCGCTTTCGAGAAGGGCCGCAGCTGGCCCCGCGAGCGCACCCGGGCGAAGCTCGAAGAAGTGTTGCGGTGGCCCCCGGGGACGATCGCCCGAATCCGCCGCGGGGAGCCCGCTCCCGGCGAGCCGTCCGTTCCGGGCCCGCCATCCGATGGCCGGTCACCGAGCGGCCCGGTTGGCGACAGCCCCGAGTCGCTGATCGCCCAGGCGGTCGTGGCCGCGGTGGACGGCTGCAGCCTGGCCATCGCGGCGTTGCCGCCGGTCCGCGACCCGGAGTTCACCGAGCGGTCGGGACCGATCCTGTTCGATCTGCGCCAGCTCGAGACGATCGCCGTCCGGGCGGCCAAGATCAGCGGGATGACACCGGGCCTGATCAACGCGCTGAGCCGGGTGCGCCGCCACTACGACGAATTGATGACGCGCGCGGCCGGGGCGGCGTATGCACCGTTGGGTCTCCGGCTTTATGCGGCGCGGCGCCAGGCGAACCTCTCCGCCCTCGAGACGGCGCAAGCGGCCGGTGTACCGGAGGAGTTGATCTCCCGGGCAGAAGCCGGAGAGCCGCTGCCCGCAGGCGCCGCCGACGCCTTGGAAGCGGTGATCGGCCACATCGCCTGAAAGCGGGGGCGTTGTCACCCGCCATTATCCGGCCGTTCACCAGCTGGCGGTGAAACGTCAATGTTGTTCCGGGATTTCGTTCACTGATCGGCCAAAGCCGCTGGCCCGCCTAAAAATTCGTGCATTGGAACCGGCCGCAGCGCTGTTACGCTCGGTCTACCGTTGCACAGGATCGGTGCACAGGATCCGCGAGCGTGAAGGGATACACGGGCATGGCTTGGATTACTGCTGCCGTAACTGGGGTGCAGCGAGGCAAAGACTCGGTGACCTACGGCCTCAAAGGGGACTGGGCCGGCTCGTTGGTGAATGGCCTCGCGCTCGGGGGAAAAGTCGCCGAAGCGTTGTTCAAAAGACAGGCAAGCGAGGCGTTCAAAAAGGCGACGGAGGCGGCCGCGAAGAAAGCCGGGTTACCGACGCCGACCTACATCATCGACGCCATGATGCTCGCGATCAACCTGGTGGCGCTGCTCAATGGCTTCGGGGACGAGCGGGGAAGCTCTATCAGCACAGCGAAAGAGCAACTCGAAAACGTCAAGTTATCGTTGGAAGCGGCCATTCCAGACAGTCGGGACTGGAGCGGCGATTCGGCGGACGCCTACGTCAACCTGGTCAACAAGCTGCAAGAGTTCGTCCAGACCCTGGAGACGGTGGACGCGGAGTTGAAAGGCTATGTGGTAAGCCAGGCCGACTCCGTCAAGCAGGCGAACATGGCCATCTCGTATTCGACGCTCGCGCTTATCGCCGCCTATATTCCCGCGTTGGCGTTGTACGCGGTGCCCATCATTGGCGCCGAGCTGTCGCTGGCGTTCCAGATAGTCGCGGCCTTTGCGGTCGGGGCGGCCGTATTCGCCATGGAAATGATGACGCTCGCCAATTCGATGAGCATCTCCAACCAGCTGCAGGCGACGATCACCCAGTACGACACGCTGGGCACCAACGTGGTGAACGACATGTCGGGTGACTTCGGCTCCATCGATGCGACGCTGCGGAGCCTGCAGGGGAAGACGGCGGAGAAGGTCACGGTCGGCAGCTTCACGGCCATCTCCGACGGGCTGTCGGAGTTCGCCGCGGCGCCATCCATCGCCTCGCTGGCCGCGGCCGCCGGGGACAACGTTGCACCGACGCAGCGCGCCCTCATCAGCGCGCTCAGCGAACCCAGCCCCGCCACCGAGGGAGCACCGATGGTGGCGGCCGCCCGGGAGGCGACCGCGGCCGCGCCGGCGGCAGACGCACCGGCCGCCGTGGCCACACCGGCATTCGCCCCGCCCAGCCTGGCTCAAATGGCCCAGATGTCAGGCCAGTTGTCGACGATCTCGCAGCCCATCAACCAGGGTGTGCAGCAGATCCAGCAACTCGTCCAGCAGGGGCAACAGGCAGCCGCGGCGCGCGCCGCCGAGGTCTCGACCGAGAAGCCCGCGGAGGAGGCCCCCGCGGAGATGGGCGCGGCCTCGGGCACGCCGGGCTCGGAGCGCGCTCCGGTCGACGCGGCAAGCGGTGGCGCCGAGCCGACCGGAGCGGGCCGCGAGCGCGTCCTGTGATGTCGCGGGCGCGACGAAAACCCCATCACGCCAATGCCTAACGATGCAGACCCCCAGCCGAAGGACTGACCAATGCCAAAGGTTCTGAAAGTGACACCAGAAAACCTCGAGAAGTACGCAAAGAAGCAGGACGCGGCATCGAGCAAGGCCGGAGAGGCGGCCGGCGCGACCTCCGGCCTGGGAACCAGCGTCTGGCTGTCGCACGGTGTCATCAGTGGCGTCTCCAACGTCACGTTCTCCGACGCGCAGACGGTACGCAGCGCGGCCTGCGGCAAGATTTCCGCGGCGGCCCACTCGCTCGCCGAAAAGCTGCGCGCCGCCAAGGCGACATATGAGGGCATCGACGCCCAGTTGGCCGATAACCTCAACAAGCAAGTACTCGACAAGTAATCATGTCCAGTCCCCTCGCCGCCGGACGCGCCGGGCTAGTCGACGACGTCGTCGGCGTCGAGGTGACCATCGACGGGATGCTCGTCATCGCCGACCGATTGCATCTCGTGGATTTTCCCGTGGCGCTTGGCATTCGGCCGAACATCCCGCAGGAGGATCTGCGCAAGCTGGTCTGGGACGAGGTCGAGCGCGACCTCGCGGCGCAGGGAGTGCTCGATCAGTACGGCCGGCCACACCCGTCGGTGGCGGCGATGGTCGAGACCCTCGGCAGGCCGGACCGGTCGCTCGAGGGCCGATGGTGGCGGCGCGACATCGGCGGTTCGATGGTGCGATTCGCGGTGTGCCGCAGGGACGAACGCCATGTGATCGCCGCGCGCGATGGTGACCTGATCGTGCTGCAGCTGGTGGCTCCGCAGGTCGGCCTCGCGGGCATGATCGCCACGGTGCTTGGTCCCGCGGAACCCGCCAACGTCGAACCGCTCACCGGCGTGGCGGCCGAGCTGGCCGGATGTACCACCGCCGCGCAATTGGCGCACTACGGCATCGCGGCGGCGTCGGCGCGCAGCTACGCCGAGATCATCGCCAACCCGAGCAGCTGGGTGGAGATCACCGCCGGTCAGCGCCATCCCGGCGGCACGTCCACACAGACCGAGGTGGCCGCGGGTGTGCTGGACTCACCGCACGGCCGGGTGGTCTCGTTACCCCGCCGGGTCGGCGGCGAGCTGTACGGCAGTTTCCTGCCCGGGACCCAGGAGAATCTGCAGCGCACACTGGAAGGGTTGCTCGAATTCCTTCCCGCGGGCGGCTGGTTCGACCACGCCGAAGCCCATGAGGCCTCGCACCGAGGCTGACGCCGTCGCTCAATCGAGAAAGAAGGACCCATGCCACAACACGACGACCACGACGATCTCTCGGCCCTGGATTTCTCCGCCCCCGGGGACGCCTCCGACCCGGCCGGCGCGGACCACGCGGACGCCCTGGATTTCTCCGCCGCCGAGGAGGCCGTCGAGGAGTCGGCCGTCGACGCGCTCGACGATTTCGCACCCACCGCACCCGAGGACACCGATACCGAGCTGGAAGCTCTTGCCTCGGCCGCCGAGGCCACCGAGGAAGAGCAAGACGAGGAAGACGGCCTCGAGCTCTTCACGGTGACCAACCCCCTCGACACGGTCGCGGTGTCGGCGCTCATGGACGGCAGGACGTATCGGGTCGCGCTGTCGCCGAAGGTGACCAACATGACCGAAACCGAACTGGCCGAAGAAATCTGCGTCCTCGCGGAGCTGGCCCACATGAAAGGCATGGCCGGCCAGTATTCGTACGTGCTGGACCACGGGACGCAGGCGGAGGGCCTCGACGAAGTGCGGCTTCTCGGGGTGGACAGCAAGGAGCTCATCCGGGGCTTCATGGAGAACGAGATGCACTTCCCTTCACCGGAACAGGCCGACGCGGCGCAGGCCGAAGTCTTCGCCACCCGATACGCGACCGATCAATGACCGATCACCTGGCCGGGCTGTTCGAGAGTGCGGTCGGCATGCTGCCGATCTCGGAGGCGCGGTCGTTGGATCTTTTCACCGAGATCACCCATTACGACGAGTCGGCTTGCGACGCCTGGGTGGGCCGTATCCGGTGCGGCGACACCGATCGGGCGACGCTGTTTCGTGCCTGGTATTCGCGCACCCACTTCGGCCAACTCGCCGGAGCGGCGCAGATCTCGATGAACGCGGTGAACGCCCGGGTGCCCATCGGGGGCCTCTACGGCGACATCACCTATCCGGTCAACTCTCCGTTGGCGATCACGCTGGGATTCGCGGTCAGCGAAGCGGCGCAGGGAAATTACGCCGATGCCATGGAGGCGTTGGAGGGTAGTTCGCCCACCGGCGCCGAGCACCTGCTGTCCTGGGTCAAGGCCGTCGTCTACGGCGAAGCGCAACGCTGGACCGAAGTCATCGAGGAAGTCCGGGGCGCCGGAAAGTGGCCCGACAATTTTCTGGCGGCCGCGGCCGGGGTGGCCCACGGGGTCGCGGCGGCGAACCTGGGCCTGTTCACCGAGGCCGAGCGCCGACTGACCGAGGCCAACGCCTCGCCGGCGGGTGAGGCGTGCGCGCGGGCCATCGCCTGGTACCTGGCGATGACGCGCCGCGGGCAGGGCAACGAAGACGCCGCCGTGGCCCTTCTGGAATGGCTGCAAACCACTCACCCCGAGCCCAAAATCACCGCAGCCCTGAAGGATCCGTCGCTTCGCCTGACCACCACCAGCGCCGAACAGATCGCGGCCCGCACCGACCCGTGGGACGCGTCCACCGTCGTGGCCGACACCTCGGGCCGCGAGAAGCTGCTCGTCGAGGCCGAAGCCGAGCTGGAGCGCCAGATCGGGCTGGCCCGGGTCAAAGACCAGGTCGAGCGCTACCGTGCCGCCACGCAGATGGCCCGCGTCCGGGCCGCCCGCGGGATGAAGGTGGCACAGCCCAGCAAGCACATGATCTTCACCGGGCCGCCCGGCACCGGCAAGACGACCATCGCGCGGGTGGTGGCCAACATCCTTGCGGGGCTGGGTGTCATCGGGGAACCCAAACTCGTCGAGACCTCCCGCAAGGATTTCGTCGCGGAATTCGAAGGCCAATCGGCGGTCAAGACCACCAAGACGATCGACCGCGCACTGGGCGGTGTGCTGTTCATCGACGAGGCCTACGCCCTGGTGCAGGAACGGGACGGGCGGACCGACCCGTTCGGCCAAGAGGCGCTGGACACCCTGCTCGCCCGGATGGAGAACGACCGCGACCGGCTGGTCGTGATCATCGCGGGTTACAGCTCGGACATCGATCGGCTGCTCGAGACCAACGAGGGCTTGCGATCGCGGTTCGCCACCCGCATCGAATTCGACTCCTATTCCCCCGAGGAAATACTGGAGATCGCGAAAGTCATTGCCGCCGGCAATGACTCGGCGTTGAGCCTGGAGGCCGCCGATGTGCTGCTGGCGGCCGCCAAGGCGTTGAGCCAGCAGTCGGTGCGCGGCACGCCCGCGCTCGACATCGCCGGCAACGGCCGGTACGCGCGCCAGCTGGTGGAGGCCGGCGAGCAGTATCGCGACATCCGCCTGACCCGCGCGGTGGACTTCGAGGACCTCGACGTCGACCGCCTGCAGGAGATCAACGGCGAGGACATGGCCGATGCCGTCGCCGCCGTACACGGGCGCCTCAACCTCACCGGCTGACGCATGGCGAGTTTCCGGTTAACCACCAAGGTTCAGGTCAGCGGCTGGCGCTTCCTGCTGCGGCGCCTCGAGCACGCCCTGGTGCGACGCGATACCCGGATGTTCGACGACCCGCTGCAGTTCTACAGCCGGTCGGTGACGCTCGGCATCGTCGTGTCGGTATTGATCGTGGTGGGCGCTTTGGCGATGGCCTACTTCAAGCCGCAGGGCAAGCTCGGCAGCGGAAACCTGTTCGTCGACCGGGCCACCAACCAGCTGTTCCTGAAGGTGTCGAACCAGTTGCATCCGGTGTACAACCTCACCTCAGCGCGGCTGGTGCTGGGCAGCCCGGCCGAACCGGCGGCCGTGAAATCCGCCGAACTGAACAGGTTTCCGCGCGGCCAGGCGATCGGCATCCCCGGTGCGCCGTACGCGACACCGGTTTCGTCGGATTCCTCGTCGGTGTGGACGTTGTGCGACACCGTGGTCCGGGCCGAGAGCGTCAACCCCACTGTGCAGACGGCGGTCATCGCGATGCCGTTGGTCATCGAGACGCCCGCGATCGACCCGATCCTGCCGCACGAGGCGCTGCTGGCGTCGTATCAGGGCAGGGACTGGGTCGTCACCGCCAACGGGCGGCACGCGACGGACCTGGCCGACCGCCCCATGACGTTCGCGGTGGGCATACGCGGGACGGCCAAGCCGAGTCCGCTGTCGGCGGCCATGTTCAACGCGCTGCCCGATGCCGGCTCCTGGCAGCTGCCCCCGATCCCCGGCGCCGGTTCTCCCAACACGCTCGGCTTGCCCCCGGAGCTGGTGGTGGGCTCGGTGCTGCAGTTGCACACGACCCTGGGCCTTCGATACTTCGTGGTGCTCCAGGACGGCGTGGCCCCGGTGAACGCCAACACCGCCGCGGCATTGCGCGCCAATCAGTCCTACGGACTGGTGGTCCCCCCCACGCTGGCCCCGAACGTCATCGTCAACGTTCCCGAATTGGTGTACAACTCGCCGCTGCCCGACGAGCCCATCAAGATCGTCTCCCGGCCCACCGATCCGACGCTGTGTTGGACCTGGGAACGCAAGCCCGGCGAGCAGGCCCCGAAAACCACGGTGTTGACGGGCCGCCATCTGCCCATCCCGCCGTCGGCGATGACCACGGGCATCAAGCAAATCCAGGGATCGGCGACCGTCTACATCGACGGCGGGAAGTATGTGCAAGTGCAGTCGCCGGACCCGCGCTACGGCGAGTCGCTGTACTACGTTGACCCGCAGGGCATCCGGTATGGGTTGAGAGACCAGCAGACGGCTTCGTCGCTGGGCCTGCCGTCCCCCAAAACCGCCCCCTGGGAAGTCATCCGCCTGCTCGTCGACGGACCGGTGCTGTCCAAGGAGGCGGCCCTGTTGGAGCACGACACGCTACCGACCGACCCGAGCCCGCGGAAACTGCCCGGCGGGCCACCCGGAGCTGCCTCATGACGACCAAGAAGTTCACCCCCACGGTCGTCCGCGGCCCCCGCTTGACGCCCGGCGAGATCAGCGTCGCGCCACCGGAAGACCTCGGCGTCGACATCCCGCCGTCGGGCATCCAAAAGGCCCTGCCCTACGTGATGGGCGTCTGCATGCTGGGCATGATCGCCATCATGGTGCTCACCGGCACCAGGGCGTTGTCGCCCTACATGCTGATGATGCCGCTGATGATGATCATGATGTCGCTGAGCATGGTGGCCGGTGGAGGCGGCGGGGGCGGGAAGAAGGTGCCCGAAATCAACGCCGACCGAAAGGAATACCTGCGGTATCTGGCCGGGCTGCGGCCCCGGGTGACCACCTCCGCCAGCGCGCAGGTGGCGTTCTTCAGTTTCCACGCGCCGCACCCCGAGGATCTGCTGTCGATCATCGGCACGCCCCGCCAGTGGTCGCGACCGGCCAGCGCTGACTTCTATGCGGCCACCCGGATCGGCATCGGCGACCAGCCGGCCGTGGACCGGCTCATGAAGCCGTCCGCCGGTGGCGAGCTGGCCGGCCCCACCGCAGCGCCCCAGCCATACCTCGAACCCGTCGCCAACATGTGGGCGGTCAAGTTTCTGCGCACCCATGGCCTGATCCATGATTGCCCGAAACTGGTTCAGCTGCGCACGTTTCCGACCATCGCCGTGGGCGGCGACCCGGAGGGGGCCGCCGCATTACTGGCGGCGATGGTCTGCCACCTCGCCGTTTTTCATCCCCCGGACCTGTTGCAGCTGCGGGTGCTCACCGAGACCCCCGACGATCCGGACTGGGCCTGGCTGAAGTGGCTGCCGCACCTCGCTCATCCCACCGACGCCGACGGCGCCGGCCCCGTCCGGATGATCTACACCCGTCCCGAGGGCTTGTCCGATCTGGCCGCGCGTGGCCCGCACTCCCCGGATTCGCTGCCCGGTGGCCCCTACGTGGTGGTGATCGACCTCACCGGCGGGAAGGCGGGGTTCCCGCCGGACGGCAGGGCCGGGGTCACGGTGATCACGCTGGGCAACCACCGCGGATCGAACTACCGCATCCGGGTGGCCGACGACGGCACGGCCGACGACCGGCTGCCCAGCCAGTCGTTCCGCCAGGTGACCGCGCGCACCGACGGGCTGTCGCCGCCACAGGCGGCCCGCATCGCGCGGAAGCTCGCCGGCTGGTCCATCACCGGAACCATCGTCGACAAGAAGGGCGCCGGCAACCAGAAGAAGGTCGCCACGGAGTGGCATCAGCTGGTGGGCGCGCACACCGTCGAGGAGGTGACGCCGGCCCGCTGGCGGATGTACACCGACAAGGACCGGGACCGCCTCAAGATTCCGTTCGGCCACGAACTCAAGACCGGCAACATCATGTACCTGGACATCAAGGAGGGCGCGGAATTCGGTGGTGGACCACACGGCATGCTCATCGGCACCACCGGGTCGGGCAAGTCGGAATTCCTGCGCACGCTGATCTTGTCGCTCGTCGCGATGCACCACCCGGATCAGGTGAACCTGCTGCTCACCGACTTCAAGGGCGGCTCGACCTTCCTGGGCATGGAAAAGCTGCCCCACACCGCCGCCGTGATCACCAACATGGCCGAGGAGGCGGAGCTGGTGAGCCGGATGGGCGAGGTGCTGACCGGTGAGCTCGACCGGCGCCAGTCATTGCTGCGTCAGGCCGGGATCCAGGTGGGGGCGACGGGCGCGCTGTCCGGCGTCGCCGAATACGAGAAGTACCGTGAGCGTGGCGCCGATTTGGCTCCGCTGCCAACGCTTTTCGTTGTCGTCGACGAGTTCGCCGAGTTGCTGCAGAGCCACCCCGACTTCATCAACCTGTTCGACCGGATCTGCCGGGTGGGCAGGTCGCTGCGCGTGCACCTGCTGCTGGCCACGCAGTCGCTGCAAACCGGCGGGGCGCGCATCGACAAATTGGAGCCCAACCTGACCTACCGAATAGCCCTGCGTACCACCAGTTCCCACGAATCCAAGATGGTGATCGGCACCCCCGAAGCGCAGTACATCACCAACAAGGAAAGCGGTGTCGGGTTTCTGCGGGTGGGCATGGAGGACCCGGTCAAATTCAGCACCCTCTACACCGGTGCACCCTACATACCACCTGCGGTCACCGAGACCGACGGCGACGGTAACGGAGCCGGACCGCGGCCCGCGGCGAAGACGGTGCGGATACACCCGTTCACGGCCGCTCCCATCCTCGACGAGGCGCTGAGCTCATGACGGTCGAACCCAAGACACGGGCGCTGAGCGAGGTGGTGCTGGACCAGCTCAGCACGACGGAGTCCCGGGCGTACAAGATGTGGCTGCCGCCGCTGAAGGACCCGACGCCGCTCAACGAACTCGTCGCCCATGACGGCCAGCGCCGGGCGCTGCGTTTCGCGCTGGGCATCATGGACGAGCCGCGCAGGCATCTGCAGGGTGTGTGGGGCGTCGACGTCTCGGGGGCCGGCGGCAACATCGCCGTCGGGGGCGCCCCGCAGACGGGCAAATCGACGCTGCTGCAGACCATGATCCTGTCGGCCGCGGCCACGCACACCCCGCGGCAGGTCCAGTTCTATTGCATCGACCTCGGTGGCGGCGGACTGATCTATCTGGACGATTTGCCCCACGTCGGCGGGGTGGCGACCCGGTCGGAGCCCGACCGGGTCATGCGGGTGGTGGCGGAGGTGCAAGCCGTTCTGCGCCAGCGGGAGGCCACTTTCAAAGAGCACCGGGTGGGTTCCATCGCGATGTACCGGCAGTTGCGCGAAGACCCCGCCCATCCCGTCGCCGAAGACCCGTTCGGCGACGTGTTCCTGGTCATCGACGGCTGGCCGGCCTTCGTCGCCGAATTCCCCGACTTGGAAACGCAAGTGCAGGAATTGGCGTCGCAGGGCCTGTCGTTCGGCGTTCACACCGTGATCACCACGCCGCGCTGGACGGAGCTGAAATCCCGCGTCCGCGACTACCTCGGCACCAAGATCGAGTTCCGGCTCGGCGACGTCAACGACACCCAGATCGACCGGGCGGTGCGAGAGATTCCGGCGAACCGCCCGGGCCGGGCCATGTCGGTGGAGAAACACCACCTGATGATCGGCGTGCCCAGGCTGGACGGCGTGCACAGCGCGGACGACATCGTCGAGGCGATGACGTCCGCTGTCAACGAGATCGGTTCGCAGCACACCGACATGGCCCCGCGCGTGAGGGTGTTGCCCGATCGGATCCACCTGCACGAGCTGGACCCGAACCCACCCGGACCGGAATCGGACTACCGCACGCGCTGGACCATCCCCATCGGATTGCGGGAGACCGACCTCTCGGTGGCGTACGCGCCCATGTACACGGCACCGCACCTGCTGATCTTCGGTGCGGCCAAGTCGGGCAAGACTCGCACGGCCCACGCGATCGCGCGGGCCATCTGCGCTCGCAACAGCCCGCAGCAGGTGCGCTTCATGCTGGCCGACTACCGTTCCGGCCTGTTGGACGCGGTGCCGGACAGCCACCTGCTCGACGCGGGGGCGATCAACCGCAACAGCACGACGCTCGACGAGGCGATCAAGGCGCTGGCGACCAACCTCAAGAAGCGGTTGCCGCCCGCGGACCTGACCACGGCGCAGCTGCGGTCCCGGTCATGGTGGACCGGTTTCGACGTCGTTCTGCTGGTCGACGACTGGCACATGATCGTCGCCGCCGCCGGTGGCATGCCGCCGATGGGGCCGCTCGCGCCGTTGCTCCCGGCGGCCACCGACATCGGGCTGCACATCATCGTCACCTGCCAGATGAGCTACGCGTACAAGTCCACCATGGACAAATTCGTCGGCGCCGCCTACGGCGCGGGCTCCCCCACGCTCTTCCTCTCCGGCGACAAGCAGGATTTCCCGTCGCGGGAAATCCAAATCAAACGCCGTCCTCCGGGCCAGGCTTTCTTGGTCGCACCGGATGGGAAAGAAGTCATCCAAGCCGCATACATCGACCCCCCCGAAGAAGTGCATCCACCAACCCCATAGGGCGGTTAGGATTAATCCGTCGCTCAGAAGAAAGCCGTTGAACCACAGGGCGATAACGACATCGGGGACGTCCGGCGGTTGTTGCTGCCCGCCATCACCCCGAATTAGTTCCGGTTCACTTGGAATTCGAGCTTTGTTCACACGAATTGCGAAAGACCGTGAATTCGACGACCAGAATTCAAAACAAGAGATAACCCGTAGAGGCTCGGCGTAAACAAGGAGACCGGTCGACATGTTGTGGCACGCCATGCCACCGGAGCTGAACACCGCCAGCCTGATGGCCGGAGCGGGCCCGGCGCCGATGTTGCAGGCCGCCGCGGGGTGGGAGGCATTGGGCGCCGCCCTGCAGGCGCAGGCGGCCGAGCTGGCCGCGGCCCTCACTTCGCTCAAGGCGGCCTGGACCGGCGCCAGCAGCGACCGCGCGATCGCCGCCGCCACGCCAATGGTGGCCTGGCTGCACCTCGCCGCAGAGCACGCGCAGCAGCGCGGGATGCGGGCCATGGCGCAGGCCGCGTCCTACACCAAAGCGTTGGCGATGACACCGTCGCTACCGGAGATCGCGAGCAATCACATCACGCATGCGGTGCTCACCGCCACCAACTTCCTCGGCATCAACATGGTGCCGATCGGGTTGAACGAGACGGACTACTTCGTCCGCATGTGGAACCAGGCCGCCGCGGTCATGGACGTCTATCAGGCGGAGACGTTGGCCAACACCGCGTTCGAGCCGCTGCCACCGATGAAGCCGATCGTGCAGCCCGGGGTCGGGGAGGCCGCCGCCGCGGCGTTGGCACAGCTCTCGAGCGCGGCCGCCGACGGCGCCACCGCGTCCGGCACGATGCGCCTGTTGTCGGCGGCAGAGGATGCCGAGGACGAAATCCCCACGCCCGTACCGGATCTCGGCCCGCCCGCCGTGGATCCGATTTCGCAGTACCTCGGGCAGATGGGCCAGATGGGGGGCCCGATGCAGCAACTGATGCAGCCGTTCCAGCAGTTGACGTCGCTGGCCGGCCAGACCGGCGGCATGGGCGGACCGGGCGACGGCCTCCCCGGCGACGGCCTCCCGGGCGACGGCCCCCTGCGCGACCATCCGGGCGGCGGGCCCGGTCAGGTCGGGCTGCTCGGTGCGAGCCCCCTGTCGACTCACCCGCTGGCCGGCGGGGCTGGTCCCCGCGCGGGCCTGGGGCTGATGCAGGCCGACGCGTTGCCGGGATCCGGTGGCACGTCGGCGCGCACGTCGCTGATGGGCCAGTTGATCGACAAGCCCCCCGCGCCGCCGGTCGCGCCGGCCGGCGCCGGCGCCGGGTCCTCGGCGGTCGGCGGCGCCGCCCCGATGGGCGCGATGGGCCACGGTGCGCAGTCCGGCGCCGCCGGCGCGCGACCGGGGCTGGCCGCGCCCGCGACGCTGACCGCCGAACACCACGATTACCCGCACGACGAGCTTGACGAACACGACGACTGGTGAGCGGCAACCATTTTGAGGCTTCCCGGCCGGCAGGGCCGGAAGACTTGCCATCAATTGGCGAGGAAGAGCAACACAGAAAGTAGCAGAAATGGCAGAGATGAGAACCGACGCCGCTACCCTCAGCGCGGAGGCCAGCAACTTTGACCGCATCTCGGGCGAGCTCCAGCAGGTCATTGGACAGGTGGAGTCGACCGGTGGCGAATTGGCCAGCCACTGGCGTGGTCAGGCCGGCACGGCGGCCCAGCAGGCGTTGGCCCGTTTCCACGAAGCAGGTCAGGCGCAGATCAAGGCGCTCGGCGACATTTCGCAGAGCATCCACGGCGCCGGCATCGAGTACTCCAAGGCCGACGACGAGCAGGCCAGCTCGCTGTCGTCGCAGATGAACTTCTAACCCAACCCCCCCTCAAACGAACGAACGGAGCAACAACATGAGCGAACAGTCGTGGAATTTCGGCGGCATCGAAGCCGGCGCGGGCGCGATCGCGGGAGCCGTCAACACCACCCAGGGCCTGCTCGACGAGGGTAAGAGCTCCCTCGCGAAGCTCTCCGCCGCCTGGGGCGGCAGCGGTTCGGAGGCCTACCAGGCCGTGCAGCAGCGGTGGGACGAGACCTCCACGGAGCTGAACGCGTCGCTGCAGAGCCTGTCGCAGCGCATCTCCGAGGCCAGCCAGACGATGGCGCAGACCGAGTCCGGCGTCACGGGAATGTTCTCATAGCCAGCGAACACCAACGAAGCACGGGATCGGGCGAGTTCGACCCGTCGGGAGACCTCGCCTCTTCTCGTGCCTTTCCGCCGCCGACGAGTCCGACGGGGGTCTGATGGCGGCCGACTACGACCGGCTCTTCCAGCCGCCCGGGGGTGCGGAGGCTCCTGACGAGCCCGGCGGATACGGCGACTACGACGTGGACGGTCCGCCCCCGGAGCAACCGGCCATGCCACCGAAGCCCAATGGCCGGGCCGCACCGCCGATGCCCGTCGACTTGGCCGAACAGGCGCAGCCCAGCCACCGCCCACTGCCGGTCGGCCGGACCGAAAAGCCCTCCGCCCCAGACCAACCGCCATGGGCCCAACCCCATCGACCCGCGCCGCCCGCCGACCATGACGGCATTTTCGGCTGCTCCGGCGAACCGGACGCGGCGGACCAGCACGGCACCGACGGCGACTACGACGTGGACGGTCCGCCGGACATCCCGGCGGGACCGCCCAAACCCAACGGGCAGGCAAAGCCGCCGATGCCGGTCGACCCGCCCGCCCGATCCGGGCCGCCACCGGGAGCGCCCGCCGCGCGGACGCAGGCGCCCGTCGACCAGCCCCGCCACGCCCGGCACTCACGCCAGGGCCAAAGCGATGCTCCCCATGTCGGCCCCGCCAAGCGCGGCAAGTCGCCGAACAGCCATCGCGCCGCATCGCAACGCGGCAACGCCAAAGCCGCCGACCCGCCCGTCGCCGTGCGCCCGTCCGCGTCGCCAGCCGGACCCGACGGCACACCGGGCGCGCCGTCGGCAGGCACTCCCCCCGCGCGGCGAAACGGTCAGCCACTGCCGGTCGAAGACGTTGTGGCCCAGACGGAATCGGTACCAACCGACACATCGGTACGGCCAGGAGGCAAGCCGCCGCGCCCGGTGTCGCGGCGGGGCTGGCGGCGCTGGATCCATACCTTGACGCGGATAAACCTCGGCCCGTCGCCCGACGAGAAATACGAGCTCGAACTGCAGCGCAGGATCCGTCGCCCCATCCGCGGTTCGTACGAGATCGGCGTGCTGGGTCTCAAGGGCGGAGCCGGGCGCACGGCCGTGACCGCCGCTCTCGGCTCGGCTTTCGCCCACGTGCGCGGCGACCGGATCCTGGCGGTCGATGCTGACCCGGTCTCGGGCAATCTCGCCGACCGAGTCGGTCGCCGAACCCCGGCCACCGTCGCGGACCTGGTCGCCAATCGAGCGCTGTCGCACTACAACGACGTCCGGGCGCACACCAGCATGAACGCCGACAACCTCGAGGTGCTCTCGGCCGCGAATTACACCGGCCCCCGTCCCCTGCTCGGCGAAGAGGAATGGAAACGGGCCCTCGCCATGGTGCCGAGGTATTACAACCTGGTCCTGGCCGATTGCGGCGCCGATCTGTTCGGGCCGGCCGCGCGCGGCGTGCTGGCGGCGGCGTCCGGGTTGGTCATCGTGTCCAGCGCCTCCGTCGACGGTGCCCGACGGGCCGCGATCGCGCTCGACTGGTTGCGCAACAACGGTTACGTCGACCTCCTCGACCGCGCGTGCGTGGTCATCAACCATCTGGTGCCGGGCGGGACCGAGCAAACCGAACGCGAACTGGCGGCGCGGTTCCAGCCGCACGTTCCGGCCGGGCGGGTCGTCGCGCTGCCGTGGGACGGCCATGTGGCGACGGGGACCGAGGTGCGATTCGCCCTGCTCAGCGCCGCCTACCAGCGTAGGATCAGCGAGCTAGCCGCAGCACTGTCCGACGATTTCGACAGGGGTGAACGTCGTTGAGCATGCCGACCGCCACTGCTGCCGCCGCGGCACCCGCGACCGCCGCGGCCACTCCCGCCAAGCCCGCCACCACCCGGGTGACCATCCTTACCGGGCGGAGGTTGACCGATGTCGTGCTGCCCTCGGCGGCGCCGATCGGAAGCTACGTCGACGACACGGTTGCGGTGCTGGCCGAATTGCTGGACGAGACACCGGCGGAGGTGCTGGCGGGTTTCGACTTTTCCGCGCAGGGCACGTGGACCTTCGCCCGGCCCGGAGCCCCGCCATTGCCGGCCGATCAATCCCTCGATGACGCGGGAGTCGTGGACGGGTCGCTGCTGACCCTGGTTCCGGTGAGCAGGACGGAACGCTATCGGCCGCTCGTCGAAGACGTCATCGACGCGATCGCCGTCCTCGACGAAACGCCACAGTTCGACCGGCCGGCGCTGAATCTGCTTATCGCGGTGTCCATCCCCGTCGTCGCCCTCGTGGTTGTCGTGCTGGCCGCGCTGACGTGGGAGCACACCGGGCGGCACATGTGGTGGGCGCTCGGACTGGGCGTCGCGGGGTGCGTCGCTCTGGTCGGCAGCTGGGCAAGCAAGAGGTTCTACCGGAACGCCAACATGTCGGAAAGCCTGCTGGTGACGGCGTACCCGCTGATCGCCGTTGCCGTCGCGTTGGCAGTCCCCCGCCCACACCCCGTCGACTCGCTCGGCGCGCCCCAGCTGGCGGGAGCGGTGGCCACCGTCTTGTTCCTGACGCTGCTGGCGCGCGGCGGCCCGCGGCAACGGTTCGAACTCGCGGCGTTCGTCGTGGTCGTTTCGATCGCGGTGACCGTCGCGGCCATCGCGGTCGGATACGGCTGGCAGCAGTGGGTGCCGGCCGGCGCCATCGTGTTCGGGCTGTTCACGATCACCAACGCGGCCAAGCTCACCGTCGCCGTCGCGCGGATTGCCCTGCCCCCCATCCCGGCGCCCGGCGAGGCCGTCGAGCATGAGGAACTGCTCGATCCCGTAACGGGCCGGGACACCGGCGCCGATGGCGAGACGCGCACCTGGCAGGCGATCATCGCGTCAGTGCCCGATTCCGCCGCGCGCCTGACGGAGCGGAGCAGGCTGGCCAAGCAGCTGCTCACCGGTTTCGTGCTGGCGGGCACCCTGATTCTGACCGCGGGGACGGTCGCGTTGCTGGTCCGCGGGCACTTCTTCGTGCACAGCCTGGTGGTGACCGGACTGGTCACGGCGGCTTGCGGATTCAGGTCGCGGCTCTACGCCGATCGGTGGTGCGCGTGGTCGCTGCTTGCCGCCGCGCTCGCCATTCCGGCGGGAGTGACGGTTCGGCTGAGCCTGTGGTATCCGGGCAAGGCATGGCTTTTCCTGACGATCTACCTGGCCGCCTGCCTGATCGCGGTGGCGGTCGTGGCGGCGACCGCGACGATCCGCCGCGTGTCGCCGGTCACCAAGCGCGTCCTGGAAATGCTGGACGGCACGCTCGTCGCCGCCATCATCCCGATGCTGCTCTGGATCACCGGCGTCTACGACACCGTCCGGAACATTCGCTTTTGAGCCGGGCGGGGCCGTGCGTGAACGTCACTGGAAATCAGCACTTTTGAAGCCCCGGCGCGCCACTGGGATTCGACAGGTGAACAAGAGGATTGCGTGATGACTGAACCTTTGGCGGTTGATGCCGCGCGCCTGAAGGCCGCGGGGGCGACGCTGCAGGCCCTCGCTTTGCCCGCACCTCCGCCGCCCATGCGTGCGCCGGGCGCCGACGCGGTGTCCTCCGCGATCAACGCAACCATGCCGGTCATCGAATCACCGGTTGTCACCGGCCTGCCGGCGGTCGAGAAGGCGCTCACCCGAACGGGATCCAGCATCGTGGCCGCGGCCGCGATGTACGCCGAGGCCGATCAGGCGCTGGGCGAGCACGTCGGCGGAGCCCCGATGTCGGCGGCCGCGCAGCAACCGACGGGAAGCGCCGCGACAGGCCGGCTGCTGGGGGCCACCGCCAAACCGAAGGATGACGACGGCGGCAAGACGCCCGCCAGGCCCGACAAGTCGGCCCGCCCACCCGCTCAGGCGCCCGCGACGCTCGGACAGTTGGGCGCGATGGGGCAGGCCATGGGACCTGTCACGCAGGGCATGCAGACGATGATGTCGACCGTCCAGCAGGCCGCCGGTGGCTTGGGTGGCGCCGGAGCAACACCGGCACGCCTGGCCGACGACACCACCGATATGCCCGGCGACGCAACCCGTCTCGTGGACGACACCACGCAACCCGACGGCGCGGGCGCCGCGGCGGGCGACGGGTCGCCCGGAAGCGCCTCCGTCCGGCCACCGACCGCGCGCCCGGCCGGGGCTGCGGCCGCCGAAACGCCCGGGTGATCCGTATCCCCCAAGCGGCCCAGTGTCTTTCGGCGTGCGCCGACTCAGGGCGCGGCGGCCAGAGCCTCATCGAGCAGGGCGGCGAGGTGTGTCCAGTACAGCCAATCCGCCACAGCGAGGCGTTGCGCGTCCAGGTCGGCCGCCGTGTGCGCCTGCTCGAGCGCCACTTCTGCACAGTGCGAGGTGTAGTTGTGGAACGCGCGCAGGTGCGCGGCCGTGCGGCCGGTCGCCTTGCTCGCCAACGGCTTCACCACGTCGAACCACAGCATCGCGCGCTCATCGGCCCGCGGGCTCCGATCCGCGGGCGCCGGTGGCAGCAGCTCGACCAGGCGCCGGTCGCTGGTGGCGGCCAGCCGCTCCGCCGCCGGTGGATCCACCGCCTCGAGCCGGGAGCGGCCGGCCATCTCCCCCGTTTCCGGAATGTCATCCGGCATCAGGAAGATCTTGGCCGCGCCGGGATCCGAACCGGCGAAGTGCTTTTCGGTGGCGATGACGGCCCGTAACTTCTTGTCGTGATGCTCCGCCCAACCTTGCACGGCGAGCACCGGATAGGTGGCCCAGCGGGCCCGCTCCGCGGCCGGGATCGCGGCGTCGGCGCTGGCCATCTCGACCTGTTCCGGCAGTTGCACCTGCTCGGGTATGTAGGCCACGCCGTAGCTGTTCGCCACCACGATCGCCCCGTCGGTCGTCACGGCGGTCACCCAGAAGAAGCCGAGCGCTCCAGGTGCCTGATTGTCCGGGGCGTTCAGTGCCGCGGCGATGCGCCGCGCCAATTGCAGCGGGTCGGGCCCGCCGCGCCGCGCCGCGTCGGCGGTGGCGGCCTCGGCGATGGCGTCGCGTTCGGCCCGCGCCGCGGACACCGGGATCACCGGGGGAGGCACCGCAACGCCGCTGTCGGCGTCGTCGCGGCTCTCGACCGGCTTGCCCTCCCCCGCCGCGGCCGCGGCCCGCGCCGCGGGCCGCCTCGCGGCGGCCGGTCGGGTGCTGGGGGCCGCGCTCGACGGGCTCTGCCCCACCGGAGGAGCCCCCGCCCGAGCGCCGGAACCGCCGGAGGCACCGCCAGATCCGCCCGCCATCGGGGCCCCCGGCATGCCCGCGGCACCGGCGGGGGTCACCGCCGCGGACGACTCCTCCGGACGGACACCTGCTTGCGGCGATCCTGCGGTTGCCGACGCCGGAAGCACTCCCTTCCCGCTCCCGCCGGGCTGGGCCGACGCCGCCGCACCCCTGGGTCCGGCGGCGCGGGCGGCGGCGCGGGCGGCACCGGGACCGGATCCACGGGACCCGGGCGCGGGCCGTCCTCCTCCGGCGGGGGTCCCGGGACGTGCGGCGTCCCGTCGGGAAGCGTGAGCGGCGGCGGCGTCTTCTGGTCGAGCAGATCGTCGAGAGCATTGCCGGGCGGCTTCCAGGCCTTGCTTGCCAGGATTCGGTCGGCCGCGCCTTCCATCAGGCTGATGTTGGCCCCGTAGGTCGCGACCACCACGTTGTTGATCGCGGTGGCCCGCTCGTCGGCGTCGAGCCTGGAATCCCGTTCGAGAAGGCTGATTTGGCGCTGCGCGGCTTCCACGTTGTCGGTGATGTCCGACTTGGTCTGCTCGATCGACAGGGCGATGTACCTGTCCCAGGTGATGATCGCGGCCAGCCCGTTCTGCAGCGTCATCAATTCGCCGACGTTCGCGCCGAGTTCGGCGTTGGCGGCGTTCGCGGCACCACCGGACCAGATGCCGCCGTCGAAGACTTCGCTCCGCTGGTGCTGGCAGCTCTCCAGCACCTCTGTTACCTGCCGCAACACCCTGGTGTAGTCCTGCGCGCGGTCATACAGGGCGCCTTCGTCGACCTCGGGCCACGCGCCCGGATCCAGCATCTGATCGGCATATCCGCCCGCCGGCCTGGCAATGCCCATCGTCTCCTCCTCGATCGCCGCGTGCGGTCGGCCGGTGCCGGAGCTCATGGCTCGCCTACTTGTCGGGACCGGCCTTGCGGGGGCGATTGCCGATCACGCCCTCCGTCCATTGCCGCTCCTCGGTATAGAGCGACTCATCCTCGGACTGCACGCGCTTACCCTTGCCCCCGTCCTGTTTTCCGTGCCCGCCCATGGGCATGCCCCCCATACCGCCGCCCATCGCGCCGCCGGGCGCGCCCGGCATTCCGCGGCCCGCGGCCGCCGCTGCGCCGGGGGCCGCTCCGGCGGGACCCGTCGCCGCGCCGGCGTCCGCCGCCGGCTGCAACGGCATCGACGGCACCCCGCCCCCTCCCCCGCCGCCGAGCGACGCCGGCTTGAGGCCCGCACCGCCGGGCACACCGCTGCCTTTAAGGTCCTTCAACGCCTTGTCCAGCTTGGCGTTGTCGGGCGCCGGCGGCGTCGACGGCATTCCGGTGGACGGAATGGAGGGGACGGACGGGACGCTGGGCGTGCCCGTCGACGGAAGACCCCCTTCGTCGAAGGGATTGTTCGGGTCGAACGGGTTGTTCGGATCGAAGGGGTCGTTGCCGCCACTGCCGCCATCGGGATTCGGCGCGTCGATGCGGGTGGCCGTGGGTACCCGTTGCGGAGTGACCGGGCGCAGCGGCAGTTGCGCATTCGAAACATATTGCCGCAAGGTCTCTTCGGAGTTCGCCTGCAGCTTCTCGTACCATTCGATGGCTACCGAGACGTAGTACTGGTTATTGGATTCCACGTAGCGCCGGTACCAGTAGTCGCATTGCGATATCTCGTAGGTCGTCGGATGCGAGCCCTCCTGCGCGTGCTGATTGTGGTAGCCGGTGGTGAGCGTCGCCTTTCTGTGCGCATCCACGACGGTGTTCGCCTGGGTGCCCAGCTGGAGGCACAGGGCGACCATCGAGGCAATCCACTGACGCTGTTGGTCGAAGTTCGTCT
Source organism: Mycobacterium scrofulaceum (assembly GCF_002086735.1). Classification (GTDB taxonomy): domain Bacteria; phylum Actinomycetota; class Actinomycetes; order Mycobacteriales; family Mycobacteriaceae; genus Mycobacterium; species Mycobacterium scrofulaceum. The sequence continues at coordinate 11,267 of NZ_MVIJ01000048.1, read as the reverse complement.
CGACGGCGGTCCTCGCCTCGCCTTCCCAGGACGTGAAAGGCCGGAACCGGTTGATCGTCTCCTGCTGGAAGGTCCGCTGAAAGGCATCCCATTCCCTGGCGAACGCCCGGAACGCGGTGCCGTGGTCACCGGCTTCGATGTCCTTGGCCGCCTGCCTGACCTCGTAGTAGGGGTATTGGAACGGCGGCGGAGGCGGCGGGGGCGGTGGCAGGTAGCCGCCGAAATCCTCGTCCGGATCGCACATGGCCGACATCTGCCCGCCGTCACCCCCCGCACCGCCCGCCGAGGAGCCACCGAAGTCAACGGAGTTCATCGACTCCGCGCCGCCCTCGTCCGCCTCTTCGTAGGCTTTGGCGGCATTCCTCAGCGATTTCGCCAGCGCCTTCCATTCCCGCTCACAGGCTTTGAGGTACACCCGCATCGTGTCGGCGTTGAGGGCGAGCTGCGTAGCGGCATCCTTCACGAACGAAAGCTCGCACGGGCCCGGCGGGTTGGTGGGCGGGATGGCCGGAATCGATCGCTCGATTTCGGCCGCTCGAGCCATCAGCTCGTCGTATTCGACGTTGAGTGCCTGCGTCATGTCGGCTCGTCACTCCTTCGCTGAAGCAGTCGATAGTCGCCGGAGGAGCCGGGCGAACGCTCAGGGTTCGCGATGGCGGACGCTCGCAGTGGCACGCCAACCGCCACCGAGGATTATCGTAATCCACCGAATGGGCCCGCTGCGCACGAAATTCTGGCGCTCGTGCCGGCCAATCCGGCACCCCGGCGCACTCGCCGGATGATTACCTTGCCGGCTGGGTTGCGGTAGGTGGCGTCGAGATGTACGGCGGCTGAACGCTTGGGTGGCAACGCTTCTCGGGGGTCGCCGGCGCTCCGGCTGGTTAGGCTGGCCGACAGCATGAAACTCGACATCCATCTGCAGACCCATTCCGACATCAGCGTCCACGGTGCGCATCGCTACGTCGACGCCCCGAAGAGCGAAATCATGCTTCGCTGTGCGCAGTCGCTTGTCACGTCGGTCAATCACGCCGACGGCGACATCGTCCTGCGGGTCTTCGATGACCACTCGTCGCCCGAGGCCCTGTCGGCGCTGCGGCGAATCCTCGCCACGTGTGACCGTCCGGTGGAATTCGTCGCCCTCGCGGACAGGGGCTACAACGCTTCCTGTCTCGCATCGTTTTCCGCGGCCCGCGACCAGGCCCGCGAGCTCGTCTATTTCGTTGAGGACGATTACCTGCACACCCCTACGGCCATCGCGGAGATGCTGGAGGCGCACGCGTTGTTCAAGGACAGGCACGCCGGCCGGGAAGTTGCGCTGCATCCCTACGACGACCCGAAGAACTACTGGGGCGCCATCTTCAGCCGGGAAGATTGCCGCGTCGTGCAGGGCAGCCGACGGCACTGGCGCACGAACACGCACACCACGAACACGTGCTGGGTGGAACTGGGCACACTGCGCAGGAATTGGGCGCTCTTCGAACGGCTCGCACGGTACTCGAGCACACCCTATGGCGTCGAGAATCACATCTTCGAGGCGTCGACGATCAACGAGATATGGCGCGAGCAGGTTCTGCTCTTCACCCCGATCCCGTCGCTGGCCCTACACCTGCAATACGACGAGCACAAGGACCCGTACCTGGATTGGCGACAGTGGTGGTGCGCCGCGGCCTATTGATCGCGGTCGTCTGACAAGGCGCAGGAGCTTCGCTCTTCCGGCGTCTTGAATTGCCGATAAACCTGGAACCGGACGAGACCGTCGACCACCCGGCTGAGGAACCGGTCGAGACCGTCCACCAGGTCGGCGTACTGCTCTTCGAGCGTCGCGAGGCGCTCACCGTCGGCCCCGGACCGGTTCGTGTGCACGATTCGCAGCGCCAGAACGGAGAGCCGATCGACGATCGTTGCGGGCGTTTCCGTATGTAGCGGGGCGCTCGCGTTGGGGACGAGACGATCGAGCAGGGCCGCGTCGATGTCTTCGACGGCCGCGTTGCGCGATGCGTTGAGGGCGTCAATGGCGCGTTTGCCGCCAGCCACCTCACGGTCGCTTACGCCGTCCCGGCGAACCGCGTCCTCCTGATGCCAGAGGCCGAAGTTCAGCGCGTGCAAACGGAGCGCCTTCGCCCCGATGCCCGCCCCATCGGCGGCCGGCTGTTCGCGGTGCCAGGATCGCGCGAGGTCGACGAACTGCGCGACCGCGGCAAGCACGGCCACCCGGGGCGAATCGGGTTGCACGGCAGCATGATTGCGGCGCTGCGGCGGCGCCGGGACACCGACATGCTCCTCGGTCAGGTCCTCCAGCGCGCCGAGCACCTCCGCCACCGTGATGTCCGCCATCGACGCCATTTCGACATGCCGGTGCGGCCCGAACCTGAACCCCCAGGTCGCGGCCCGCGTCGCGCCGAACAGCCCGACGCCGGGAACCCGCGCCAGGTCGGCGGCGTGCAGCATCGAGGAGTCGATCCCCACGAAGAGGTCCCCGGTCCCGACCAGCGCCATGGCGAGGTCGAGGGGCAGGCCGAGGTGGGGGAAAACCCGGTCGCCCGCACGGCCCACGTTGAGTTCCTCGTGTCCCATCCCGACGACCCAGGCCACGAAGTGGCGGTGGCGGGACAAGAACCGGTCCAGCAGGTCGATGAATCGTCCTGCGGGCCAGCGCTTCTGCGCCCAGTCGGTGTCGGCGTGTACGACGAGTACCTTCTTGCCCGCGGGCACCTCGTCACGGATCTTCCGGGCCAGTTCCCGCACCGATGACGGGATGGGCAGGGCCTGGGCATAGCTTTCGATCCGCAGCGCGGGATCGAACAGCCGGGCCAGCTGGAACATCTGGTCGGCCGCGTGCAGGTCCGCCTGCGGGACCACGAAATCGTAGCCGTACTCGGTGGGGAAACCAATGGTCGTCCGGGGCGCCAGGCGCTGCACGAGAGGCCGAATCACCGTGCTCGACAGGGCGTTCCAGGCGAGGGTGTCGATGAACACGTCGACGGCGCCGATCGCGGCCGCCAACGTTTCATAATCGGGGGCTCGGCGCAGAGATCCGGGCAGAGGGTGTGGCCCCGTGAGGGGCAGCCCTGTGGTGTCGACGTGACGGTCGCTCACCTCCCGGAAGCACAGGTCGAACACCACCCGGGGGCAGATCAAGGTGAGGGGGGCGGTGAACAACTCGGCCATCGCGCGCAGCGCGGGCATTGTCAGCAAGGAGTCCCCGATGTTGGATACGAAACATACGGCGGGCCTCGCGGCGCTCAGGAGATCGCGTGGCGCGCCGCGTTCACCGCGCGCCAGGTCGCGCCCCGGGTGAGGGTGCATTCACCAGCCTTCCTTCGCCGTACTGGCACTCCCGAGCGTTCGCGGGAGCGGTTCAGTGGTAACCAATTCGCCGCGCGAGGGCATCCACCTCTTTCCAGACCGGGTCGCCGGCGTCGACCCGGTCCCGGGCCGATGGAGACTGTCGGAGTGGCGACATGTTGCCGACTTTCCACGGTAAGGCCGCACCTCCTCGGAAGAACTGGTGGTCACCCACCGACTCCGGCACCGGATGGGCGAGTGCGACGGCGTCGTCGGAAAAGGTGAGACCCCAGTGGCCCAAGGCCGCGTCGAGTGCCGTCTTCGGTGCGGCCGCGAAGGCCTCGTAACGCAGGACGGCAAGTTCGGGATCGCCGGCCTGCAGCGGCTCGAGGCTGCTCTGCACCAGCGTCAGCGCCTCGGCGACCGTGTCCTTGATCCAGAAATCCAGGGGCGTCCGGTAGGGCGACTCACGGTGCGACAGGCAGGAATTCACCACGTCCCGCGGATCACGCACGACGAACAGCACCGCGGCCTCCGGATAGCTGCGTCTGAGCTCCGGCAACCGGGTCGCGTACCGCGGGTTCTTTTCGCCCCAGATGACGCCGGGCCCGACGATCCCGCCGATCACCCGCCGCAGGGCGAGCGCGGGATCGGCGGCGTTCCGGACGTCACGCCGGAAGCTTTCGTCGAGGCCACGCTCGAGCAGGAAGGCCCGCAGGGTACCGATCGCCGAGTCCCCGTACCTGCCGGCGCTGAGCAGGTCTATCTCGTCGAAGACGACGATGTCGGCGTGGTGATTCAGGAATTGAGTCACCATGGTCATCCCGGATCGGGGCGGCCCCACCACGAACAACTGCACGGCTCTGCGCTATCCCTCCCGGCCGGCGGGACCTGGCCCGGGTCGAAACGGCTGCGGTCAGCGGGATTTCGCCGCGGTGAGCCCCACCGACTTTTGCAGCGACCCGAGGATGTCGGTGATGTTGGCGACGAGCTGCGCCTGCCGGGCTTGCATGGCTTCCGACGCGCCGGCCTGCGCGCGCAGCAAAGCCTCGTTGACGCGCTGCTGCACCGTTTCGGCGCCCAGCCGCAGCAGCCCGTCCTCGATCTGCAGGTCGGTGAGGCACCGGTGGCCGTTGATGGTGACTGTGACCGTCTCGGTTTCGTCCGTCGCCGTGAATGATCCGGTGTTCGTCAGGGCCATCTGGTCCTCGAGCGCCTTGGTGAACCGCTCCAATTCCGCCATGGTCTCGGTCACCTGCGGATGCGTTTCCCTGTTGCTCATCGAGAGGGCCCTTCACGTCGGGGATATCGCCTGGCTGCGTGACCGAGCGCCGGTATGGACGTCGCGCCACGGCAGGTTCTCAGTCTAAGGCGATCAGTCTTGCCACGGCGACAGGTTTTTGCCGACTCACCTCGTGCGCCCGTCCATGGACACCCAATGTTCGCGCATCGTTTCCCCTACCGCGGTAGCGCGCTTTGGTAGTGGCTCTCTTCGGGCGGCGATACCGGGCGGATCGGCAGCTGCCGATGGCGTGGGGTGCTAATCGCATTGTGGCGCAGCATTACCCGCGCCACGCCCGGGTGCCGGCCGAGATAGGTGGTCGCGTGCGGCCACGCCACCTTCGAATGCGGTCCGACGTGCGCCCCGATCAGATCGGCGAACTCGGCGAATCGCGGACCGAGTGTGACGCCGCCGCCCGCGGCGGTGGCGCGCATCGCGAATTGCATGAATGCCCGCGCATCGCCGAAGCTGACGCTCGCGTCGACGTCGTCGAACGGCATGTACACCGGGTACTCGCTCGCCGTCTGGCCCACCAGGACGCCCGCCGATCCGATCGGCAGCTGGTAGTGCCGGTCGGGGACGAGGGACTGCCCGTGCAGCGCGGCGCGCTGGCCGCCGGACAGGCGAATGAAACCCTTTGGGTTCCTAGGTTTCTCCGATGTGGTCAGCAGTACCGTCGACTGCGGCGTCGCGCCCGGCACCACCCGGACCCGGGTGATGGTGTGGTCGGCGGGGACCGACCACCACACGTCCGGACCACCGGGCGCGGTGTACGCGGCGGTGAAGTTGTCGCTCCCCTTGATCCTTGACCACTGTTCCCGCTCGAAGCTGATCTCGGTGGCGTTGTCGTAATCGTCGAAGCTGCGCCCACATACCGCGTCGACACCGTGGCCGGCCAGCTGGTCGGCGATCCTGGTCGCCGACGCCACCAGATATCGGACCAACCCCGCGACTCCGGTATCGCGGCGCTGCGCCGAACGGCGGGTGCGCTGGGGCTCGGCGCGCAACATGATCCAGGTCCGGCGGTGCGCCGGGGCCGGGTCGGTGCCCAGCACCTGTTGGTAGAGGCCCGACACTTCGGGCGACGGGGGTGTGCCCATGCGGTAGCCGGCCGACACGACGTCGGCCTCCAAGTCGGGGCAGCTGATCTCCATCAGTCGTGCCAGCAGGCGCGTGTCCACCACATCGTCGGTATGCGCGCGCCCGTCGACGATGACGGTCGGCGTGAACGGCCGCGGAATGAGTTCGATGACGGCGACCAGGAATTCACCCTCCCAGCGCACGGCGACGTGGTCGCCCGGTTGCACGGTCGCGCCGACCGCGGGCTCGGAGGGAACGTCGGGAACCCTGCGGCGCCGCACCAGCCAGGCGCATGCCGCGCCGATCCAGCCGGTCAGGCGCCTTCCGCGAAAGGTCACCAGGGCGAAGACCGCGGCCAGCGCGACCAGCGCCGGTCCCGCCCATTCGTAGCGGGTTCTGCTGAACAGCAGGATGCACAGCGGGGCGAGCGCCGCCACCCACAGCGCGTGGCCGCTGGTGAACCGTACCCGGAATGCCCTCATCCGCGTCAGCGCCTCCGCAGGGCTTGCCGGGTCAGGGTGGCCAGGCCCAACGCCAACAGCAGACCCCCGATGCCGGCGACCACCGCGGTGATTGGCCCGCGGTCCGGCGGCCGCACCGGCACAGGCGGCTGAATCCGGTTGACGATCAACGGGGTTCCCGCCGGCGAACCCGCCGGGATGTCCCAGGTGAGCGCCGCGACCGCGTCCACGGTGCCCGCCCCGACACTGTCGTCGACGCCGCCGCCGGGATGGCGCGAACTGGCCGTGATCCGGTTGATGATCTGCGCCGGTGTGAGCTCGGGGAACTTCTGCCGTAGCAGCGCGGCCAGGCCGGAGACGTACGCGGCCGCGAACGAAGTCCCGGCGATCGGCACGGGACCGTCCTTGCCCGGCAGGGCGTCGACCGGTTCGCCGTCGGGCCCCAGAGCGATGATGTTCTCCGCCGGCGCGGCCGCGCCCACCCAGGGTCCGTGCATCGAGAACGGGCTGGGTGCCCCGTTCTCGCCGACCCCTCCGACGGACAAGACCAACGGCGCGTACCACGCCGGCGACACGATGGTCTGAACCTGCTGCCATCCGCGCGGATCGGTCGGCATCGACGGGTCGGGGGCCGGGTTCTGCGAGCAGTCGCCGCCGGTATTGCCCGCCGCGACCACGACCACGACATTTTTGACGTTCACCGCATAGTTGAGGGCCCCACCCAGGGTCGACTCGTCCACCGGCTTTCGCACCTTGAAGCAGGCCGCCTCGCTGATGTTGATCACGTTCGCGCCCATGTTCGCCGCGTGCACCACCGCGCGGGCCAGGCTTCGGATCGACCCGGCCGCCGGGGAGGCGTTGGGGTCGTTCTGGTTGGCCTGGTTGTCCTTGGGCTCGTAGGCCTCCGACGTCTGCCGCAGTGAGATCAGCCGGGCGTCGGGCGCGACGCCGACGAACCCGTCGGTGAGCGCGGGCCGGCCCGCGATGATGGACGCGATCAGCGTCCCGTGCGCATCGCAGTCGGTGAGCCCGTCGCCGTCGGGGACGACGAAATCGCCACCGGGTTCGGCCGGCACCCGCGGCGAGGCGTCCACGCCGGTGTCGATCAAGGCCACCGTGACACCGGCGCCGGTGGCGAATCTGTGGGACGCACCGACACCCACGTACGCGTTGGCCCACGGCGGATCGTGAAAGTTGGTTCCCGGCAATGTCAACGGTGCCCTGCAGACGCGGCGCTGTTCGAGCGGCTGATCGGGTCCGGTCACGTCCGGTGGTAGTGCGGCCGGGTCTATCGACGGCGGGGCCACCGCGTCCGCGGGAGGTGCGGTCAACAGCACGATCGTCAGCGTCACCGTGATCAACCAGATACGGTGCACCGTCGGACACTCCATTCGGGCGGCGGTGGCGCGGCACTCACTCGGCGCCTGCTCCACCGCAATCTTGGCGGGCTCGTCACCCGCCTGCATCTTAAGCATCCCCGGGCGCGTCGACACCGCCTTTGCCGCACCGGGTGGAAGAATTCGCGGGGCCGGCATTGCCGACGCCTAAACGTGTCCTGCCACAGGGTCTTTCGCGGTTACAAAGTAAACGCCGATGAAACGGCGGGTGGCCGCCGGCCGTCCAACGGGTGGCGGCTACCAGACGATGGCCGCCATGTCTCGGTTGTCCGAACACACGCTGCGCACCGCGGCCTCGATGTCGGGGGCGGTGATGATCTGCAGATCCTCGACCGTCACCTCCTGGCCGGCGCGCTTTTGCGCGACCACGCGGGTGTCCCTGAACCCTTCCGCACGTTCGATGACGTTGCGGGCGAACCGGCCGTTCTGCATCGCGTCGACGCCGTGCCGCCCGCCGGGCGTCGTGTAGTTACGAATGGTGGTGGCCGCGTCCAGGAACGTCGCCCGCGCCGCGTCGTCGAGCTTGCTGGCGCGCGGTGCGGCGTAGCGTTGGCCGATCTCGACGATCTCGGCGGGCGAATAGGATTCGAACCGCAGCTTGCGGTTGAACCTGCCGGCCAAACCGGGGTTCACGGTGAGGAATTCGTCCACCTGGTCCTCGTAACCCGCGCCGATGAAGCAGAAGTCGAAGCGGTGCGCCTCCAGCGCAACCAGCAACTGGTTGACGGCCTCCATGCCGATCATGTCGGGCGTGCCGTCCTGGTGCCGTTCGATCAACGAGTAGAACTCGTCCATGAAAATGATTCGGCCGAGCGACTTTTCGATCAGCGCGTTGGTCTTGGGCCCCGACTCGCCGATGTAGTGGCCGCAGAAGTCCGAGCGGCGGACCTCCCGGATTTCGGGGTGGCGCACGATCCCCATGCCCGCGTAGATCTTGCCCAGCGCTTCGGCGGTGGTCGTCTTGCCGGTGCCCGGCGGGCCCACCAGCAGCATGTGGTTGGTCTGCCCCTCCACCGGCAGGCCGTGCTCGAGGCGCATCATCCGCACTTCGAGCTGGTCTTCGAGCGCCGACACCGCCTGCTTGACCGCCGCGAGCCCGACCTGCTTGGCCAGCAACGCGCGGCCCTCCGCGAGCAGCTCCGCGCGCCGGTCCGCGGTGGCGTCCTCGTCGAGTTCGTCACGGCTCTTGGCCGTCGACGCGTCCCAGCGATCGGTGCGGCTGGCGATCGTCTGCTCGTCGGTCACGACCAGGTGCAGGTTCGGGTCGGCCAACGCCGCCTTGGCGGCCTCGGTCAGGACGCCGTTGATGGTGGCCTTCGACAGCCAGACCTGGGCCTTGTCCTCCTCGCCCAGCTGACGGTGCACCATGCCGCGCACGTACGCCAAATCGGCGACCAGCAACGGGATATCGGCCGGGCCGATCGAAGCGGTGAGCACGTCGGCGTCGAAGCGGCCCGACGCATTGGTCTGCCCGATCACGTCGACGCGGTCGAGCCAGTCCAGCGCCACCCGACCCTGCCCCAGATGGGCGGCGGCGTGGGCGGCCAGCGCGCAGATCGACGCCGTCACGGCCGACATGACGATGGCCTGCGGGGGCAGCTCCTCGGCGGCCGTCAGCAACACGTCCGGCCAGCGCTGCGCGGTGTACATCAGGAACGCCCGGGCCAGCTGGTGCCACTGATGGTTGGCCCACGAGTCCAGCAGGTCGCGGTTGGCCAGCAACCTGTCGGCCTCGGCGTATTCCCCGGCTATGGTCAGCGCCGACGACAACGCCAAGCCCACCTGCGAGGCGTCGGTCACCGTGATCCCGATATAGGGACCCAACTGGATCTCCGCGGCGAGCGTCTGTCCGATCCGGGTCGTCTCCCGGTGCAGCCACTCGCTGGCGGCGTAGAGCTTCTTCAGCGAGGCCAGGTCGTTGTCGCCGCAGGCGACGCGGCCCAGCCACGCGTCGGCCATCGACGGGTCGGCGTCGGTGGCCGCGACGAACTCGGGCAGCGCCGCCGCCCGGCCCTGCCGCGCCTTGACCGCCATCGCCCGGTCGAAATGCCTACGCGCAGTTTGCAAATCACCCATTACGTGCCTTCGGATCCTTGACGCTCTACATGACCGACATGGTGACCGGCTCGAGACTCACGTAGCGGTTCTCGGCGCGGAACATGTCCATCTCGGCCAGCCAGTCCTTGCCCGCCGCGCTGACCCGCACCATCGCGGGACCGACCTGCTCGATGATCACCTCGAAGTTGTGCCGGTGGGCCTCGGGCAGCCGGGTGCCGGACGGGGCGATGGTGATCACCGTCGCGGGCCGCGGGGTGGGGGAGATAGGGGCGACGTGCTCCACGACGCTGACGGTGGTGCGCGGCGCGGGCCGCGCCGTGCCGACGACGGCGATCTCGGGCATCCGCACGGTGGCCCAGCGCGTCATGTCGCGCGTGTGCACGCACACCCGCTCGCCCGCGCCCGCGGTGCGGATCACGATCCGCTTGGCGACCGGGTCCTCGGCGGCCACGAAAACCCGTGACAGCTCACCGGCATCCGTGACGGGGACCAGCAGCCGGTCACCGTTGCTCAGCTTGCCGATCAGCACACCCGAGGGGCCGATCTCGGTGAGCAGCTGCCCGGGCAGGGGGCTGGGCCGCAGCGCCCGCAGGTACGGTCGCGGGCCGCACATGTTGGCCGCCGCGGCGGCCGCCTGCTCCCCGTTGAGCCGGCGCAAGATCACGCTGGGCGGGGTGGGCGCCGGCGTCGGGGTGCGCACGGTGATGGTCGCGGTACAGGTCGCGTCGGGATATACGGTCACATTCTGGATGACCTCGTCGGCGCGGAGCGTCCACGCCTGCGACAGGACGCGCGACGTGATCGCCTCGGCGGGGTACGCGTACGTGGTCATCCAGCCCGCTTCCCCGCGGATGGCCTTCCACCGCTGCGCGTCCCCCTCGACGGCGTCACAGCCCAGCCGTCGATCGAGCTCGGCGAGGTCGGTGGCGGTGGCCACCTTCGTCCGCAGCCCCTGGCAACGCAGCAGCCCGGCGATCCGCTGCGCCACCGAAATGGCCGCGGCGCCAACGGTCGTGCGCCAGCGCAGCGCCTGCGTGTTGTCGATGATCGACAGCCGCATGACCAACCAGGTCTCGCGCCGGCCCGCGTACGGCGGGGTGCCGATCTCCGAGTCGTACACCCGCGGGTAGTCCCCGATATTGCCGTGCCGGGAGCCGAGGGAGACGACGCTGATGGAGTCGAGCTGCAGTCCCAGCGCCTGGCGCATCATCGGGACCAACTCGACGACGTCGATGACGTTGTCGGTCTCGACGGTCACCGAACCGGTCACTGTGGTCGCCTGGTGCGCCCTGCCGAGCAGCTGCACCGCCACCACCGCGACGCCGTCCTGCACCCGAACCCCGCCGCCGGATCGGTTGTTGGCCACGGTTATCGGAGCGTCCCAGCTGATCGGGCGCCGCCCGCGCCGCCACAACACCAGCCACGACCACGCCGGCTGGCCCCACCAGCGGACGAACACCAGCGCGATGCCGACCGTCACGGCGATCGCCGCGCCGATGTAGCCGCCCACGGCCCAGCTCGCCGCCGCGAGCAAGAACACCACCCACACCCCGAGAACCCGCCGATTGCTGCCCGGGCTGAATCCGGTCAGCGTGGACCTCACCGCGCCCTCCTCAGCCGCGCCGCGACCGCGGCCACGAGCGCACCGGCGGCGACCGCGCCGACGAACCCGATCGCGATGTTGCGCGCCCGGTGGTCGGGCGG
>NZ_MVIJ01000047.1 GCF_002086735.1 Mycobacterium scrofulaceum | reverse complement strand
ACCGGTCAAGCATTTCCGTTGTTGGCGTGTCGTTTACGTGATTCAGCCGGCCACGATTAGCCGGTCAACAGGCAGTCGCCCACGGTGCCGAATGAGCCGAGCAGGCCCCAACGTCTCATGTTCTCCCCGAAGCTCCAGGACGTAAATTGCGTGCCGTGGTCGGCGTGCAGAATGGTTGGGCTACTTAGGGTTCTGTTGTCGACAGCCATGTTGACCGCGTTGTTGACCAGTGCGGTGTCGGCGGTGGTGGAGAAGGTGCGGGCCACGATCATCCGTGAGAAGCAGTCCAGGATCGCGCAGCAGTACACCTTGCCGTCGCGGGCGGGGTGTTCGGTGATGTCGGTGCACCACAGTTGGTTGGGCCCTGTGGCGGTGAATCGCCGATTGACCAGGTCGACTGGGGTGTCGACACCGATCAGGTTGGGCTTTCGTCGCCCCGGACGCGGCAGCCCGTGCAGGCCGTATTCGGACATGATCGAGTTGACCAGCTTGTGGTTGACGTTCATCTCGTAGTCGGCCAGCAGCGCGGCGCGGATCCGTCGGCGGCCGTAGGTGCCGCGTGATCGTTGGTGGATCTCGGTGATCGTGTCGGCCACGATCAGTCGTCGCACTTCGCGATCCGGGACGGGTCGTCGCCGGTGGTACTGCAGCAAGGACCGCGTTAATCCTGTTATCCGACAGGCGGATCGGCCGGAATGTCCTCGCGCGATCAGTCCTTCAGTGATCGCGCGTCGGCGTTTTGGGGGCACCACCGCCTGCTCGTCGAACAATTCGCACGCATCGCGGGTGAGGGCCAGCTCGGCCTCGAGCTGCGCGATGCGCTTGTAGGCGGCCGCCAGCTCGTCGGCTTCCACGCTCGGAATGCCCTCGATGAGCCCGGCGTCGATGAGTGCCTGACGTTTCCATCGGAACAGTGTGGCCTGACAGATGCAGGTCTCGGCAGCCAAGGCGGCAACGGGTTCCCCTGATCGCAGCCGTGCAACGATTTGCCGGCGCACCGAAGACGAATACTGACGGGGCATGTGACCTCCCGATGATCACTCTGCCCTCGACTCTCACAACCCTGGACCAACAACACGGGTACAGATCTGTTGGACTCATTCACAGGGAACACGCCAGGTCAGCCTGCCTAGGCGCGGCCGCATGTACCGAATCAGGATCGCTGACCAGGAAGCGGATGAGCGGGACGGCGTCGTTGGGGGCGGTGCCGTCCATCACCGTGGTGGCGTCGGGTGAGTTTTTGGCGATCTTCGACGGGGGATGGTCGGCTTCAGCACAGCTGAGCCCAACGGGTCACCATCATAACGGCCGTCCCGCTAATCCTCGGGTGGGCAAAGCGCCCCTTCCACGAGTTGGCGCAGCATTCGGGTCATGGCCACCATCTCCGGGTAACTCCGGACGTAGCCCGCGTACACCCCCACGCCGCAACCCACGACGAGCAGCGGTTCGACCATTGCCGATGCATCAATATCCGCAGCGAGTTCGCCGCGCTCAATCGCATCGTTGACGAAGCGTGTCAATACTTTCCGAATGATCCAAAGGGGATCGTTTTCGGTGCCAACCAATTCGGGATGGCGCTGCGATTCGATTACGCCAGTGACTAAAAACGCAGACCCGGCGGAAGTTTCCGAACCGGCTCTCATCGCCGCGGAGATGAACGCCATCAGGCGAGCCACCAGCGAATTCTCGATGTCCGCATGTTTAACACCGGCTCCGATGACGCATTCGTTGGTCTCAACCAGCACTTCCTGATACAACGCTCGCTTGCTCGAGAAGTAGTGGTTGATCGCCGGCCGGCTCAGTTCGGCGCGCGCGGCGATGTTTTGGAGCGTCGCGCCGTCGTAGCCGCGTTCGCTAAACACCAAACGAGCAGCTTGGACAATTCGCTGACGCGCGTCGCCGGCCGTCGCGGCAGGCGGGCGGCCCGGTCTGCGATTACCCTTTTGCGGCGCCATTTCAGTGTGTCATTTGCCGCGGTGCGGCATTAGCGGTTTTGGCGGCATGATGCCAAGTGCGGGTCGTCGCCTCGATCATTCCATGCGAATGCTCATCGATTCCACGCGGGTGTTCAACAAAAGCCGCAGTGGAATACCGGCTCGCGAATCGGCTGCGCCCCGCGAAGGCAATCACCACTGGCCGATATTGCTTGCGCCCTGGATGAGCCTGACTGGGATCTGCGCCACGTGATGCTGCATCACCGGGATCTGCTTGATGACCAGATCCGCGTCGGCGCAGGATTGCGTCGAGAGCTGTCCCGGATGCTGACTGTGCTCGCACGCGAAAACCCTCCCACCACAAAAGCTCATCGCCCACTCTATGCGGGAATGCCCATTTATGGGTTGATTGTGTTATCCCCTACCTGGCGGCCCCAGACGTATTCGATCGCATACGGCGATCCAGTGTCCAGGTGGTTGTACGGTGCAAGGCTGTTGCCGGAGTCCATCACCAACTCCGGTGCGGGCCACAAGTCGTGGGTGATCGGCTGCCAGCACCCCGGGGCTCCCCCGGGCCCACCGCGGGCGTTCACCCGCGGCAGGTTCTCGGGGTAGATGTAGGGGTTGGGCGCCCCACCGACCACCCCGGCGACACCGCCCACCAGCGAAGCGATGACGGGCGCCGCGGACACCGGGTTCGCGATCAGTCCCAGCCCGGAGAGCACCTCGGTGTCCATGTTTAACGAGTAGCCGTTGAAGCCTCCTTCGGAGGCACCCGTGATGGGCACGATGTCGTGGTAGTTGCGCAGGGCGCAGAACAGTTCGGGGCTGTAGGTGTCCAGTAGCTGGGCCGTGGGCACCAGGTCGGCGGCGCCTCGCGCCAGATACGGCCCGCCCTTGTTGAACAGCTCGGCACCGGTGTTACCGAACCCGGCCGCCGCCAACAACGCCTGATCCAAATCCTTCTGCTGCGCATTGATGGTGCGCGAGGTGATCACCGCGTTGTTCAAGAAGTCGAACAGATCCGGCGACGCATCCGCATACGTGTCCCCCAGCGCCGCCAACCGCGCAATATCCTTGCGCGCCTGCGGCAGCTGCGGATTCACGTCATCAAGCAAGGCGTTAGCGTTGGTCACCGACTGACCGAACTTCTCCCCCAACCCCGTCAACGACTGCGCCGCCGCGCTCAACGTCAAATTCAGCTTGACCGGATCCACCTTCTGCGCAATCGAGGTGATCGTCTGAAACAAGGTATTGATCTCGGTGGTCACCGACCGCGCATCGATCACCGTGTGCGACGAAATCTTCTGCGGCGACGGATGAGCCGGGGTCGTCAACGCCACATACTTACCACCGAACACCGTCGTCGCCTTGATATCGGCATTCACATTCGACGGAATCAACGCCAAATACCGCGGATACACCTCCAAGGTGAACTTCGCCGCCGGCTTCCCATCACGCACCGTCTCCGCGATCTTGCCCACCCGGCCGATCTGCACCCCGTTATAGGTCACCTTCGAACCCGGATCCATCAGTGACCCGGCGCGGGTGGCGATCATGGTCAGCTGCGTCTTTTCGGTGAAGGCACCCCGGAACTGCCCGTACACCAAGGCCAAAATCAGCGCGAAAACGAGCAACACGGCCACGGCGATCCACTTATACGGCGGGGTCCGCGGGGCGTTGGTCTGAGTCCTGACCAACGTCCAGTCAGCGTTTCGGTACCTCGCGCAGGACAGCACGTACCCTCCTTGGCGCGCAGGTGATTTGACGATGGCGATGCACCATCGCCGAAACCTTGTCAGTTTCATGAGCGGCGTAAGCGAAATGCCAGCCGGGAGGTTAGTCTGATCGGCTCCTCGCGCAAGTGGTCATGCATTTCCCGGGTCATTAGGCCGTCGTCGAGGTATGAGCAGCAGCGAGGCGGGTAATGACGTGGACGCACGCGGCCTTGGTCGGCCGGCGGCGGTCGGTGCATGCCACTGGTAATCGCGCGGCCGGTGAGCCTGAAATCCCGAACCGCACGTGTCCACACGTGAGGCTTGGTTGGCGCAAGCAGCATATTCATTGCAGACCATCGCTCTCCGTCTGCGCGATTTCGCTCGCACAACTCGGAAAGCTCGTTCGACAGCCAGACGACATGGCATGTAGTGGCAGCATCGAGGAGCTTGTGAGCCAGGGATCGTTCGACCGTTTGCCTGACATGAATCCTCCTCCGGCGTAAAGGCGGATATGGATAAAGGACTACTAGTAGCGCTACACTACTACTAGTAGCGCTACACCACTACCAGTAGTGTTAGTTGCGTTGGGACGGGTCAATCGTCCGATGCAGGCACGATTCGGTGCGTGCCAGGTACCCGCGGGGCTTACGGTGATTTCAGTGTCAGGGTGAGGTCGCCGCGTGTTGCGGTGGTTGGATCCTGATCACCTGGTGTCTGGCTCATAGGCTCGGTGCTGCCTTCGGGTTGGCGTGCATGCGTTTTGTCGGCATCAGGTGTGAAGGACCGGCCGGCGTGACTTGATAGGAGCGTGGCATCCCCCCCGACTGAGATGTGTCCGCCGACCGGCCCAACCGTCACCTCACAGTGAATGGAGGCAACCACCATGGTTGTTGTTGGAGCCGATGTACACAAGCGCACGCACACCTTTGTCGCGGTCGACGAGGTTGGGCGCAAGCTCGGGGAGAAGGTCGTCGAAGCGACCACCGCCGGGCATGCTGGAGCGGTGATGTGGGCCCGGGAATGTTTCGGTGCCCAGCTGGTGTGGGCGATCGAGGATTGCCGGCACCTATCAGCCCGGTTAGAACGCGACCTTCTCACCGCAGGGCAGCAGGTCGTGCGCATCCCACCGAAGCTGATGGCTCAGACCCGTGCCTCAGCACGCACGCGCGGTAAGTCTGACCCCATCGATGCACTGGCGGTCGCGCGCGGGTTTCTGCGTGAACCTGATCTGCCGATTGCTTCTCATGATGAGATATCGCGCGAGCTGAAGTTGTTAGTTGACCGCCGCGAAGTCCTTGTGGCACAACGCACGGCGACGATTAGCCGGCTGCGTTGGCGAGTCCATGAACTCGATCCCGAACGGGCCCCCAAGGCTGCATCGCTGGACCGAGCCAAACACCGCCAGATCCTGGGCGCGTGGCTGATCACAGTCCCGGGCCTGGTTGCCGAACTGGCTTGTGAGGAGTTGGCCGACATCACCCGGCTCACCGAGCAGATCGATGCGTTGGCCAAGCGCATCGGCGAACGCGTTCGCGCCGTGGCGCCTACCCTGCTGGCAATACCGGGCTGTGGGGACTTGACCGCGGCCAAACTCGTTGGGGAAACCGCCGGAGTGACTCGTTTCAAGAGCGAGGCCGCCTTCGCTCGCCATGCCGGGGTGGCGCCGATCCCGGTGTGGTCAGGTAACAGCGCGGGCAGGGTCCGCATGACTCGCTCTGGAAACCGGCAACTCAACGCGGCCGTGCACCGCATCGCGGTCACCCAGATCCGCCTCCAAGGCTGCGGGCAGGCCTACTACCGCAAACGCGTCGCCACCGGCGACTCCAAACACGAAGCCTTGCGCTGCATCAAACGACGCCTATCCCGCATCGTGTTCAGCCGTCTCCACACCGATCACCACAACCGGACCCAGCCTTGCCAAACGGCAGCGGCTTGACATAGGAGAAACACATGGAGCGCGACGCCCTTGAATTCCCCGTTGACGACGATGACGACGTCGACCCACGCCGGCTACGCTCAAGGACCCGGCTATTGGATGCTGCCACCACGCTCCTCAGCGCCGGCGGCATCGAAGCCGTCACCGTTGACGCGGTCACCAAAGTCTCCAAAGTCGCGCGCACGACCCTGTATCGCCACTTCAGCAGCTCCACTCAGCTGCTGGCCGCCACGTTTGAACGGCTGCTGCCGCAGGTCCATCCACCGCCGGGGACGGGTCCGTTGCGCGACCAACTCATCGAACTGTTGAGCCGACAAGCCACGCTGTTCCAGGAGGCACCGCTACACGTCACCACACTGGCTTGGGTCGCGCTTGGCCCAGCATCAAATAGCAGCGCCCAGGAAACCTACGATCGGCACGCGCTGCGGACACGAATCGTCGACCAATATCGCCAGCCGTTCGATCGCCTTTTGCAAAGCCCCAAAGCCCGCGCCGACCTCGATGAATTCGACCCGCAGCTGATCCTGTGTCAACTTGTGGGGCCACTCGCGTTCGCTCGACTCACCGGCATGCGTGCCATCGATCGTCAAGACTGTGAGCGCATCGTCGATGACTTCCTTGCCGCGCACCGCCGCCACGCCGATGAGCCCGCAACGCAGGCCCCCTCCGCAAACCAGCTTCCCGCAGCAGCCGCTCCGGCTACCCGAGTGTGGCCAATTGCCGACCACGAGATCGGCAACGACAGATAGTTCCGGAGGCGACCTGGACGGGTGGCCGCCACGCACCTGCGTCCCGCCGCTGTGCGGAAACGCGTACTGAACGCGGGCTGACCGCGAACTAATCCGGTAGCGACTGCCGTTTGCACCAGGTGCGCGGCGGTCGGGAATTGGGGTCATATCGGCGCGATCTCGGCCAGGATCAGCTGTACGCCGAGCCGTTCCGGCGCCGGCGATCTCGTCGAGACGCTCGATCTCCGGAAGCGTCTGTCGGGCGGCCATGGTGTCGTCGACGATGATCTGGCCTGGCCCGCCGCCGGCCGCGCTCGCGTTGGTGTCGCCGCTGTGGCTGCCACGTCGGTCAGGGCGCTCAGTTGCTCGTCGATGCGAATGGTTAGGGTTCGATCCGCGCGCTTAGGGTGTCAATCAGGTGAGCAAGCATCCGGCTTCGCTCCGCGTGGTGGTCGTCGAAATCGGCCGGTCAAGGCCTCGACAAGGCGCCGTGTTTGACCCGCATCCGGCCGCGGGCCAGGTCAGCGAGTTGTCCGGCGTCGCGCTCGCCAGCGATCAACGCCTCAAGCATGTCGCGAACCGAGACGGTGACTAGTTTCAACGCGCCACCGCCGGCACTTTAATCAACGCGTCCTCGAGCAGCTTAATCAACGCGTCCTCGAGCAGCTTCTCCAGCTGCCGCCAGTAGCGGGCGCGTCCGCCGGTCAGGTCGACCCGCAGCCGTGTGTAATCGTGCAGCCGCCGCCCCGGTGCCGGCGGCACGAACGATGGCCGCAGCATGCCGTTCTCGGTGAACTTGCCAGCCACACCGCGTCCAACTTGTCGTGCTTCACGTCGCGGACGTTGACCAGCCTGCTCGAAGCGCCAGTGCGTGACCCTCCCAGGTCGGGCCCGGCGCCAGGCTAAACCACAGGCTCACAAACCAGAGTGAAATGGCGTCGGTGGGCAACCCGACCACATTTTCACGCCTGCGAGGCGTCGCCGAAGGCAATCAGGGGGCTGAACCGCCTTGCCCAGTGGGTCGGGTGAGGCTGGGAATGATGAACTCAACGACGAGCGCTTGCACGGTGCGACCGGTGGGGGGTCGGCTAGGGATGATGGACCGGAATATTAGGTAGCCGGGCAGTAGGTCCCAAAGTTCGTCGTTAATGGCGGCGCCGGCGATATCACCGCGGTCGACGGCCTGCCTCAGGATGTGCTGGACCGAGGCTTTCCACTGCTCGAGGAACTGATGCCGTATCGCTTCGTTGAGCGCGGCGTTACGCGACACCTCGACAAGCACCGCGCGGATGGTGCTGGCGTGCTGGCGGGCCTGTTGGCTCACCAACTCCCCAAGTTCCAGCAAATCTCCCCGCAGTGTGCCGGTATCGGGCGGGACCACGACCTGGCGGATCCCCTCGATGAACGCGGTCAGCACCAATTCGGCTTTCGACGGCCATCGCCGGTACACCGTCGCCTTGCTGGCGCGGGCGGCGGCCGCCACCGCGTCCACCGTCAACCGGTCATACCCGTGTTGCTGCAGCAGGCTTAACGTCACCGCAAGCACCTCGGCCTCCCGCGGCGACCACTGTGAGGAGTCCGCGGGACGATCGGCGATCTGGGACACAGTGCCCACGATAGAACCGTCGCAGGTTTTGTTTCCCAGTGACTGTCCCCATCGGTTGGAGCCGTGGTCATGCGCGTTGGGTGCACAATTGGTGGATACCCAGAGCGTCTCATACGGCTGCCGGACTGATGTTGCCAAGATAGCTGTGGCGGCGTTCAACGTTATAGAAGTTGTCGAAGTAGTCGGCTATCGCACCGGCCAATTCCATGCTGGTCTCCCAGCCCGGGTGTTGAGCAGCTCGACCCGTATCCGGGCACAGAAGAACTCCATGGCGGCGTTGCCTATGCGCAATCCCCGCTGGTATCGGGCAACACGCGTCAATCATGGATAATTGCCGTTATCCATCAAATCGTGCGACCATTGCTTCATGGCACCGCCGCGTCCCGGCCACAATAATAGGGAATCCAGTTACCCGCCATGGTTTTTGGAATTCCTCGCCGATCGTGCGATACGCAAGCCGTCACCCCATACGATGAGGGCATACCGCCAAGATTTCGACGCCATCGCCACTCTGCTTGCCGACATCCCCGAGCAGGTCGTTGATTTGAGGCCCGATGTCCTGATCAAGGACGCGCTGCGGACCGCCTTCGCCACTTACGCGCAGACCCACTCGGCCGCATCGATTCGGCGATGCTGGTCGAACTGGAACACGTTGTGCGACTACCTCTATAGCCGCGACGTTATCGCAGCTAATCCGATGTCACTGATCGGCCGACCCAAAGTCGCTAAGACGCTCCCGAAAGGCCTTGGCGCCGAGACGGTTTCCGGGCTGCTGGCGGCGATCGATCTGGACCAAGGTTCAAGGCGCCGTTCCGACTGGTCCGAGCGGGACCGGGCTATCGTCCTGACGGCTGTGCTCGCCGGACTGCGGGCAGACGAACTGGTGCGTGCCGACGTCGGCGATATTCGACCCACCGATGGGGGAGGCGTCATCCACGTCCACGGCAAGGGAAACAAAGATCGCCGAATACCGATAGAACACGCCCTCATTCGCGAACTCGAGGCGTATCTGGGATCCCGAGCAGCTCGCTTTCCAGGCACGACAAAGCGGCGGTCCGCCGAAACCGGGCTTGCCGCCTGGGCGGCCACCGCTCCACTATTCGTCGGCAGCGACGGTAAGCGGATGACACGGGGCACGCTCCAGTACCGGGTACTACGCGCGTTCAAGAAAGCGGGGCTGAACAGTCAACGCGCCGCCGGAGTCTTGGTACACGGTTTCCGCCACACCTTCGTTATCTGTACTGCTTCCTACCGGATGAGGTACGTGGGTTCAGCGGCGTGACACGCCGGTGCCATACGAATATCCCCTACTTTGAGGCACGACAGTTACGTTCGACACGTGCCATCGTTTTGGGCCGAACGGGCGATCTCACCTCTCGACGGGTCTGAGCTGTGGGTGGTGCTCGATCCCGGGTTGGTGATGCACCGGGAAGCCAGTGACTTCCTACGGGCGCTGTACGGGGCTAGCCGATCGCCGCACACCATCCGTGCCTATGCCGGCCGGGTGGCCAACTTCATGTCCTGGTGCGCCGATCAGGGAGTCGAGTGGTCCTCGATCAGCTTGGCGAACTTGGCGCGGTTCAAACACTTCCTGGAAGCAACGCCGTACCGAGGCCGGCGGCTGCGCTCGGGTACGACGGTCAACGCCACGCTGACCGCGGTGTGCGAGTTTCTGCGGTTTTGCGCCAGAACCGGGATGATCGAACAGGCCGTGGCCGACCGGCTGGCCGAGCCGCGTTGGCTGCGTTTCACCCCGGCCGGCTTCGATACTGGCGAGTCCGGCCAGTTCCGCATGGTGCGAGCGCGGATGCTCAAATCCAGGGCGCAGACAACGTTTCCGGAGGCGCTGAGCCCCGAGCAGTCCGCACGGGTCCTGGCGTGTTGTCGACGACCTCGAGAACGCTTCATGACCACCCTGTTGCATGACAGTGGGCTGCGGATCGGCGAAGCCCTGGGACTGCGCAGGGGCGACTTGCACCTGCTTCCCGACTCCCGCCAGTTGGGTTGCGCGGTGCTGGGCGCTCACGTTCACGTGCGCCATCGGGCCAATCCCAATGGGGCGCTGGCCAAGTCGCGGTTTCCTCGAAGCGTGCCGACCAGCCAGGCGGTGTCGTTGGCGTACGCTGATTACCAGTTTGAGCGCAGCGAAATCCTCGGTGAGGATGACTGCGACATGGTGTTCGTCAACCTTTATCACGAGCCGCTGGGTGCGGCAATGACCTATCGTGCGGCGAAGCGTTTCTTCGAACGGCTGGCCACTGAGTGCGGTTTTGCGGTGCGACCGCACATGTTTCGGCACACAGCGGCCACGAATTGGGTGCGCGCTGGTGTCGATCTCGACGTCGTGCAGCGACTGTTGGGTCACGTCGCGCTGGGATCGACTGCTGTTTACCTGCATGCACGAGACGAGGACAAACGCCGGGCCGTGGAGGCTGTGGCCGCTGGGGAGCCCTACCGGTGAGCACGCCGGCGCCGCGACCGAGGGCCGACGCCGAGGCCGGTCGGGGGTCGGTGAGCGATGCCGGCTGGCTGGAATGGTTATCGGCCCACCTCGAAACCGCGTGGCGGCCCGATGAGTGGGACGGAGCGTTGTGGCTGTTCACCGGCGATTTGGACAGCGAACGCACAGCTGCATGGCGGTGTCGCACTCCCGGCTGTCCCACGCCGGCACGAAGCTATAACGGCCGCTGTTTCGGTTGTCGACACTCCCTGTCGAAGGCCGGTGTCTCTGAGGAGGAGTTCGACCGCCAGCCCCGCCGTCGGTCGACTCGCCCGGTTGCCCGAGGTGTGTGTACGGTGCCCGGCTGCGAGTGCGAGCTGGACTGCCGGGGCTTGTGCCGGCGGCACGCGCTGGATTGGCGCAAGGCTGGCGGCGGGCCGGTGGAGGAGTTCATCGCCTCGGCCCAGCCGCTGCATCGCAGGCCGCCGTGTTTGGTAGCTGGCTGCGCCCGTGAAGGCGTCGCCCGGCACGGATTATGCAAATATCACGGCATTCGCCTATACCGAGAGCGCGGCGGTTCGCTCTCGCGCGAGGAGCTGGCCGCCTGGGTTGCCAAGGAAAAGCCCCGGATCGCCAGCCACCAGTTCTGTTTGGCTGACCTGCCACAGCTGGTGCGACTGGAGTTGCTTTATGCGCTGCAACGCCGCGACGAGTCTCCACCTTCGCTGGACCCGTTGCAGGTTCGCATCCTCATCAGCCGCCTGGATGGGGCCAGCTCGGTGCGCCGCGCCGATCCTGAAGCGGTGTGTGAAAGCGGTGGCGTGCAATACAACGGGACCATCAAGGGCTTCTACAGTGACCTGCGCCGCCATCTGGAACGAGCCTGGACCTACTACACCGGCACCGATCCCTATGCCGGCGATGTGTGGCATCTCGAGCTGTTGGATTTGCAGTCCAATGGGTCGCGACGCTGGCCGGCGACCCAGGGCACCGTCGACTTCGGCGCGATCGAGCTGCGCTGGTTGCGGGAGGTGCTCAAGGACTGGGCCCGTAGCACCCGCCCCTACGTGCAAGGACTGCGGCAAGCGCTGCGGGCCTGCCAGGTGGCCTCTCAAACGCTGGTGGCCGCCGGGCGCACCGATCCCGCCATCCTGGGTGCGGGTGACTTCGTCCTCATCGAGCAGGCCATCGCCGAGTATCGCCGCGCTGATGGCTCTCTGTACTCCGCGAAGTACCGCATTCAGCTGTTGCGGGTGTTTGACCAGATGATCGAGCACGCCCGCACCAACGCACTGATGAGCGAGGTGCCCGACCCGTTCCGGCCCTCGCGGCGCCGTTACCGGCTGATCGAGGAAACCAACGAGGAACAGTTGGGTAAAGCGCTGCCCGAGAAAGTGATTCGTCAACTCGACCAGCATCTATCCCTGTTGGGCCCGACGGGGCCAAACGGCTCGATGAGCGCCGCAGACCTGCGGGCCATGCATCAGACCATCTACCAGATCCTGCGTGACACTGGCCGGCGCCCCGGTGAGATCGTCAGCCTCAAGGTCGGCTGCGTTGAGGTGATCGACGGCCAACACAACTTGGTCTATGACAACCACAAGGCCGCTCGGCTGCGTCGACGCCTGCCCATCACCAGCGAGACCGCCGAGATCATAATGGCTTGGCAGCATCGCCGCACACAGCTGCCCACCGCGCCGGCGACTCGCCAATGGCTGTTTCCCTCCCCGCTGCTGCGCTCCCGCCAGGCCCGCGGGCACCTGATCGCCTCCAGCGTCGGGGTGTCGTTTCGTTATTGGACACAATCGATTCCCAACATCGACGGTGAACTGCTGGGTTCCGACGGGACACCGCTGCCGTTCGACCGCGCCCTGATCACCCCATATGTGCTGCGGCACAGCTACGCTCAGCGTCACGCCGACGCCGGCGTACCCGTCGACGTGCTCAAGGAGTTACTCGATCACCGCTCGATTCAAACCACGTTGGGCTACTACTCGGTCACCCATAAACGCAAGCAGCAGGCCATCCGCGCCGTGGGATCGCTGGCCATCGACGCCTCGGGCAAGCCGAGCTCGTTCGCCGACCCGCTGGCCTACGAACGGGCCTCAGTGTCGGTGCCGTTCGGCAACTGCACCGAACCGTCCAACGTCAAAGCCGGTGGCGGCGCCTGTCCGATCAGATTCCAGTGCGCAGGCTGTGGCTTTTATCGCCCGGATCCCTCCTATCTTCCCGCGATCGAAGAACACCTCCACTCGCTGAAAGCTGACCGAGAAACCGCCCGGGCGATGGAGGCCGCTGACTACGTGATCGCCAACATGAGCAGCGAAATCGAGGCGTTTAACCGTGTGGTCGACACCATGCGGCGCCGCCTGAGCGAACTCGACTCCGAGCAGCGCACCGAAATAGACGATGCCAGCCGGATCCTGCGCCGCGCCCGCGCCGCCCGGCGCATTCCGATCACCCCCGTGTCCACCTCGGGTAGCCAAACCGGATGAGTACCACCGCGGCCAACCATTCTCGCGCCGCAGCACTGAAAGCGGCCCGCACCAGGGACAGTGAGCTCAAGCGGCGACGGACACTGGGCGCGCTTGAGGCGATGGAAGCCAGCGGCGCGTCGATCACCTTCACCGCGGTCGCTAACGCCGCCGGGGTGTCCACCTGGCTGGTCTACGCCGAAGGGATCCGCGAACATATCGATGCCGCTCGAGCGCGGCAGGCCAACGACTCCCCCGCCCCAACGCCAACGCCGCCCGGGAAACACACCACGACACCGGCCAGCCTTCGCACCGACCTCGCCATCGCCCGAGATCAGATCAAAACACTGCGCGCCGAGCGCGACAAACTCCAACAGCGCCTCCGCCTGCAGCTCGGCGCCGAAATCGAAGGACCCGATCGAGCGCATCTGACCGCACGCGTCGCCGACCTGGAAGCCCTCAACCGTCGACTCGTCGCCGAGCGCGATGCCCGCACCGTCGAGGCCGACACCGCCACAAGGCATGTCGCCGAACTGCAAGACGAGCTCAGCGCCGCACGAGAAAGCCTGCGACGCGTCATCAAATCCCAAAACCGCACACCATGAGGATCAAGACAAAAGGCCATAGAGCGGGTTTCGAGCTGCAGCGGCACGGTTCTCGGCGCCGGCACCGTCGACGTAGCGCTGCGACGTCACCATCGACTCGTGTCCGAGCAGCTTCATCAGCGCGTAAACACTGGTATCGACGTTGGCCAGTTGTGTAGCGAACTCATGCCTAAGGGCGTGTATTAGAGCTCCACGCGCGCGTTGATTATTCAGGCCAGCCTTCTTAAACGCCCGAAGGACCCGGTATTGCAGTACGCCGCGGGTGATTCGGTCACCGTTGCTGCCGACGAACAGGGCCGCGGTCGTCGGCCACGCCGCGATCCCGGCGCTCGGGCCTCGACGCTTGGTGTCGGCGGGGAATCGGAGCGCCCTGGAGTCCAGGTAGCATTCCACAACGTTGATTAAGCCCTCTTCCACCGGGATTCGGCGATCCTTGTTGCCCTTACCGCGCACGTGAAGGACACCGCCACCTTCGGTGGTGGTGCGGATGTCGCCCACGTTGGCGCGGATAAGTTCATCAGCCCGCAATCCCGCCAGCACCGCCGTCAGCACCAGGGCCGCGTCGCGTTCGGGCCAGTCACTGCGCCGCGGCGAACCGCTGTCATCGTCAATCGCCGCCAACAGCCCCGACACCGTCTCGGCGCCAAGTCCCTTGGGCAACGACTTGGCGACCTTGGGCCGGCCGATCAACGACATCGGATTGGACGGAATCCGTTCGCTGTTATAGAGGAAGTCGCACAACGTGTTCCATGTCGACCAACAGCGCCGGATCGACGCGGCCTCGTGATTGTCGGCGTAGGCGGCAAACGCCGCCCGCATAGCGTCCTTCGTGATCGCAGTGGGTATCAGCTCGCCGATCCGTGCACGATCGCCGGCCAACAGCGAGGCGATCGCGACAAAGTCCTGCCGGTATGCCTTAGCCGTGTGCGGCGATGGCTTACGGACGGCGCGATCGGCCAAAAACGCCGAGAACCACGGCGGAAAGCCCGGTTCCAAAGTTGAGGCGTCATCACCCGATCTACACGACGTCGTCGCCATAGACTTAATCGTCGCATCAAGTTCGCCGGACACTCGGGATCCGCTCGCTATGCGGGCGGTGTCGCCAGCACAGGATCTACTGCATGACCGCCATACTGCGGTGGCATCGCACTATTCATCCTTCTTAGCTCTGGATGACGCGACCGGCTACGTGGGCCCGCCGGGGCGCAACAGGCGCTGATGCGCTGTCATCAGCGCCTGGTCGAAGCGGATCTTGCCCACAATTGCGCCCGTCGCGGCGGTTCGCAGGTCGGTGCCGATCTGTTCGGCCAGCAACCGCAGTTTGATGTTGTGTTCCTGGGACAGCCATTTGAGAACGCCGAACGCAATCTCGGCATCGACGTCGTAGACGAGCATGAGCATGCCCTTGACTTGCTCGATCGCGGCGCGGTTGTCGGCGATCTCGTCGACGCGGGCGGTGACCAAGTCCTGGCGGGCACGTTCGGCCGGGGTGACGTCGAGATAAAAGCCGTGAGTGCCGATGACCGCACCGTGCTCGTCGAGGAACTGATCCCCGATCATGATGACCCAGCGCACTATGCCATGGGCGTCGATGATGCGGTGCCGGCTGCTCAAGGCCCCGCGGGTATGGGTGATGTCGTCGATGGTCGCGGCTACCTGATCCCGGTCGTCGGGATGTTTGTGGGACAGCACCAGCTCGGTGGTGGGGCTCACCGTGCCGGGCTGGTATCCGTGCAACCGCTGCACGTAGTCCGACCACTCCCAGCGTTGGTCATCGAAATAGAACCGGAACCATCCCATCCGCTCCGGGGAAACCGCGGCCAACGTGTCGGCGAAGCCGGACTGGTCAGCATCAGATGAGGCTTCGCTAGGGTGACTAGCGGTGTCGTCGGCCCCGGTCGAGGCCGCACTCACCCGAACCTGGGCAGCTCGGATCTGGGCGGCATCAGCGCGCCGCTGCGCCTCAACCGCACGGTCGGCCGATTGCCGGGCACGCTGGGCCGCGCGATCAAGATCCTGCGCGGTAAAGGGACGCCGCGCATCGAGCTTGGTGCGCCGCGAGACGGCAATCTCTCGGGCGCGCTCAGCGGCCCCGTGAGCAGACCTCAACATAGTTGAACCCTATCGCCCTAACACACCGTGAGCGCCCGGCTGCCAGTCGATGTGATCAGGCTGCCGCGGCCCCGTTTGTTCAGCCCAGCGCTGACAGACCGGCGCGCCGTGTCTGAAAACTCCGCCACCGGGTAGCACCTCTCACAGGCGGATGCGGTAGTCCGGACTGTCGTACCGCTTAGCCCCCGGTTCGTCATGAAGCGGCGGCCGGGGGCGACCTTATGGCCAAAGCGTCGGCTGCGCTCGCCTATCGTCTCGATATGCCCGAAAAACCACCGCCCCCTGATCCGACCCAGGTCTTAGGCGACCTGGCCATCGAGTTGCAGGGACAAACCGACATCGAGGCAACACTGCAGGCCATTATCGAGGGTGCAGTCGCGATCGTACCGGGCACGTGCTGGGCGGGAATCTCGATGATCAAGGGCGATCACATTGAGTCACGGGCGCCCAGCGACCCCCTGGTCGCTGAACTCGATAATGCACAAGCCACCTTGAACGAAGGGCCCTGTGTGAGCGCGCTACGCGAACACCACACCGTCCTCATCGGCGATATGGCCAGCGAAACCCGATGGCCGCGCTTCACCCAGGCAGCAATAGACCGAGGTGTCCAAAGCCTGTTGGCGTTCCAACTATTCGTCCGCCACGAGAATCTCGGAGCGCTCAACCTCTACGGCGAGCAAACCAACGTGTTCAGCGACGACTCGATATTCGTTGGTGAAGTGCTCGCCCAACACGCCTCCGTAGCGATCGCCGGTGCGACCGCCGAATCCCACTTCCAGGCCGCTCTGGCCAGCCGCGACACCATCGGACAAGCCAAAGGTATTCTGATGCACCGAGAAAACCTCTCCAGCCTGCAAGCCTTCCAACTGCTCCTCAAAACCTCGCAACGGGCCAACATCAAACTCATCGACATCGCCCGCTTCGTCGTCGACCAACACGAATCAGGACTCCGCCCCACCTAAGATTCAAAAAAGCTATGCGCCCGAGGCGGCTGAGACAGGACCTGCTCCTACCTCGCCTCTCTACATCTGCGCCAGGCGTCCTCGCCGCCCGACCGACTGAAAAACTGATCTCGGCCGCCGAGAATCGCGCCCCACGTGTCTTACGTGTCCGACACTTAGAAATCTAAACGACAAGCGCTTTCGCAAAAATCAGTTCAGATAACCTACGCCACCGAACTCGCCAACGGGAACGTCAGCGTGTACGCGCTGATGAAGCTTCTTGGACACGACTCGATGGTGACCTCGCAACGCTACGTTGACGGAGCCGGCGTGGAGAACCGTGCAGCCGCTGCGCAAAACCCGCTGTATGGGCTGATCGAAACCGCTCGGGAACCATAAAGCTCCCCAGTCTTTCTGCAAGATTCTACGTTACGTCAGGTAGTCCTGATGAACCAGCTCAGTTGCATCAGGATATCTTGACGCACCGACTAGACTCCCATCCATGGGATGGGAGCATTCGCTTGGCGACCGTGGCAGCGAATGGCACGAGGGGTTCATGGCCGCCGAGTTCGACGATGGCCGCGGCGCGCTGGGAATTCTCGGCACCGGAATCCCACCAGGACACCTTGCCGTCGACCAGTATGGCGACGGTACATGGGGCCAGGAGGCGGTGCGCCGACACGGCGGTGACGCCGCGTTTGTGACCAGGCCCGCCGGCGACGTCGTTGGCTGGCGCGTTATCTGCAACTGCTACGCGCCTGGTGACGTAATGCCCAGGAAACGCTGGGTCAGTCAAGAGCTTTGGACGCGCGTTCCCTCCCCGGTGCGACACGATCCCGCTGCCTTTCGTATTTTCGCAGCAGACGACGACGTCCTGGATGTAGTCAGTGGCGGTGATGCGGATGAGGCGGGCCACGCCGTGTGGTGGAACGAGCACATCAGCGACATCGACGCCGAAGCTGAGATCGCAGCCGCACTCGCGGTGATTCGTTCTGGCGAACGACAATTGGATCGGGCCGTCCTGCACGCACGCGGTCGACAGATGTCGTGGGCGAGAATTGGTGCAGCAGCTGGCATGTCGGCGCAATCCGCTCATGAGAGATGGGCACAACGTGTGCGAGAGGCATCTCATGAGTGACCATAGCCCTACAGGCAGCAGTTGCCCCACGACGTACCGGCTGCTGCAAGGGTTCAGAGCCAGTTTCGAGGATGGCCCATTGCGGCAGCGGCTGAGTGGGCAGCCCGAATGGCACATGTACGACGACCATGCCGGGCATCTGGCGAGCTTCAGAGGTGATAGCACTGACGCCATCAGAAGCGCCATGCGCTTGGTGATGGACCGGGGTGACTTCGGCACTGGTGACTGGTTTCTCGTGGCCTCCGGTGAGTACGAGTTCCGACTTAACAATGTCGGCATCGCACTCCGAGCGGAAGCGTTACGTCGGCGTGAGGGAATGGATCACGGTGGTGAGTGATCCGGATCTGGCCGCGCACATCTACCCAACCGGTGCACGACGCGGTGGGTAAGGCCCGCGATCGAGGCGAAGGTGAGCCCGGCGGGTGGCTTCGGCAGGCTGCGACCAGGTTGGCGGCGCTCGCGGACGATCGCGGGATGACGATCTCTGTCGCCGCTGCGGAATCCCTTTTACGAGAGAGGCTTTCGCGCATCGCGGACCGTCTTGGCATCAGCTGGCACCAGGCGCAGCGCAGTTTCGACGTATCCGCCCTAGACGCTTTTGCCGACCGGTTAGTGGCAACGTTCGCTACTGAGGAACCTGGCGGTGACCTGTTTTCCCTTCCCCGCACCGCACAGATCAGCGTTTCCGGGCTCGGCCGGCTTATTGCCGGTCTGGCCGAAAGTCTGCTCGCGTGTGAGCGCACCGCGGCGCTTGAAGACGACGAACGCGCGGCTCGCCGACTCGAGATCACCGAGCTGCTGTCCGTTGCTGGGCTTATGCAGTCCGAGAGCTCGCAGGGCGATGTGTCTGCTCCCCCGGCTATGTTTCTCCGCATCGCACGCATCTTCACCACGGTGGCTGACCTCACCGATCAACCCGAACTGGCAAACACGTTAAGGCGTGACGCCATCCGTGCGCGAACTGCTGCGGTACCTGAAATGAACTAGACCAGGTTGGTTCAGTCTTCGATGGCTGTCTCTTTGACCGTGGGCCTAGTCGAAGCCGCCTTCTTCATCAGTCTCGCCGCCAATGGATCGCCGGGCTCGACCCATTGGGCGGCCCGAACGGTCCTAAAGCCACTGACGGTTCAGAACACACCGTCAGTGCTGAGTCCTGATCCTGCTTCACGGCCCAAGACCATGCCCCGTGGTCAGCTCCGCTGATCAACTACATATGTCGTCGGCGGTCGTCACCACGCTCCCCGCCGGCCGCCGCTCGATTCCGCCACGACTTGTCGGGCGGCACTTCTACCCTTGATGCTTGCGCACTCGCCAGACATCGACGCCGCGCTGACGTGGCTCGTCGCTGTGCGCCGATCGATCCGCGACCAGGGCGGTGATCCGTCGACCCGCCAGATCGAAGAGCTGCTAGAACGAGAGAGGATTTGCCGCCGATGGGTAAAGGCGCCCGAATCCGAAAGGAGCGCGCCGAGAAGCGCGACCACGAACCTGCGCAGTTGAAGGGCGGGAAGTCCAACCCAAAGCCGACGGGAAATCAGCCGCCGCCATGGCCGCCGTCGGGAAAGATGCCGCCGTTCGGGCTGGCTGGGGGCTGGCCGTCCGAAGATCCGATCTCAAAGGTCATGTCGTTCGTGAGCTCACAGCCGCAGCTGATCGTGTGCGGCCTCTTTGGGCTGGACCCAATTACATACGACGAACGTCGCGAACTGCTTGGCGGGGTCAGCCTTTACCACTCCCTCGAGACCGTCGCCTGCGTGCAGGCGCAGTGGGACGTGGCCTACTCGACCACCCGGGGCGTGCGTGACGTTGAGGGCGACTTCCTCGCCGGCGGGGGCGAGGGTGGCCTGTCCGAGAAGGTCCTCAAACGAATCATCATCTATGGCGACATGCTCATCTCGCCCCGCGCGACAGCACAGCTGCAGCGCGAAATCATCGAATACGCGTCGACGGATCACGCCGCGCCGGCGATCGATCGCAATACCCTGACGCAGCTGCTGCTGTCGATCACGACGGAGCAAAATCTCAACTCTGAGTTCGCGGGCGACGTGCCCACCACGGATGAAATCGCGAAGCTTCAGCACAAGCTGCCGAAGATGGGCCTCGAAGAGCTGCATGAATACGCGAAACCCCTTATCCAGGGCGAAATCGCGTCGGCACTCTTCAACGCACCGCTGAGGCTCGAGATCGTACTTTCAAACACCTACGATCTGTGGTTCACCAAGTGGGCACCGAGATCTAAGACCACGGGATTGGGCGCGACGCCCGCCGAGGCCTTCAAGATCGCCACCGAGGTCGAACTGATCGACATCATGCGGCTGGGGCTCCGTATCATCAAGCGCAGCACCAAGAATCAACAGGTTCGGTTCAGCCGCGATGAACTGCTCGCCGACGGCGCCTCCGAGGCGGCGATCGACTACCTCTTCACTAACATGGCGCTGAAGCTGGACGATTTCAAGACGAAGCTGCAGGAGGATCGCAACGCCGGGGAAATCGGCCACCAGCGATACACCCTCACGCGGTACCCGTTCCTCGCCATCAACGACAACGCATTCGTCACCATCCGCCACCAGTGGGCCCTCGACCGCCTCTGCGGCGGCCAGCTCTACTTCGAAGCGTGGGCCAGCCTCCCCGGATCGGCCCGACATCGGTTCAAGACCGCGATGAACGACGCCTTCGAACAGTTCGTCGCGGGCATTCTCCACCGCATCGTCGACAAGTGCCCTCATCTACTCGCGATTGCCGACGAGCCCGACATGCAGGCCGCATGGACGCAGAAGAAGGGCGTAGAGCCGTCGGTGTGCGACTGGTTGATTCTCGGCAAGGATCACTGCGTGGTGATCGACGCGACAAATCACGCGGTGAAAGAGGATGCGGCGCAGGGGCTAGCGACGTGGGAAGCCTACAGCGCCGACGTCGAGAAGATATTCATGGATACCGACCACGGCAAGTACAGTCAGCTGCTATCCACCATCGACCTCGTCCAGAAGCACCGCGGCTGGGAAGGCCACAAGGTCGACAACAAAACGATGTACGCCCCGCTGGTCATCGTGCCCGACGCCGGCGTTACCAACGGACTGTTGGCTCAGTTCGACATCAATATCCGAAGCGTGAGGGCGTTCAAGCATCTTCAGCCGCAGGTGTACGCACCCGGCATCGTTCCGCTCTCAGACCTCCAACTGCTGGAGGGTATGGCAAACATCGGGGCGAAGGGCGGCAAGAACCCCAACATGATGGATCTGATCGCGAAATGGCGCACCGCAGCTTCGAAATACGGCATGGCGTCTTTGCAGCTGTACCTCCTCAGCTATGGCGCGCCGACACTGCCGCTGAGCGACCACATCCTGAAGAACAGCGGAATGGTGATCAACCTGCTCAACGGCAACTAGGCCGGGCGCAGATCGCTGGCGACGGTGCACTAAGCGCTAGTGGAACAATATGGGACTCGACGTTCGTCGGTATCTCGATGCTCATTGTTGAACAACGGTCGGCGCCGGCGCCTGAGAATCGATCACACATGCGGGCATCTCTCGCGCGGCGCGACCGTATCGCTGGGCGATGTTCGGTTCCAGAGATCTGGTTTGACTTTTCGACCGACCGCAACTGCGCGACGCACCGTGGTGGCGGGAATATGCTCGACCGCTATGGGTCTCAACCTAGATACGAGGGCGTCGTTTCGACGCAGCCACCGCTTGGACAAACTCGTCGAGGCGATTTTTCACGCCTCCTCGACCACCACACCCGAGACCCATTGGGTCGAGTGGAAAAGCACCCTGGATTTCTCCAAGGCCAAGGACAAGGTCAGCGCCGCCAAAGCGATCATCGCTTTCGCCAATCGCGACCCGGTGAACGCGGCCCGCGAGTGCGGGGGCGAAGCGTACCTCGTCGTGGGCGTTTCACCTGTCGGCGTGCTCGACGGCGTCGCGGTACACGACGCGGCCGACCTCGCCGCGATGCTGCGAACCTACGTCGACGGACCACACTGGGACGTCGACTACGTCGAGTTCCGCGGGCAACACGTCCTGATCATCACGGTCGCACCACCGCAGCCCGGCGACCGGATCCACTCCCTGGTCAAGGACTACGAGAGCTACAAGTCCGGAACTGTGTTCCGCCGCGGCATTTCCGGCTCCGAGCCGGCAACCCATCGAGAGCTCAACGAACTGCAGAACCGGCTCCTGCAAGACCCCCCGGTCTCTGACAGCGACGCGTTCGACGAGGCAATCAGCAGCGGCAACTACCGTTTGACCGGCCGGCTGCTCCGCAGCGCCGCCCGTGGTGTGATCGACGCATGCAGCGACCCTGAACGATTCCCACCCGGCTTCGCTAGTCGTGTGCCGACGGAGCAGATCATCCAATACGTCGAGATCGCTGATGGCTACCGCACGGCCGCAGCGCCTTTGCTTCCTCTCGTCATCGAAGGCTGTCGCGTCGAAAGCGCTTTCCTTGAAGTCGAATATCGACAGCTCATCACGGCGCTCGCCGAGCCGAGACCGCTTGCCCAACAGAGCGGTTCGCTCATCACGAGTGTCCGAAACCAACAGCTGGAAGCGTTGGCAATGCTGCCAGCCACGCTCACGATGTACGCCGGCACGATCGCGGCAGTTGAACACGAGAACTATCGCGCCGTCCGCACTCTGACCGTCGATGCCACCGTCGATTGGTCCCTTTTCACGAACCGCAAGGTGGCGGTCCTCGATAAGGCTGGCCCCTGGGAGATTGTCGGCCACGAGCGGCATCTCGGACTTGCCCTACGTGCCGCCCAGACAGGCGCACTCACCAAACAGCTGCTGGAGGACCTCGCAGCGGGTCGACTTCCGCGCCGACCGGTCTACCCAGTCTCGGATTTCTTGTTCGATGCGCTGCGGTCGTACTTTCCCGACCGCACCGATTCCCAGTACATCCGGCTGTTCGATGCCGCCGAGCTCCTTTTCGCCCTTGTTGTCAGCGATCTGGCGGCTCAACGTAACCCAGGCCTCCTCGACCAACCCTGGCTGGGGCTGTTCGTCAAGCACGCGGCCGAGAGCTACCCCTTCGAGGAGACCGAGGTGGCGCACATGTTGATGGACGCGCGAAGCGCGGGCGACCAATGGCCACCCCTAGAAGCCGGTCTGTTCGGGGGATCAAAGAAACGGCTACAGGAAGCCGCAGACACCGTGTGGACGGCTACTGTGGCGCAGCTCCGCCGCGGACCTTTCTGACCAGCTAGTCGCGAGGATGCCTTCGATAGACACTGACTGCCCCGTGCTGGCTCGATGGCGAAACGGCCAGTCGTCCTGAGTCATGCGACGCAGACCGAATACGCGAACTGCGCTGAGACTGTTCCGGATTCCGCGGTCCCCATCGGCTGGCCACAACCGCTGACGTGGCGGTGGCACGATAACAGTCATGGATGAGAAGGTGCCCACTGTCAGCGTGCGGTTGTGGCGTGCCGACGCGATCGTCTTGGCCGACTGGCTGGCCCATACTGATCTGAACACGGTACCGGTCACCCATCCGGCGCAAAAGCAGGCGCTGGCAGATCTTTTGAGCCGATTTGAATGGGCTGCCGACGAGGACGTGACCGCGGCAACTGCCGAAGAGATCGCGGCAGCCCAGGCCGAAGTGGTCCGCGATATGGGTTGGTGACACACCTGAGCGGGCTGGGCACTCGCCCCAGCACGGTCAGGTAAACGATCTGCACATCGCCAGTCCGCTCACTGCGGCTTCTGGCGTACGTGTAGACCGCCGCGCTCGTCACTACCTCGAGGCGGCGCGGTAAAACTCCGAAAGCCGGGCGGCGGGGCGATATCGTCTGAGGCGGGGGAACCATCGCTGGTCGTTATCCGAGATAGGTCAGGGGCTTTCACACGACATGACACCTGCAGGCTACCCCGATCGCGCCAGACTGGTGGACAACGTGGTGCTGCGGCGAGCCGTGGCAGCGTTCGCCGCCCAGCCCAACCAACGCGGCGCGGTTGAGGTGCTGCGGTTGTGCATGTACGGGGAGGTGCTGTTGGACATCACCGGCTCTGACGCATTGACCGGTGAACCGTTCGCCACGGGCTCGCACTTGCAATTCCGGGGCGGCACTGGCCCCAATGGCGGTTCGGCGCTGTTCTGCTACACCCGCAACGAGGAAATCGCCCGCCTGCACCCGCCCGGTGCGACCACCGCGTCACTGGTTCAGCCGGCCATCGGGGCGCTGGAGCTGGCCCGAAGCCAGGGCAACGCATGGCTCTACATTGATCCGGCCGGGCCCACATGTGCCCTGTCAGCCCCCGAGATTGATTTCGCGTTGCGCAACGGCAACAACGAGCGGCTCAAGCAGGCCCTAGCCGACCACACCGACGGGAAAGCCGACAGGCAGGCCGTGGTGCAGGTGCTGCGCGACAACGGCCCTATGGTGCTGGCCGGCGATGATTCGCGCGGCGGAGTGGGTGTTCGCATCACCACACATCCGAACGGCACGACGAGCATCTTCGCCTTCACCAGCGCCCCGGAAGTCCTGGCCTTCAACCCTGCCGACGCGGCCATATCGCTGACGATCGAGCAGGTGGTGCACATGGCCCGCGAACAGGGGCACACCGGGATCGTCATCAACCCCGCCGGCCCGTTCCTGTGGGTTTCGTTGGCCGAGCTCCTCGGCGAATAAACGCGGTTGGGAGTGAAATCAGCTGTGCTCCAATGCAATCAGGGCTACGGAGATACGGCTGTTAAACACCTGGGCGTAGGCGCCAAAGCTGGCCGGAAGAGCGACCCGACGTTGTTTGCAAAGGTGCCCATGCTTGTGGTCAGCTACCGTGCCTGGCCGACGTCATCGACGACAAGTAGCGCACCGACCGCAGCCAGTCATCCACCGTCTGTCAGATTGCCGATGGTGGTCGTGGTATCAGATGTGGCGATGAACCCGGTGTAGGTCTGTCCTGAGCCGATTCGGCAGGCCAGTGCAATCGTGTCGGTCCATACGCAGATTGCGTCGTCGAATGCGTATGCGGTGTTCTTGGGTAGCAGGTTGAGCGGGTGGCCTTCGAACTCGGGCTTACTGCCAGGGCTTGGGTTTTCAACGCTGGTGAACTTGATTGGGCTGACGACGGTGCCTGATTCGAACAGGCTCACTGTGTTCGCTCCTCCAGGGGCGCTAGCGAACGGCCCGGTGCAGTTCATCGCATACATCATGCGGTGATTGGATGACGTGCAGTACAGGCCGCTGGGTGTGCGGAAGCCGCGCACTGAGTAGGCCAGGCCGGGGCGCACCGTGTAGTCGCTCTCAGATGCCTTTGGGTAGGAGGAGAAGTCTGGGGCGGCCGGCGCAGCCTGCGCGGCGACCGCCGGGACCGTGGCCAGCATGGCCAGCAAGCCCGCGACCGCCTGGCCGATCCGATTCATGACATCCATTATCCCTGCGCCCCGGTGGTGAACGGACGCTTTTTGATGGGTGAGGACGCCAACAAATGCCTACCGTGATATACGCCTACAGCACAGACTGGATGAATGAACTGGCATGCTCAACCGCCAGGCAGGCCACTGAAGGGGAGAACGCGCGTGAAAAGGACCCGCCTATATAGCCCAGTGTTCTTCGCCGTGATGGCTGCGCTATGCCTGATCCTGTTCGTGGTAAACGTCATCCACGGCACGTGGCTGGGCTTGATCAGTACCGGAGGCCTCGCGGTGTTGATGGGTTACCGGGCGTGGTCCGGCAGGCGCCGCACCAACCAGCAATAGACCTACAACGCAACACCGCTGCTAAAGCAGGCAAGCACGTGGTGCTGACCCGGACTCGCGGGCGACCTTAGGACATTTCCCCTGCCAAAACGCACTGCGTGGTGTCGTTCACGCGAGCTACACGCGCTAACCGCACCGACTTGTGCGTGATCAGCAAGTACGTTGGTCGCGTGGTCGCCAACAGTGTCCGTAGCCGCAGGATCGCTCGAGGGTTGCTGGCGCTGGTGTGCGTGGCTGCGGCGGCCGCAGGCGGGGTCGTCGCGTGGCGCATCGATGAGCGGGCACAACCGTGTTGGAGTGTGCGGCAATTCATCGAGTTCAACCGCGATACGCAGGCCTCGCTGAAAGCCAAGACGCGGTTCGCGCCGCCCGGCTCGTACGAACCAGACGTGGTACCGGCTGCCGGCGACTACCAGGCCTGGCTCGACGGTCTGCAGCAGCACGCCGGCCAGGTGACCGCACCCGAGCTGTCGGCGCACGCGCAACGAGCCGCGGCGCTGGCGCGCGAATTCATGAAAGATGCCAACCAGATGAACGCCGAACTGGACAAACAAGATCCCTTGAAACCGCAACTGCCACCATCGGCGAAGGCGGCAGGCCAGGTTAACCGCGAGTTCGGCGACGAATTGGCCACGCTGGCACGCGCCTGCCCGACCTGAGCGCGCCGCCAGCCACTCGCGCCTCTCTACTGCGCCGAGTGACGAGGCGATGCGATGTGTGAAGCGGCCGGCGGGAGGCCGACACCCCGCTCCCCTACCCCTGCTGGGCGCGAGCGCGCGACGACGCAAGGAGCTCCGCTCGTCGCCGATAATGGTGAGGGTGACGGGCTGTTCGAGTAGCGCCGCGCTACGGCTGATGAGCCGGCGCCGGCTGTGGCGGTTGTGCCTGCCGGCTGTGGCGTGTGTGGTGGCGGCGACTGGTGCGTGCGCTGCCCTGGATCGTAGCTCCGAGGCCCGCCACCTTCAGGCTGAGATAGCGAAGATGCCTGGGGTCGACAGCGTTAACCCCGGCTATATCAACGATTTTGAGAACGGCGCGGAACTGAAATTGGTGGTCACGATGCCTAAGGCAAGCGAGGACCAGATCGCCGCGGTCGCCTCGCGCATCACCAGCATCAAAGGCAGCGATTTCGACGGCTACCGTCAGTCCTGTGATTTCGTCGTCGGCGATGAACTTGAGGTGATACGCGGCGCGCAGCTCGACCCCGCCCAGATCGTCGACGACACACACCGCTTGCGCGAACTGAGGACCCGCGTCCCGCGCTCGGCAATCCAATGGTCGCGTGACGGTACTAGTTCGCGGCTCGAGGTATGGGATGTCGAACACACCAGCGACGTCTTGACCGCAGCGTTGGCGGCCGTCAAGCCCGAACCGATGACCGTCTATATCCGTTCCGCCGAACCGACGAAGTACCCGACTTGGGAAGTCGGCGTTCCGATCAGCGGCGAGCAGCGCGCAGCGATCGATGCGTTGCTGTCGCGGCTGGTGCTGCCGGTCTATTACGTTCGCATCGACAGCGCGAAGATCACCGAACTATCGGCATACATCACCGACACTGCCCGGGCCTACGGTGACCTCAAATCAGTAATCTCCACGGTGGCGCCAACCAAACAGCAACCGTTGCAACTGGAGTGGCACCTCATGGTCGAGCCTGACAATTTTCACCAGTTCACCGGCTCGCTGACGGTGCCGAGCTGCCCCCAAGACAAAGGGGCCCCCAAATCCCAAGCCCCTCAGGGCAATCAGACCGCGGAGGCAGCCGCACTGCAGCGGCAACTGCAAAGCGCCTTCACCGCCTGTTGATACTGCCCTGCCCCGCCCCCGCGCCTGTGGCTGTTTCGGCTGAGCCTCGCCGGAGTTATGGCGCCGAGTCGAATCCCCACGCGATCGCACGCGCCAGCGAATGCACATACTGCTCGCGAACGAGACGGTCGCGGGTCATGATGTGATACGGGTGCGGAGGAAACAACAGACACGGCTCCCCAGGGTGATCGTCACGGCGGGCCCGCGGCACCCGGAAAGGCCAATTCAGCTCCCGCGCCTCCGGATATACCTGCACCAGCGCCGCTTTCGCGAACTTGCCGACGCCGATCACCAGCCGCGGACGCACAATATCTCGCAGCTCGCTCTGCAAGAACGGCAAGCAGTTCGCGCTCTCGTGCGGACGCGGATCGCGATTCCCGGGCGGATGACAATGCAGTGAGTTCGTAATGAACAAATCGGCCTTGGCGATGCCTGCGCGCTGATAACAGCGATCCAGGATGCGACCACTACCTCCGAGGAACGGCTCTTGCGCCTTCATGCAGCCCCGGCACAGTGCCTCCCCCACGATCGCCACCGGCGAATCGACCGAGCCAAAACCCGGTGCCGATTCGGTCACGCCTGGCTCATTCAAACGGTCCGGGTCAACGCATTTGCGGCACGCCTTGATCCTTCGATCGAGTGCGGCCTTCTGCCGCTGCCGGGCATCCGCTGTCACCTCACCCACCGGTCCCCATCAACCTCAATCGCAACCACCACTGGCGCGACGCTACCCACCGCGCACCCTCCCAGGCAGGAAATCGGAATGTTCACCGACCGACGCTGACCGGGTGCGGCAGACTGGTCCGCCGTGCGGGTACGTTTTTTCCAGCAGCCCTGGTGGATCCGCTGGCTGGCCGACTCGGTTTTCATCGGGGCCATGCTGCTTGTGTTCTGGTGTGTGTATGTCACACACCCTTTCGAGCGAGCCGCACCAATCGTGCTTGCCCTGGCCCTGGTGGGCTTCAGCGCGGCGGCCGGAGCGGCGTCAGCCCTGGGCCAGCGTCCCGCCCGTGCGGCGTACACCGAAGCGCTGCGGGGACTGAATCAGGCCGAGCGTGCCGAGGCGGTTCGGGCATTACGTGAAGGTGCTCTGCCGGCCCGTCATCGGGTGTTGGCCGGCGCGATCCGCTGCGGCGCTGTCGTTGAAGCCTATTACCAGCGGGCCAGCCGCGGCCGAACCACGCAACTGATCTCGGCGGCCCTCCTTGCTGTTGTCGGGATCGTTTCCGTCTTCCTCAGTGACCCGCGCCGCGGCACCCTGTGGCTGTTGATGGCCGCGCTGTTCGCCGCGCAGACGGTGCGCCGCGAGCGTGTGCGCACAAAGCTCAACACCCACCTGGCGCAGCTACTCGCGGCCGCCGACCGCTCCCCCGAAATCAACGCCGACGACATCGCGCCCCCACCCCTACCGCGGCGCACCAGCTGGCAAATCGTTTTGTTCGTCGTCGTAGTGGGCGTGGCGGGCATCGGCTTCACCCGATTGGCGAATCATCCACGCCGAGACTGCCGCGCCGCCGACGCCGCGGTCAGCTTCTTAGCCGACAATTCCGATCTGACCAATCTGCAGCTCATAGTGACCGGCGGCCCCGATTTACGCGCCTACCAACATTGGGCCGAGCAGCTCTCCCACTTCGCCGCCCAGGTCTCAGCTCCCGACATCGAGCCTCACCTGCGTGCGATGGCCGATCGCGCCAGCGATGCGGTTTCCCTTGTCGCCCAAGCCCGTACCTCCCCGCCGCCGCGCCCGGTTATCGACTTACAGAGCGCCTACGGGCAGGACATGCTCGCCATCATCGACCAAGAACGTTCCTTGACCGCTGCATGCCGGCCGCGCTGAGCTCTTGACGCCGCGGGCAAGGCGAACGCACCGAGTATGCGCGTGGCATTCGAGCGACGTCCGTACGAGGACGTCGAAATCCTTGCGTCCGTGTGCATTCGGTTGATGAAAGTTCAAGCGATGGCAGCGTTTGGCGACGAGTTCCTCCGGGCTCGGCGCCCGGGGCGTACTGGGAGCAATTTTGCCACGGGTTTCATGGCCCTAAGCCACCTACAATCAGAAATGTGGAGGGTCAGAAAGAGCGCCGCCTCGGACCGATCGGATCGGAACTTCCGCCGTTAGGCCCCTGGTGGATCCTGTTTGACCGGATTCTGGCGGCCTCCCGGCTCAGTCCACCGCGCTTATACCGACTGTTGTGGGGCCTTCAACCTCGCGCGCCGAGACACAGCAAACGAGGACGCCAGACCACGGGGCCCGGGCTGGTCGCGGCCCTAGACGCCCAACTTTTCGGTGGGCCCACCACCAGCCCTTGCCCACAGCGAAAGGTGAGAGAAAACTTCCCCGCTTTCCGGAGCGAACTGGCAAACGGCCCACAACGCCGACATGAGTGAGCGTTCAGTGTCGAAGTGGTTGCCTCGGCATGGACGTCCCGGTCGTGGGCCGTCGCATTCAGCTAGCGCTCCGTCTCGATCTGGCCGATAAGTGCATCAAGGTCGCGGCGAAAGTTGGGCCCGGTGCGCATACGCATGTAGACGTCGCGGTCGATGGCATAGACCCCAGGAATCGGATCCGCCAGGTGGTGTGCCAGCAGCGACTCGTTGGGCTCGGTGTCCAGCTCACCGGCATTGAGCCGACGCTCGAATTCATCGCGAAGTTTCAGCC
Source organism: Mycobacterium scrofulaceum (assembly GCF_002086735.1). Classification (GTDB taxonomy): domain Bacteria; phylum Actinomycetota; class Actinomycetes; order Mycobacteriales; family Mycobacteriaceae; genus Mycobacterium; species Mycobacterium scrofulaceum. The sequence continues at coordinate 10,854 of NZ_MVIJ01000047.1, read as the reverse complement.
TGGCGCCATCTTCAGTGTCGGCTATCACGTGCCAATCCGACTTCGGATACCAGGCCTTCCACGACTGATCGTTTTGCCGCTCAACTCGCGGCCGAACGACCACTACATACTCTGGCGTGCCGCTATCCATGGGGTTTCTCCAATCAGTCTGGCCAGTGGCCGCTGATATCGGTCGGGGACGAGAAGATGGCAATGGTTCCATCGGGGAGCAGTTCGCGGCAGGTGAAGCCGCCGCTCGGCCGAGGTAGGCACCACACGATGCCGGTTGGTGGTGTTGGGCCGGTACCGTCGTCGCCACTCGCGTCATCATGTGACTTCGGTGCATCGCTCGATAGGGTCTGATACCCAGCGGCGAGCTGACGCAGCGTCGCCGACACCCCCTGATATTGGGTTTTCGTCGCCTGCAGTTGGCCCTGCATCGCCGACAGATGCTGGTTCATCGCCGCCATGATCAGCTGGGCCCCCGCCGGCGACCGACCTAACGTAGCGGCCTGAGCCCCTACCGCGCGGGCCTGATCACGAATCAACCCCGAGGCCACTCGGCCCTGCTCGCCGATCACACCACCCTGCGCAGCGGTCTGCGTCAACTCCTCATCCAAGCCTGCAGCAGCGGTTCGGGCTCGCTGATATGCGCCAGCCACCCGGGTCACACCACCGCGCAGCCCGCTCACACCCTTCGGCGATGCAGGCACCGACCCGCCATCAGCAGAAGCAGGCAACTTGCCGCCCTCACCGCCGGCCGGATACAAGTCATGCGCACGGGTCAGCAGCCGGTCCACACCAGCCACAAACGCCGCAACACTCACCCCTCAAAATTAGCCGGAGCTCTGTCGACAATGCCACGCCCAAACCCACCAAGCTCCGTGCCAGCTCGACGCAGATGTCGTGCATCATGTGCTGGGCAGACGCGGCCCTCCTCCCGGCGCACCGACCTGACATAACCATCCAGGCGGGAGGAAGGGTGCGAGCCGGGCTAAGCACTGAGATTCCCTTCAGTTACTGCCTTAGCGGCGAGTCAACAAAGCCGCCGTCGGGCGGTGGAAGTGGAAGCGGTACAACCACTCCCCCGACGTCGGCCGCATAGTGAGCGGCTTCATCGGACTCGGCGTCGGTGTAAGCGCGCACGGCGGCGGGCTGGCTGGGTACCCGTACCAGCAGAGTGAAGTCAGCGATCTGCACGTCGCCAGTCCGCTTGCTTGGGTTCTGTCGAACGTGCAGATCGGCGCCATCATCGCTCATTGCGTCATTATCGGCCCTGTGCGCACTCTTCGACCGCTTCGCCCCTCACCTCGATCGGGCACGCTAACATCAGTCATGCCCAGCGATCCGGGCCGAAAGGGTCGACGGGTCATTCCAAGGGGTGGACTAATGACCTGTCCCGGGACAGACGCGCGTTCCCAGACAATCCGGCCCGAAGGCTCCGCGCGCTGTTGTCGTTGGTTTCAGTCGGGCGGTTCCCGAGCTGATCTGAAGAGAGCGTGTCGGTGTGGTCGTGCCGGTAGGCGCTGTCCGCGCGGCCACGATGAGTGCGCGCATCTGCAATGCGATACAGTGCACGGTTACAACGTGTTTCATGCGCGGATAGCGTGTGGGTGTCAAGCGACTTCGCCAACGGGCGATCCAGTCGAATCGAATTCGTTGGTGAGTGTCTGCCAACCGGAGAAGGAATCGATCCTTTTGGCCCGGATCGCTGGGCATGACTGATGTTAGCGTGCCCGCTCGAGCATTAATACCGTCGCAGACAAATCCGGGTCATAGGTGCGCCCGCAGGCGCGGCAGGTGAGAACACCGTTGCGTTTTTGCGTCTCGGCGGGGTTCTCGTGTCCGCAGCCGGCGTGAATACGGCTTAGCCCGGCGGCGGGCACCACCGTGATGGGGACCGCGTCGCGCGTCGCAGCGGCGATGATGGCCTGGCGCAACAGGCCGGGGGCGGCGTGCTCGCGACGACGGTCGATCTCACGCTGCCGGTCGGTAGGTAATGCGCTGCGCTCCAATGCCCCTCTGGTCACGTCGGCGACGTTCGTGTCGTCGACGACGACTCGTCCACACTGGCTGACGAGGGTGTGGGCGACTTGGCGCCATAGATCATCGCGGTAGCCGCGGGCTCGCGAGCGCCCGTGGCCCTGCTGTTGCCACCGCAGTCGATCGCTGCGCCGCCAGGCTTCTAACTGGGTGGCCATCTCGGTTCCGCTGTCACGCCAGTGCAGGGCGAGCGCGGCGAATCGCGCCGGTGAGCGCCACTGTGCCACCGCGGCGGCGGTGAGCTGTTCATCCGGGCGGCCGGGATGGGGTATGGGCCCATGCTCATCAAGCCAGTCGGTGAGCTTGCTGCGGATGCTGTCTAGGGCCAGGTCTCGCGTCGATGCCGTATGGCTGTGGCGCTGCAGTCTGGCTGCGATCACCGCCGGCGCGATGATGCGACCCGAGACGCCCTCGGTGACGGGCACAATGACGTGTGCAAGTCGGCGCGGAATCGTTATCGGTTCGGTGGCACGCCAATGGGCGACCACGGTGCCGCCCTCGCTGGCTTGCCAACCCAAATGTATTGCCACGACGGGACGCTCGCTCCGTTCGGTGGCAACCGCATGGGGTATGCGCGCGGTGATAGATAACCGTGCCCGTAGGTCGGCCCCGACTCGAGTGACTGTCAGTTGCGCGCCGACGATGTCGGCTTCGGCAGGAAGCCATCGATGAGCCTGAACGGGCACATCGATCCATTGTGGTTGGCGGCCAATGGATCCGCAGCGCAGTCGGACGGTGACTCGTCCGGCGCGCCGCTTCTCGGCGCGCGTCATTTCTGCCCACTGTTGCGGTCTGATCCATGGCATGTGCAGGACGTTGTGGTAGCGGCCGGCGGGATCGGCAACCACCAGCGGAGTGCGAGGCGGTCGGCCGGCGGTCCGCTGTAATTGCACCGCGATGGTGCCGGTGCCGTCGAAGCGGTGGTGGCGTAGCGTCGCGGGCTTGTGTTGTGCGCGCTGCTGTTGGATGCGTCGCACCGCGACTTTATGTTGGTCCACGATGTAATTGAATGTCGCCCAAAACAACTGGTCGCCCGTCGGTGACTGACAGTAGCGGCGATAGAGACTTTTCTGGTCGGCGGCAAGCTGCGCCCCTCGGTCCCGACGCCGTTGTGCGGCAGCGTCTTTGACTTCAGCGATGGCGTCGCGTCGGAGCTGGCGCGCAGACCTGAGCGCGGCTCTAGCATCACACAACTGCTGCGCGAGGGGCGAATCAACAAGCTTGTCTCGCGCGGCGATCCGAGCTGCTTTCAGTGCCGCCGCGGCAGATTCAACGCGTTCCTCGGCGGCGGCCACCTGCACTTCAGCGGCGGCTACTGAGGGATACGACGACCAAATCTCCTTTATGTCTTCGTCGTAGGCGAGCTGCAGGCTGACGAGGTCCTCACGCAGATCGTGTGCTAGCCGCAGTTGTTGGCGCAGGATGTCGGGCAGCTGCCACCGGTAATGCACACCCATGGTGTGAACTGTGATCCGCGTCGAGTCTCCAACCTCGACATTGGCGGCCCGCTCTGCCGCCTCTAACTCTCCGTCGGAGGCCACCCACATATCGTTGCACAATGAGCGTCGCGCGCTGAGGCACGGCTGATGCCGCCACGTAGTCGCACACGAAGGCGCCGCGGCCCGACCGCCACGCACGACCGCATCTGATGGTCGTCTCGCGCTGCTTGGCTTTCTTAGACGCGTGGCGAATTCGGGCGGCCGCGACTAGAGGTTGCTGAGAATCGCCGATTTGATGCTGTCACGGGATATTTCGAAGTTGGGAAGGCGTAGCTGTGGCATTGGCCCATTAAGTCAGGCTAACTTTGGTGGGTGAGTATCGCGGCATTTCTGGCGGGGGTCGACCGTATCCTGACGCGCGCGCATAACCTGTATCCCGCTGGTGGGCAGGGCGGCCCGTTTCCGGCCTCGGGTGGTGGCTCGGCTCCTGCGTCACCGGCCGGTGTTGGCGGGTTGCGAACCGGTGTGACGCGGGCCGCCGGCTCCTATCAGCAGGCGCGGACCAGCGCTGCGGGCCTCGACCAGGAGGTGCAGCAGGCGGCCGAGCAGGGCGGCACGATCGGCGCGCAGGGCCGACTCGGGTCCGGGGTGATTCGCGACCAGGCCCGCGCTGTGGCCGCGGCCGCCGGTCCGATGGCCCAGTCACCGGCCGGTGCCCGCCTGGTGATGGCCGCGATGGACCAGCACCTCACCGCGATGCAGGGCCAGCTGCAAACGACGAAGACCCAAAACCAGGCAGTATCGGCGACCTTGCGGCAGACCGCGGCGGGATACCAAACGCTGTCCGATGGCGCCAAGGACTCCCCCGCTGACCCGACGATTCGCGCCGCGGGCTGGAAGCCGGGGGACCCGTTGCCGGCCGAGCCGGCCCCGCCGGGGTTGCCGCCGGTGGCAACGGACCCGCGTAACCCGTTCGTGGGCGATCCTCGTTTCGGATACTGGACCGACTATGTGCCACCGCCGTACACGGGTTCGACGCCGCCTCCGCCGGCCAAGCAGCACGTGCCCTGGGTGGACGGTCCCGAGGGCGGCCCGACCGGCTTTTACACACCTGGTAGGACCTGGATCGGCGACAATGATGCGCCGTTCGCCGCCTATGAGCAGCAGTACAAGTTCCGCATCGCTGGTGAGGACCTGACGTCCTACACCCAGGTGGGTCCGGGTGGTCAGATGCAGCGCTGGGTGGCCTACACCTATGAGGCGCAGGAGTTCCAGAACGTGAAGCTCAACGGGGACATCTGGGTCAAGACGCCGCCAGACGCGAGCACGGGAGGGTTGGGCGGCGTCAGCACCGGCGGCATCGGAGGGATCTCCATCCCGCCCAAGATTGGGCCGTGGCAGCCCATTACCCCGGCGCAGATCGCGACCCTGTCGGCGGCTAACCCGACGGTTAAGTACTACATGCCCGATCCGTGCGGGCAACAATTCACATTCGTCAACGGGACAGCTACCGGGGGAAACGCGCCGGGTCCGATCACCCCGAGCATCATCGCTGGTCCGCCCGGCTGATGCCCGAGCTGACTCGGCCGGCGGCCCGGGATCTCGAGGCTCTGCCCTAGCCTGTCACACCGGATGTCAGGAAACGAGTTCTCGAGTGCCGAGGTCTTCGCGCAACCGGAACATCACCAACGCTTTGGCGTCCTTGAAGCCCTGGCTGCGGGCCGCCTCGTCCAGCTTGGCTCGCGCCTGTGCAGTCATTCGCATTGTGAATTGGGCAGACATCCTGCGGTTTTCTGAGCCCCTGCGGCTCTTGCGCCGTGGCGTCAAATCGCTTGCGCTTGCCTGCTCTGCCACCTGACCCGCCCTCCTGAGGCTGTGACGTGCTCTTTTGCATCTATTAAGTGCATTAGTGCCATTGTATGCCCTCATGCGCCGTTGCGCGGTATTCCGCGCAACGAGTGTCGGGCTATCGGCATGTACTTGATAAGGGCATTCCAGCAGATTAACGGCAATGTGTGGCGACGTGCACGGGAGTACACTAAGGCCGTTGCAGGTGCGTCGCTGGAAGGACTCGCTTCATGGTGATGGGAGGTCATCCGCAGCGCGGCAGGCCCATCACCGGCGTCCCGCAAGCGGCCCGGATGCTGGGCCGCGATGTTCGCACCGTGCGGCGGATGATTGAGTCGGGCGAGCTTGAGGGCGGCGCCTCGCTCGCTCATAAGCGCCGCCAGTGGTTCGTCTACACAGACCAACCTCTACTCCAGACGCAGGGGCGAGCGCCGGCCGCAAGACCAGAGCACGGCGAAATTGCGGCCCTGCGAGCCGAAAACGCCGACCTACGTGCCCGGGCGATGGCAGCCGAAGAGGGCGAGCGACTTCTGCTTGCTGGGCAAGCGACTTTGCGGGATGCGTTGAGGCAAAGTCAGTCCACGCTGGCTGCTGTGATGGCCGCTAATGAGAACATGCTTCGCGGGGCCGACGGTTATCGGATGGCAGCGGATGGTTACCGCGGTGCGGCCGATGAATTCCGCCAGGGCGCTGCCGGGTACGTCGAGGTGGTCAAGCAGGCACAGGCCACAATCGGGATGTTGGAAAACGTTCTTGAGAGCTATAGCGACACAATCTCTCAGCACATCACCCCCGGCCATGCAGGCGCTTTGAACACCTAAGCCACGTTGTGCCGCGCTGACAAGAATGCAGGGCCCCTCCCCCATTGGCGATCGTTGTTGGCGTCCCGTGGCCGATTAGCGCCTCGTTCCTGCGTCCAACGGCAAAACGGGCGCTCGTCATTTCGTCACTGTGACGCGTTCGGGTGGGCGTCCTGCGACGCCCATCTCCGTACTGCTTTCAATATCGTGTCGGGCTGTCTTCTCGGTATCCTTCCGCAGGTGGCGACACTCGTGGCCCGGCGCAGCGTTCGCGCCAGAGCACGCCACCCGCTGCGCAGTACCGGAGCTGGTCTGCTCAGCCGCTGGGATCAGGCCGCGGCGCCACGTCGCGTCGACTGTCTGCGTTCGCATCTCAGTCCCAGTATGGCGAGGCACCCGCGTTCAGGTGACGAGCACCGTTCGTTTCTTCACTGAGTGTTCTGCCTCGCCCTCCGTGGGAATGAGTGCCTGCGCGACCACTTCGGCGCGGGTGTGCTAAACAATTGCCCGTATTCGGCGTCCAGGGTTGAGCTGACGCTGGTGGCCGCAATTGCGGTCTGGATCGTCTAGGCAGTTCGTGCTCAGGTAAGCATAGGCGCCGCCTTCCTGGCGTTGTGGGATACCTTCGGCACCGCTTCGGCACCCATGTGTAGCGCAATGTACGTACGAGCGGTGGCCTTATGCATAGGCCTCAGCGGATGCAACCAAGCTGCAAGGCGCGGGTAGGAATCCTGGGCCCGACAGCGGCCACAGCGGTCGCGCGTGTATGGCGAGACGCGTAGGTGCACAGTCATTGCGCCATCTGCCCGTGGGCGGTGGGCATGGTATTGCCCTAGGTATGCGTCTAGGTATTGGTGACAACCTTCTTCTAGGTATGCGGCGCAGGTCCGATACGCCCTGTGTGATGGGTCTTTACGGACGTTTGAAAGGGCAGGCCTAGCGCCAATGGGGGCGGTGGTGCACTGGGTGCGGAGGCGGGGGTGAGCTGAACCGACACTCTTTCTGTATGCAGGACTACTGCCATGCGACTGGTGCTCGCCCTGTCGCTCGACGCGAAGTGCCCCAGGGTGGCCGTGACGTGATGTGCGCCTGCATGCGGCGTCGGGCGTGTTGTGGCGACGTCGGCATACCGGCAGGTGCAAGGCCTTGCGGCGAGCCTTCTTTGTGGCTGGGCGCGTCGCGCATCGGCGCGCCGGGTTGTTGCCACTACACTTCGTGAACCATGACCAGTCACACGTTGCGGCGGTCGGCGCCAGGTGTCGCCGCGGGCGCCGGTGCGCCGCGAATTCAGCTGCAAGCTGCGCTGTCATGACCGACAGCATACTGACCGTGGACGAGCCGAAGGTGACGATCAACTGGGCGCGTCTCGGGCATGTTTACGTCGTGGGGAACGGTAAAGGCGGGGTGGGTAAGACGACGACGGCCGCGCATTTGGCTGCGTTGGTTGCCTCAGATGGTGCTCGTGTGTTGCTCGTCGACCTCAATGGGCAGGGCAACATCGCTCAGGTATTGGGGTTTGCGAACACGAGCGTCGACGATAAGGGACGGAACCTTTTTTCGGCGGTGACCGCAGGTGTGCGGCTGGCGCCGATACCGGATGTCAGGCCGAACCTGGACGTGGTTCCCGGGGGGAGTTTCGTCCGGCGTATCTCGACGACGTTGGCTGCCGAGATGGGTACTTCGCGCGATAACGGGGTGCTGTTGGCGTTGGCCGATGCGTTGCAGAGCGTGGCTTCCCAGTACCAACTCATCATCATTGACTCGCCACCGGAAAACCCGCTTCTTCTTCAGCTTGCGTTGTGTGCGGCTCGCTGGGTCATCGTGCCGATGAAGACTGATGGCACCTCGCGAGCGGGGTTGCGTGAATTGGCCAGCGACATTCGTGCGATACGTGACCACAATCCCTTCCTCGTCCTGCTTGCCGTGTTCGTGTTCGCTTCGGGCACCAAGGCGACCAATATTCGGCGTGAGCTCACCGAGCAGGTCGCCCAGGATCTGGGCGCCAATAGCGATTTGATGTTGAAAAGCTTTGTCCGCCAGGCCGAGGCCGTCGCTCGCGACATCATCAAGTTCGGCCGCCTTGCCCACGAGCTCGAGCAGGAGATACCCAACAATCCCAAGCATTGGGAGTTACGTCGAGGGACAGCCAGGGGGGCTACCGTCGTTAGTAGTACCGCTCGGCCGGTGGCTGAAGATTTCGCCAAACTTGCGGCCGAGATACTCAGCCGTGCTGCCCGTAAGCGGGAACAGATGATCGAAGAAGGAGTGTGGCCGTGAGCAACCTAAGACAGCAGGATCTTCCGGCAGAGGACCTTTCTGACCTCGGTGCGCCGGCGGCTCGGGGATCGGGGTTGTCTGGGCTGCTCTCGCAGAGCGCGGGCGAGGCGCCCGCCGCAGCCCCTCAGCCACGACGCGCGTGGGAGCCCGATGCCGAACACGATGCGGTGGATGCCGGTGCGACTGCGGTGGCCGCCCCCCGCCGGCCCGGGCGGCCGCGTACGCGCACCAAGCCTGTTACTGCGGTGTATGTCAGTCCGGGTGTCAAACAGCGCTTTGAGGCCTATCGGCACAAGCAGAAGGCGACGAATCTTCAGGTGGTTTTGGAAGCCATCAGTAGCAAGCACCATGAGCTGGCCGACATCATCAAGCAGTCGGCGTTCAGTACTGCACCGGTGAATCCTTTGTTTCCGGCCGATCCGTCGGCGGTGCGCTATGTCGGGGGAGGCAGCGTGCAGATTGGTTTCAGCGCTACACCTGAGCAAGAACAGGTACTTGACCGTATCGGCGCGGAGTTGGGTTTCGAGACCCGAAGCACCTGGATTGCTCCGGTGCTCAACGCGTTTTTGCCGGGTCGCAAAGACGGTGCGCCCGACCGCGGCTGATGGGACTCTAACCACCGCAGGCGGTCAGTACCCGGGCGCCGACCAAATCGACGAGCAATTCGATTGCCCGAGTTTCCTCGTCGATCGGGGGCGGTCCTGTGGCCAGCACGGCGCTGAGGTATTCCTCGTGGTGCCTATCGAACGCCTGGGCCAGCGTGAGGTCGGGGCCAGCCAGGCGATGTTGGGTGCTGGACTGGTCGTGTAGCTGCTCGCGGCTGAGTAACCAGGTGTGCCAGCTGGCGCGTTCTTGCTGGTGTCGGCGGGCGCGCTGGTTTTGTTGGTCCTCGAGGTGGTGGGCGGCGGCGACGTCGTCCAACGTTGTCGGGCCGGCGCTAAGGCGGCCACGATGCTGGGTAATCAGACCGGCGATTCGTAGGGCTGCGAGAGTCTCATAGCCCGTGGTGATGGCCGTGTGTGCCGCGGCGAACACGTCGCGGGGGCGTTGGATGTGCTGGTGCACGATCAGCTCGTAGATGCGCCGGTGACGGTGCCCGATGACCTTCCAGGCCAGGTGGACACCTTCGACTCGGATCGCCGCGACCGTCTCGCGGGCGACGCCCATCTGGTTCTGCTGGGTCAGCGCGTAGTAGTCGGGTTCATGTCCTTGTGCGATGCGCGTGCGCACCAGCGGTGAGCCCGGCAAGTCACGGGTTTTTCGGAGGAACTCCCAAACCGTCGTCTCACTGAGCAGTCCTGTGGCTAGCGATAGCGCTCGTCCGCCCACGCCTACCACGGGGACTCCGTTGATCACCTCTCCGGCCCGCACAGCATGTATCGCCAGGGCTTGGTAGACGGCCGCACCGATCCACCGGTAGCGGTGGCCGGGGAATTGCGCTTCCACCCAAGCCACTGCGTTGGCCAGCCACTCGCGATGCAGCTGTGGTCCCGCTGTGGTCCCCCCTGTGTGTACTTGTTCTTGTGCGCGGACTGGTCGGAAAAAGCTGCTGTTGGTGGCGGCCCAGGTCAGGGCTTTGCGCCAGTCGCGTTGCAGGGCTTTCTCGGCTCCGGCGCCATAGCGGGTGTAGGCGGTGGCCAGTCCGGTGTGCCAGGGGCGTCCTGGGGCCATGAGGGCCTGTACAGCGGCCAGGGTGTGGCCGTGTAATGCGGCGTGGGCCAGGACGGATTGGCGCGCTTCGGAGTGGCTTCGCCACGTCCGGTCGGCGGGTAGTTGGCCGGTGGTGGCGTAGGTGGTGATGCGGGTGGGCAGTGCGGTGTCGCGGGTGTATTCGGGGCGTAGTCGTTCGCGGGCGCCGCTGCCGGTGGTGGCGTCGCTGGGTGTCGAGATCGGTTTGGTGGTGGGCGATGGGCTAAGGGCGCCGAGCAGAACGTTGAGACGGGGGAGCAGGGCGGGGTCAGAGCGTGTGGTGAATGCGTCGATCGCGGTGGCTAAGGGGCCGTCGAGGATGCGGTGGCCGCCTTCGCGGCAGGGGGAGCCGGGGACGGTGATGCACCCGGTGCGGGTGTTGGCCATCGGGGTTTTGTCCAGGCTGGGTAGTCGGGCTTGCAGGAGCCGCATGAGGGGGTTGACTTCGGCGGTGGTGGCGGCGGTGCCGATGGCCAGCGGCACGATGATGTGGCGGCCGCCGCTAGTTGAGCGGTCGGTGATAGCGACCCCGCCGGCATCGGTGATCCAGCTCAGGGCGCGAGCGAAGTCTGCGTCGACGACCTGTTGGCTGTGGTGTTTGGTGTCGAAGTCCAGTGCGAGGACCTGGGTGCGGTGGTGTGAGTAGAGCAGGACCGCGGCCGGCACGGTGGGCAGGCGGCTGGTGAGGTTTTTGGTGCGGTCGAATTTGTTGGTGGTGGGGTCCCAGACGCGGATTGTGGGTCGGGCGGCGATGAGGGGGGCCAGTGCTTTCCAGGTGG
>NZ_MVIJ01000046.1 GCF_002086735.1 Mycobacterium scrofulaceum | reverse complement strand
GGGCGGGGTAGGTGCCAGCGCGGCCGGGACCAGCGAAGGGGCGGGCCCGACCGGCGGCACCGGGATGGCGTGCAGCCCGGCCAAGCTCGTCACGCCCGCGAGGCCCCCGACCAGGGTGGGCACGACCAGCGGAACCACCGAAACCGTCAGCAGCGGAAGAAGGACCGGGATCAGCACGATCATCTGGTCGAGCAACGTCTTCAGCAGCGCGATGGTGTCGGTGATGATCGTCCCGATGGCTTCGACGGCGGTGAACAACAGGGTCCACGCGACGGTCGCGGGATTGCCCGAGGCGAACGCCGCCGCGAGGTCGGCCGCGATGAAGGAAAAGGTTTGCGCCAAATAGGCGAAGTACGAACCGAAATCCATCGGATAGCCGAGGGCGAACGCGATGTTGAAGGGGTTCAGAAAGCTGAGCGGATTCCCGAGAACCGGCAGCCAAGGGTCGAACCCGGAGAACAGCGCCGAAAAGAACGGGTTGTTCATCAGCCGGTCTATCAACGGCTGGATGAACTTGTCGTAGAAGTCGATGAACCCGATCCGTTCCAACCAGTCGAGCACCGCGTCCTGCTGGTCGGGGGGCGACGCCGACGCAACGGAAGCGGCCGCCGGTGCGTCGGCGGCCATGACCTGCGGCACCGGCTCGGTGAGCGGCGCGGTGGCCACTGCGGCGGTCGCAACGCCCTGATACGTGGTCATCACGGTGGCGGCTTGCACCCACATCCGCGCGTAGTCGGCCTCGTTGACCGCGATCGGAATGGTATTGAGGCCAAGGAAATTGGTCGCCACCAAGGCGGCGTGGGTGGCGTGGTTGGCGGCCAGCTCGGACAGGGTCGGCATGGCCGCCAGTGCGGCCGAGTAGGCGGTGGCCGCGGTTTCCTGCCGGGTGGCCATGACGGCGCTGTCGGCGCTTGCCCGCACCAGCCACGCCAGATAGGGCGCGTGCGCGGCAATACAGGATTGCGCGGCGGGGCTGTCCCAGCTTCCGGATTGCATTGCGCCCAACAGCGCGGCGAGCTCGTCGGCGGCCTCCGCGTATTCGGCGCTCAGGGTGCCCCATGCCGACGCGGCGGCCAGCAGCGGCCCGGGCCCCGGCCCGCTGCTGAGCAGCGCGGAATGCACCTCGGGTGGCAAGGCCATCCAAATCGGCGCGGTCATCGCTCGTCCACCTCGGTCGCCGGGAAACTACATCTGCGGCGGGGGTTTTCAGGTGAGACGCGACGGATGGGGACAGGACTGGTGGCGACGACAACGGCCACCCATGCAGGACGTGACATGGACGTTGACAGCTCTCTCGGGGTACTCCGCCCCGGGTCGCAGGACGCAATGACGCGAGTGTCCTGGCTCTCGGATCGCTGCTCGCCTCGCCTTCCAGCTTTTCAGCCGTGGCCGTTGAGGGTCGCTCCCCGATGACAGTGGCGGGACCGCGCCGGATTCGCACCGGCTTCCTGCATCGTCATCACCTTACGGGTCGCATTGTTACATCCGTTGTGCCCAGAAGCCAGCAAATCACCCGGAGCTCTCCGCGTCGACGGTGTCACCCGTTTCCCGCGACCCGCAGGCCGAGCGAAAAGAGCAGCCGCACGTCGGGATCGGCCAGCGAAGTCGACAGCAACTTCTCGATGCGCCGCACGCGGTAGCGGACCGTGTTGGGGTGCACGTGCAGCGACCGTGCGACGGCGCCGACGTCGCCGAAGCTGTCCAGGTACACCCGCATGGTCTCGGCCAGCACCGGCTCGCGGGTGCGCAGGTCGACGATCCGGGGATCCACCAATCGCTGCTCGCGCCCGACCATGGCGAGGATCTCGTCGAGCAGGACGGTTGTCCGCGCCTCGGCCAGCGACGTCACCTGCCCGACCGAAATGGGATGGCGCGCAGCGCTGTCCAGCACGCGATCCACCTCGATGCGCGCCGCGCCGATCCCGCCGAGGCCGGTCGGAGCGGCGATCGCGGCCCGCAGCTGCACCCCCAGCTCGTCGCGCATCGCCGACATGGTCCCGCGGACCCACGAGGTCGCCGCGCGGGTCTGCGTCTGGGGCAGCAGCACATAGATTCGCGAGCCACGCGAGGCCACCTGCGTGTCCCGCCGAAAAGCACTGGCGCTGAGCGCGATTACGTCGACCAACCGTGCCCGCCGCGGCGCGGTGCCGGCCGCGGTGTCCGCGTCCCAGCCGATCAGCGCCGCGTCGCCGTCGCCGGCGAGGCCGAGTTCGCCGGCGACGGCGGCCAGATCCGGTTCGCCGTCGATCAGGCCCAGCAGCTGCTGCACCCGACGTGCCTGCGTCGACGGCCGGGCCGCCAGCCGCGCCATGATCCGCGCGGCCAGCACCGCCGCGCCGCGCAACATCTCCTCCGCGTCGGCGGCCAGCGGTTGCGCGCCCTGCTGCACCCAGATGGTCCCGGCGAACGCCGGCGGGCGCCTCGGGTCCGCCGCGGGCTGATAGATCCCGACGGCCAGCCGCGGGCGCAGGCCCAGCTCCGGGCGCTCGGCCACGCGCACCACCCCGTCGCTCGACCGCAACGCATCGAAAATGCCCCACTGGCCGATCCATTCGAGATGCTCGGGCGGCCCCGCCCTGCCCAGGATGGAAAGGCGGCGCAGTTCGTCGGCTTCGTCGTTGGACGCCGAGTACGCCAGCACGTGCGATTGGGCGTTCTCGATGCTGACCATGCCGTGGATGCGGTCGGCCAGTGACTGCGCCAGGCCGAACAGGTCGGTGCCCGAGTCCTCGGTCGTGTCGGTGCGGTCCCCGTGGTGCTCGAGGACGTGATTCACCAACTGGTAGAGCCGCTCCCAGCGGGCCCGCGGCTCGACGGCCACCACGGCGGAGCCGGCCGCGGCTGCCGCGCCCACCACGGCGGGCGAGGGATCCTTGGCGAATATTGCCACCGGGACGCGATCGCGCGCCTGCCTGTCCATCCATCGCAGCGCCTCGTCGTCGGCGACGCCCAGCAGGAAGAACACGTCGGCCGAGCCCGCGGCTGCCGCCAGACCCAACCGCACGTCGTCGCTGTCGATCAGCGCCGCCGAACCCACCGGAAGGTCCAGCCCGCGCGGCGATTCCACCAAACTGACCAGGGTCGCGTCCAGCGCGAGCAAGAGTTGACCCAGCCCCACACCGGCCATTGTTCGATCGTACTACCAACAGGCCAGAGTCTTGTCCGATCGGCTAATCCCGCGGGTCGCGGCCGCGGGGATCCTGGCAGCATGGATGCGATCACCGAGGTGCCGTTGCCGGCCAACGAGCCGGTCCACGACTATGCGCCGCACTCGCCAGAACGCGGCCGGTTGCGCGCCGAATTGGCTGCGCTGGCCGACCACCCGATCGACCTCCCGCACGTCATCGGCGGCAGACACCGGATGGGCGACGGTGACCGCATCGACGTCGTCCAGCCCCATCGGCATGCCGCGAGGCTGGGCACCCTGACCAACGCCGTCCACGCCGAGGCGGCGGCGGCGATCGACGCCGCGATGGCCGCGAAGAGGGACTGGGCGGCAATGCCGTTCGACGAACGCGCGGCGGTGTTCCTGCGGGCGGCCGACCTGCTCGCCGGCCCGTGGCGGGAGAGGATCGCCGCCGCGACGATGCTCGGCCAATCGAAATCGGCGTACCAGGCCGAGATCGACTCGCCCTGCGAGCAGATCGACTTCTGGCGCTTCAACGTCGCGTTCGCGCGTCAAATCCTCGCGCAGCAGCCGATCAGCGGCCCCGGCGAATGGAACCGCAGCGACTACCGCCCGCTGGACGGATTCGTCTATGCCATCACGCCGTTCAACTTCACCTCGATCGCCGGCAACCTGCCGACCGCTCCGGCGTTGATGGGCAACACCGTCGTGTGGAAGCCGTCGATCACCCAGACGCTGTCGGCGTATCTGACCATGCAGCTGCTGGAGGCCGCGGGGCTGCCGCCCGGGGTGATCAATCTGGTCGCCGGCGACGGCTTCGCCGTTTCCGACGTGGCGCTGGCGGACCCGCGGCTGGCCGGCATCCACTTCACCGGTTCGACGGCCACTTTCCAGCGCCTGTGGCAGCAGGTGGGTGCCAATATCGGCCGCTACCAGAGCTATCCGCGGCTGGTCGGCGAGACCGGTGGCAAGGATTTCGTGGTGGCCCACCCCTCGGCCCGGCCGGACGTGCTGCGCACCGCGCTGATCCGGGGCGCGTTCGACTACCAGGGGCAGAAATGCTCGGCCGCGTCGCGTGCCTTTGTCCCGCATTCGGTGTGGCGGCGCATCGGTGACGGATTGCTGGGGGAGACGGCCGCGCTGCGTTACGGCGACGTCACCGACCTGACCAACTACGGCGGCGCGCTGATCGACAGGCGCGCGTTCGCCAAGAACGTCGAGGCCCTCGAACGGGCGAAGGGTGCCGCCCACGTCACCATCGCCGTGGGCGGCGAATACGACGACAGCGTCGGCTATTTCGTACGCCCCACGGTGCTGCTGTCCGACGACCCGACCGACGAGTCGTTCGCCACCGAGTACTTCGGTCCGCTGCTGTCGGTGCACGTGTACCCCGACGACGACTACGAGCGCATCCTCGACGTGATCGACACCGGCTCGCGGTACGCGCTGACCGGTGCGGTCATCGCCGACGACCGCGAGGCGGTGCTGACCGCGCAGGACCGCCTGCGATTCGCCGCCGGGAACTTCTACATCAATGACAAGCCGACGGGCGCGGTGGTCGGACGTCAGCCGTTCGGGGGCTCGCGCGGCTCGGGCACCAACGACAAGGCCGGGTCGGTGCTGAACCTGCTGCGCTGGACGTCGGCCCGCACGCTCAAGGAGACGTTCGTCCCGGCGACCGACCATACGTATCCGCACATGGCGGCCGACTGATGGGCCGCGCGTTCGCCAGCACCCTGCGGCCCGCGATCATCGCCGCCAGTCGGCGACCGGGATTGCGCAGGGCCGCCGAAGGGCTGCCGGTCACCCGCCGCGTGGTGCACCGGTTCGTGCCCGGCGAGACGATCGACAGTGCGCTGGACAGCGTTGCGGCGCTGCGCCGTTCGGGTCGATATGTGAGCCTCGATTACCTGGGTGAGGACGTCACCACCGCCGACGGCGCCGACGCGGCCGTGCGGGTCTACCTGGACTTGATCGGGCGCCTGGCCCGGTTCGGCGCGCACGCCGGCGTGCGGGCGCTCGAGGTGTCGCTGAAGTTGTCGGCCCTGGGGCAGTCGCTCGACCGCGACGGCGAGAAGATCGCGCGGGAGAATGCGTTCGCGATCTGCGAGGCGGCACGGCGGGCCGGCGTGTGGGTGACGGTGGACGCCGAAGACCACACGACGACGGACTCGACGCTGGCGATCGTGCGCGACCTCCGGTCCGAATTTCCGTGGCTGGCGGTGGCTTTGCAGGCCTATCTGCGGCGCACGCTCGGCGACTGCGAGGCGTTCGCGGGGACCGGGGCGCGGATCCGGCTATGCAAGGGCGCCTACGACGAACCGGCGTCGGTGGCCTACCGCGATCCCGACGCGGTGACCGATTCCTACCTGCGCTGCCTGCGCGTGCTGATGCTCGGCTCCGGCTACCCGATGGTGGCCTCCCACGACCCGGCGATCATCGAGGCTGCGCCGGCGCTGGCGCGCGAAGCGGGCCGGGGCGCGGCCGATTTCGAGTACCAGATGCTGTACGGCATCCGCGATCTCGAGCAGCGCCGGCTGGCGGAATCCGGCAACCAGGTCCGCGTCTATGTGCCGTTCGGCACCCAGTGGTACGGCTACTTCATGCGCCGCCTGGCCGAGCGGCCGGCCAACCTCAGGTTCTTCTTGCGGGCGCTGGCGCGGCGGGGTCACTGAGTGTGCGCCCAGGGCTTTGCGTGTGAGCCCATGGTGACGAAAACCCGCGGATCCCGCCCTGGGCGCACGCGCAAAGCCCACGCGTCACACGCGGCGGGCGGGACTTCCCGGCGAAGCGTGCGCGAGGGGCCTCAGCCGCGACGGGGGCGCGGCCGGTCGCCCGCGAAGCCGCGCACCACGTGCGCGCGCACGAACTCGGCCGCTACCCCGGCATCGTCCATGTCCCGGATGGGGGATGGCGTGCTGAAGAGCGAGAACAGAATGCGCGCAAACCATTCCGCGGCGGCCTCGACGTCGAGGTCCTTGCGCACCTCGCCGGTCAGCCGGGCCGCCGACAGGTACGGCTTGAAGAAATCGACGCATTCCCGCAACAGCACCGCGGCATCCTTGGTCAGCAACAGGCTGACCGCGTCCTCGTCGAAGTACTTCTCCGACGCGATCGACCGGCGCGCCTGGGTCACGAACACGGCCGCCTGACTCAGCTTGTCCTCGAGCGACCCGCCCCGGTCCATCGCCTTGGACATTTCGCGGTAGAACCGCTCGGAAGCGTGTTCGGCGCAGGCTTCGATGATGGCGCCCTTGTCGGAGAAGTACTCGTAGATGGTGCTGCGGGAGACGCCGGCTTGTCTGGCGATGTCGACGATCGTCGCCTTGTCCAATCCCTGTCTGCCGAAGCAGGCGAACGCGGACTCGACGATGAGCTCGCGGGTGTCGGTGGCCGGCGCCGGTTGAGCCGTCACGGGACCAGCGCGCCTCGCGGCACCAGCCCCGCGTTGGCGGAGGCGAAGGCGGCGTTGACGTCGGCCAGGTGGAACGGCTCGGGCATCAGACGGTCGAACGGAAAATTGGTGCGCTGCAGAAAGTTCAGTCCGATCGCCAATGTGACGGGGTCGTAGAACATGACGCCGCGCACGGACTTGTTGCCGTAGACCAGCGCGCTCGGATCGAGCTCGAAGGTCCGCCCCATGCCGACGTTGCCGACCTCGAGGAGCGTGCCGCCGTTGTTGAGGAACCCGATCCCGTCCGGGATGACGCCCGGCACGCCGACGACCTCCAGCACCCAGTCGGCGCCGATGCCGTCGGTGCGCGCGTGCACCCGCTCGGTGACCTCCGCGGTCGAGATGCCGCCGGCGTCGATGCAGTGGGTGGCACCGAAATCGGATGCGACGTCGAGCCTCCCGGCGATCTTGTCGATGACGATCACCTCCGCGGCCCCCGCCGTGCGGGCCACGGCGGCCGCGTTGATGCCCAGCCCGCCGGCACCCTGGATGACCACGGTGTCGCCGAGGCGCACGTCGCGCAGCGCGAACAGCACCTGCGCCAGCGCGCAGTTCAGCGGGGCGACGGCCGCGTCGGGCAGGTCGTCGGGCACCTTGTACAGCGGCTGCCGCCGGCTGGTGTAGTAGTACTCTCCGTGGGCGGCGACGAAGTGCGGCTCCTGGTCGTGCGTGCGGTATTCGCCGGCCATCAGGTTCTGACACGCATACGACCGCCCCCGCGCGCACGCGTGGCACCGACCGCAGAACCAGAAGTACGGGGTGACCACACGATCGCCGACGGTCAGCGGCTTGCCGGTCGCGTCGGCGGCCAGGCCCTCGCCGAGTTCGGCGATCTCGCCGACCATTTCGTGGCCCATGGCAAACGGGCACGGCAATGGCAGCTCGCCGCGGAAGATGTGCAGGTCGGATCCGCAGATGCCGGCCATCCGCAGCCGCAGCGCCGCCGTCCCCGGGGCCGGGGTGGACAACGGGAACTCGGCCAGCTCGATGGGCCCGCCGTGGGCGGTCAGCAGTGCGAGCCTGGGCATGACGATCTCCCTCTAGTCGGCGGGCGCGAGGATCAGCCCGCTGGTGGGCACCCCGGTTCCCGACGTGACCAGCACGTGTTCGACACTGTCGACCTGGTTGTACGACGTACCGCGCACCTGGCGCACCCCCTCGGTGATGCCGTTCATCCCGTGGATGTAGGCCTCGCCGAGCAGGCCGCCGTTGGTGTTGATCGGAAATTCCCCACCCAGCGACAGGCGCTCGACGGTGGCGAAGTCCTTCGCCTCGCCGCGCCCGCAGAACCCGAGCTCTTCGAGCTGGGTGAACACGAATGGGGTGAAATGGTCGTAGATGAAGGCGGTTTGGATGTCCTGCGGCTTGAGGCCCGAGTCGCGCCACAGTCTTTTGGCGACCACGCCCATCTCGGGCAGGCCGGTGATGTCGTCGCGGTAGTAGCTCGTCATCATCTCGCCGTTGGCCGCCGCGCCCTGGGCGGCGGCGGTGATGATGGCCGGCGGCTGTCGTAGGTCGCGGGCGCGTTCGGCGCTGGTGACCACCAGCGCGACCCCACCGTCGCTTTCCTGGCAGCAATCCAGCAGCCGCAGCACGGGTTCGACGATCCAGCGGGAGTTCTGGTGATCCTCCAGCGTGATCGGCCGCTGGTAGAACCAGGCGTCGGGGTTCGTGGCCGCGTGCTTGCGGTCCACCACGGCGACGCGGCCGAAGTCCTCGTTGGTCACCCCATAGGTCGACATGTAGCGCTGGGCGTGCATCGCGACCCACGCGGCGGGGGTGAGCAATCCGAACGGCGCGTAATGCGCCATGAATAACGGGGTTTCGGCCATACTGCGTCCGGTGCCGCCGAACCGGAACCCGGAGCGTTCGTTGAAGGCGCGCCAGCACACCACGACGTCGGCGACGCCCGTCGCGACGGCCATCGCGGCGTGCACGACGGTGCCGGCGGCTGCACCGCCGCCGTGGTGCACGCGGGAGAAGAAGCTCAGGTCGCCGATGCCCACGTTGCGGGCGATGTCGATCTCGTCGCTGGAGTCCATCGTGAAGGTGACCATGCCGTCGACGTCGCCGGGTGCCAGGCCGGCGTCGTCGAGCGCGGCGCTGACCGCCTCGCACGCCAATTGCAGTTCGCTGCGGCCGGATTCCTTGGAGAACTCGGTCTGGCCGATGCCGACGATGGCGGCGGCGCCGGGCAGCGAGCCGGTCACGCGCGGTCCCTTTCCAACTCCCCGTCGAGCAGGCTGAGGATCGCGGTGCCCGAGACGTGATCGCCGAGGCTGTTGGAGCCCTTGAACGTCACCTCGACGAAGTTCTCCCCGCCGGTACCCTCGCTCTTTCCGGTGACGCTGCCGGTGAAGCGCAGCGGGTCGTCCGGAAAGCACGGCACGCCAAGGCGGATCGACAGTTTCTTGATCATCGCCTCCGGACCGGCCCAGTCGGTGAGGAACCGCACGCAGTAGCCGTTGGTGGTGAGGATGTTCATGAACAGGTTGGGCGAACCCTGCTTGTTGGCGTAGTCGCGGTCGTGGTGCACGGGCATGAAGTCGCGGGTGGCGATCGCGCCCGCGACGATCATCGTGGTGGTGATGGGGATCTCGAGGGGGGTGACCTCGTCGCCGACCGAGATGTCGGCCCAGCGCAGGGTGGTGGTGCGGCTCGCGGTGGTGGTCATGGCAGTCCTTCCGAATACGTTGCGCCATATGTGGCGCCGAGCTGGGCGAGCTGCGCCGAGGCGGGGCCGAGCGTGAGCTCGTTGTGCTTGGCCCATAAGAAATAGCGGTGCAGGGGATAGGTGGTGTCGATTCCGATGCCGCCGTGGACGTGCTGGGCGGTGGCGGCGACGCGGGCGCCGGCCTCGGCGGCCCAGAACTTGGCGATGCGGGCGGCACGGCCGGCCTCTCGCAAGGGCCGCCCGTGCGCGATCAGCCAGGCCGCGTGCCACGTGGTCCACCGGATCGCCTCGACGTCGATGTAGGCATCGGCCATCCGTTGCTGCACGGCCTGGAAGCTACCGATGGGCCGGCCGAATTGCTCGCGGCCCGCGGTGTATTCGGCCGCGATCCACAGTGCTCGTTCCGCGACGCCGAGCTGGACCGCGCACAGCGCGACCAGCGCGCGGGTCCGCAGCGACTCGACCAGGTCGGGGCCGACCAACCGGTCGGCATCGGAAACCGTTGCGCCGTCGAGGTATACGTCGGCGTGCGGTTCACGGCTGGTGGTCGCCGCGGGCCGGATCTCGACGCCGCGGGCGTCGGCCGCCATGAGGAACAGGCCGGCCTCCCCGTCCTCCATCGAAGCCGGGATCACCACGGTGTCGGCGAACTGGGCGGCCGGCACCAGCTCCTTGGCGCCGTCCAGCCGCCAGCCGCCTGCGTCGCGTCGGGCGGTGGTGGCGGGCGCCGCCGCCTGGGAACGGTCCGGCTCGGCCAGGGCGGCGGTCAGGATGCGGTTGCCGGCGGCGACGCCCGGCAGGAACCGTTGCCGCTGTTCGTCATTGCCGTGCCGCGCGATGGGGTCGGCCCCCAGCGCCAGCGTCGCGTAGGCCGGCACCGGCGCGACCGCGCGGCCCACCTCGGCCAGCAACACCCCGAGCTCGACGAAGCCACCGCCGTTACCGCCGACCGACTCCGGCAGCGCGGTGCCGAGCAGGTCGGCGGCCGCCAGCTCCTTCCAGAGTGCGTCGTCGAAGCGAGCATCGCCGGCTTCCAGCTCGGTCAGGCGCTCGGGTGTGGCCCGGCGCTCGAAGAGGTCGCGGGCGAGCTTGGAGATGGTCTCCTGCTCCTCGGTGAAGGTGAAGTCCATCGGCGCTCGCCTAGCCGGCCGGCCGGAACTGGTGCAGCACCAGGTCGTCATCGAAACTCTGGTAGTACACCTCGACGGGCGTGCCGGTCCTCACGTCGGCCGGTTCGATGCCGGTGAGGTTGGACACCAGCCGCACACCCTCCTCGAGCTCGACCAGCACCACGACGTACGGGTATTCGAAGAACGGGAACTTCGGCTCGTGCGGCATCACGTAGCTGTAGACGGTGCCGCGGCCCGAGGACTCGACGGTGTCCCAGTCCAGGGAGCGGCAGTGCGGGCACATCGGGCGCGGCGGGTGGCGCAGCCGCCCGCAGCCGGCACAGCGCTGGATCAGGAGCTTGTTGTCCCGCAACCCGTTCCAGAAGAACTCGGTGTCCTTGGTGATGGCCGGCGCCAGTCGGGTGGCCATCAGCGCTCCGGTGAGAATCGCAGCACCCGGAACCGTTGCCTGCCCAGGACTTCCCCGTGCTGGTCGGTGTAGGTGGTCAGCCAGGTCAGGAAGAAGCCGGTGCCCAGCGCCGTCTTCTTTTCCTCGGAGACCGATTCGTACACCGTCGTCGCGCTGATGACGTCGCCGAGCCGCGGGTAGCGCTCGATCTCGAACTCGGAGTTGGTCGCCACCGTGCTGGTGTAGCCGGCCTCGTCGAGGAAGGCCGTTGGGTTGCCTGTGATTTCGACGGGCGCACCACCGCGTTCCCCGATGCCCTCCAGGATCGGCGACGGCATCGTCCAGGTCTGCAGCATGACCGGGGGTGACACGATGCCGCCGAACCGCGACTTCTCGGCGAACTCCGGGTCGAGGTATACGGGATTCATGTCGGCCATCGCGTACGCCCAGTGCCGGATCATCGGCTGGTTGACCGGATCCGGTGCCAGCGAGGGCTTTCCGGTGCCGCCGGTCGGCTGGCCGACGAGGGCCCGCACCTTGGCGCTGACGGTTTCTGAGTCGGTCACTTCAGGCTGTCCTCCTATGTTGCGGTGGCGCGTAGGTCGCGGGGGGCTCGCGGCATGCCCAGTCCGGCCATGGCGATGATGTCACGCTGGATCTCGTTGGCCCCGCCGCCGAAGGTGTTGATGACGGCCTGACGATACGCGGATTCCAGCGCGCCCCGCAGCGGTGCGTCCGCGCCGCGGCGCACACCGTTGCGGTCGAGCACTTCGAGCAGCTGGCGGGCGACCTGCTGGGTCAGTTCGGTGCCGAACACCTTGGCCGCCGATGCTTCCCCCATGGACAGCACCCCCTTGGTCATCGCGGCGTTGACCCGCAGGTTGACGAGTTTGTAGGCGGCGACCTGAGCCTCGACCCGGGCCAGCGCGAGTTGTACCCACGGCTGGTCGATGACGCGTCCGCCGTCGAGTGCGGTGTCGGTGGCCCACTGCAGGGTCCGCTCGAACAGCGGTTCCAGCGCGCCGAGGTTGCCCAGCGCCGCCCGCTCGAAGTTCAGCTGGGTGGTGATCAGCTGCCAGCCCTGGTTCTCGCCCCCCACCAGCGCGCTGGCGGGGACCCGCACGTCGTCGTAGAACGTGTAGAAGGTGGAGATGCCGGGCATGGTGTGCAGCGGCTGCCAGGAGAACCCGGGCGACGAGGTGGGCACGATCAGGATGGAAATGCCCTTGTGCTTCTTGGCATCCGGATCGGTGCGGGCTGCCAGCCAGATGTAGTCGGCGTACGCGGCTCCGCTGGTGAACATTTTCTGGCCGTTGATGACGTATTCGTCGCCGTCGCGGACCGCGGTGGTGCGCAGCGAGGCCAGGTCGCTGCCCGCCCCGGGCTCGGAGTAGCCGATCGCGAATTCGACGCTGCCGTCCAGGATCGCGGGCAGAAACCTCCGCTTCTGCTCTTCGGTGCCGCACTGCATCAGCGTCGGCCCGACCGTGTTGAGCGTGACCAGCGAAACCGGCGCGCTGACGCGCCGCGCCTCCTCCGAGAAGATGAACTGCTCGATCGCCGAGAAGCCGCGTCCCCCGTACGCCTTCGGCCAGCCCACGCCGAGCAGGTTCGCGGCGGCCAACGCCCGCACGCATTCGCGCACCGCGGGACCGCCCTCCATGCGTTCGTCGACCGCGGCTCTGCGCTCGGGCGTCATCACCCGTTCCAGGGTCGCGCGGATCTCGGCGCGCAGCCGCTGCTGTTCGGGCGAGTACTCCAAATCCATCAGGCCCCCAACCGCACCGGCATGCGCTTGACCCCGGGCACCATGGTGGCGCGCATCCGGTCCACCGTGCCCACCAGCTCGATCCTGGGGAAGCGCCGCAGCAGCTCGTCGAACATCACGCACGCCTCCAGCCGCGCCAATTGGGCGCCGACACAGGAATGTTCGCCGCACCCGAACGCGATGTGCGGGTTGGGGTGCCGGGTCACCTTGAACTCCTCGGAGTCGGCGCCGAAGATGTCCTCGTCCCGGTTGGCGGACCCGTAGAGCATGACCACCACGTCGCCCGCGGCGATCCGCTGGCCGCGGATCTCGACGTCGGTCGTCGCGGTGCGCGCCATGTGCACCACGGGGCTGGTCCAGCGCAGCATCTCCTCGACGGCGCCCGGGATCAGCGCCGGATCGTCGACCAGCAGGCGGCATTGGTCGGGGTGGGCGATCAGCGCCAGCGTGCCCAGGGCGATCAGGTTGCGGGTGGTTTCGTTGCCGGCCACCAGCAGCAGGTAGGCGAAGTTGAGCAGGTCCTCGTCGGTCAGCCGGATGCCGTCGATCTCCGCGCCCGCCAGCACCGAGAGCAGGTCGTCGCGCGCGTCCACCCGCCGGGCGGCGATCAGCCTCTGGAAGTACTCGTAGAGCTGCCCCATCGCGACCAACGGGTCGAGCTCGATCTCCGGGTCGGCCGTTCCGGTGGCGGCGTCCGACCACGCCCGGAACTGCTCCCAGTCGTCGGGCGGGGCGCCGATCAGCTCGGCGATCATCCGGGTGGGCAGCGGGGCGGCGATCTCGTCGGCGAACTCGTGCACCGAATCGGGTTGGATGCCGTCGAGGATTCCCCGCACGATCTCGCGAATCTTCGGCTCCAGCAGAGCAACCCGCCTCCGGGTGAAGCCCGAGTTGATCAGCTTGCGGAGCTGCCGATGCCGTGGCGGGTCGGTGAAGATCAGGTTGCCCTCCTGCACCGCGTTCCCCATCTGCGGGTCCGGGATGGTGATGCCCCGGGTGGAGGTGAACGTGGCCGGGTTGGTCGACACGAAGCGGATGTCCTCGTACTTCGTCAGCGCCCAGAAGTGGGTGACGTCGTTCCAGCACACCGGCGACGTCGCGCGCAGCTCGCGGTACACCGGGTACGGATCGCCGGCATAGAAGTCGGGGGAGTGCAACAGAGAAGCGGGAAAAGTGGTCCGCACGGCGGCCTCCCTGGACAGGCGATCCGACACATTGACGCAATGTGTCTTGCGGCCTTGTGTCTACCCCGCGTCGCCCGTCTCTGTCAATACGCCGCGAATGCCCCAAATAGCGCGCAATTCGTGCGGTTGGTGATTGACGGGGCGGGAAGCATGGGTGTACACCAAGTGGTTAGATGACCGACGTTCGGGTGAGGAAGCGCATGACCGAGCTGCACACTCCGCGATCTCTTGTCGACACCTATCAGCTCTACATCGACGGCAGATGGGTCGAGCCGGAGGACGGTCGCTACGACGACGTCAACCCGGCCACCGAGCGGTCGATCGGCACCGCGCCCGATGCGAGCGTGGCCCAGGTCGGTGCCGCGATCGACGCCGCGCGCCGGGCCTTCGACGCCGGGCCGTGGGGGCGCATGGGTCCCACCGAGCGGGCCGGCTGCCTCAATCAGCTCGGTGAGGCCCTGCTCAAGCACGCCGACGAGATCTTCGCGCTGTCACAGGTCGAGTGGGGCTGCGTCACAGTAGAGCGGATGATGCAAATCGACGGCGCCGGCTACATGTCCATGCATGCCGCCCAGCTCGCGACGCAGTTGGTCGACGAGCCGGTGACCGGGATCGGCGCCGGGACGACGTTGCTGCGGCGCGAGCCGCTCGGTGTCGTGTCGATCCTGACACCGTGGAACTTCCCGCACTGCCTCAACGTGATGAAAGTCAACAACGCGCTGGCCGCGGGAAACACGGTCGTGCTCAAGCCTTCACCGCTGACGCCGCTCGCCGGGCTCGCGCTCGCACGCATCATCGACGAGGAGACCGACATCCCGCCGGGGGTGGTCAACGTGGTCACCCCGTCGGGGCTGGAGGCCGCCAAACTGCTCACCACGGATCCGCGCATCGACATGATCAGCTTCACCGGTAGTTCCGCCGTCGGGTGTGAGGTCATGCGCGCGGCGGGCGACGCGATGAAGCGGCTGTTGCTGGAGTGCGGCGGCAAGTCGGCCAGCATCATCCTCGACGACACGCAGGTGACCGACGAGATGCTGCGGCAGATGCTGTTCGACTGCTGCTCCCTGCACGCCGGGCAGGCCTGCATCCTGCACAGCCGGCTGCTGCTTCCCGACTCGTTGCACGACGACGTCGTCGACCGGCTGGTCGCGCTGGCCCGCGACGTCAAGGTCGGCGACCCCCAGGACCCGACGGTTCAGATGGGACCGCTCATCAGCGCGGCGCAACGCGACCGGGTGCAGGCACACGTCGACGGCGCGGTCAACGACGGAGCCAAGCTGGCGACCGGCGGCGGGCGCCCGGCCGGCCTGGACGTCGGCTTCTATTTCGAACCGACGATTCTCACCGGCGTGCAACCGGATTCGACGATCGCGCAGGAGGAGGTATTCGGCCCCGTCCTGTCGGTGCTCCGGTACCGCGACGACGAGGACGCCGTCGCGATCGCGAACAACTCGTGCTACGGGCTGTCCGGCGCCGTGTGGGGCACCGACGTGGACCGGGCCGTCGGGATCGCGCGGCGCATGCGCACGGGTCAGGTCGCCGTCAACGGCATCGGGCCGGGCGACGCGCCGTTCGGCGGATTCAAGCTGAGCGGGTTCGGCCGGGAGAGCGGCGGGGTCAGCGGACTGCACCAGTACATGGAGGTGAAGGCCATCGGGATCCCGGCATGACGGGACCCCTCGCCGGGCTCCACGTCGTCGAACTCGCCACCGAGATCTCAGGTCCTTACGCCGCAAAGCTTTTCGTCGATCTCGGGGCTGAGGTCACCAAGATCGAGGCGCCCGACGGGGACCCGTTGCGCCGATGGGGGCCGTTCCCCGGCGGAGTGGCCGACCCGGAGCGCGGCGGCCTGTTCCACTACCTCAACGCCGGAAAATCCGGAGCCACGTTGGATTTGGCCCGGCCCGACGATCTGGCCTCAGTCCGGGAACTCATCGCGCGGGCGCACGTGCTCGTCGAGGATTTCGCGCCGGAGACCTTGGACGGTTGGGGGCTGGGCCGGGACGAGTTGGAGCGGCTCAACCCAAACCTGGTGGCGTTGCGCATCTCCGCGTTCGGCCGGTGCGGCCCGTGGCGTCAGCGACTCGCCACACCGCTGACGCTGCAGGCGGCGTCGGGCTGGATCAGCGCCCGGGATCCTGACCGGCCACCGGTACAGGTCGGCGCGCGCATCGGCGAGTACGTCGCGGGCGCCTACGGCGCGCTGGGTGCCCTGACCGCGTTGCGGCTGCCGCCCGCCGGCCGGGTCAGAGAGGTCGACGTCTCGCAGTTGGAGGCGCTGCTGTCGACCCTGCCCTACCCGATGCTGATGGCCCAGCGGATGAAAATGCTTGGCCTGCCCCCGAACCTGCGGTCGGCCCCCATGCTGGGTGTCGTGCGGGCCGCCGATGGCTGGGTCGGCATCAACTGCCTGACGGGCCAGCACTGGCTGGACGTGTGCGCGATGCTCGGCCTGCCCGAGTACGGGGAGCACCAGATCGCGATCATGATGGGCGGGCCCGAGCGTGACGAGTTCTTCGGCAAGGCCGAGCCGCTGCTCGCCCGGCAGACCGTGGCCGAGCTCGTGGAACTCGGTCAGGCGCTGCGCATTCCGACCGCCCCGGTCAACGACGGCGCCACCGTGCTCGACTGCCCGCAATACGCCGAGCGGGGGTTCTTCGTTCAAGCCGGCGGCCCGGGGTGGTCGTTCCAGCGGCCGGGGCCGCCGTTCCGCTTCT
Organism: Mycobacterium scrofulaceum; assembly: GCF_002086735.1. Taxonomy (GTDB): domain Bacteria; phylum Actinomycetota; class Actinomycetes; order Mycobacteriales; family Mycobacteriaceae; genus Mycobacterium; species Mycobacterium scrofulaceum. The sequence continues at coordinate 25,724 of NZ_MVIJ01000046.1, read as the reverse complement.
CCAAAACGCCTGTGGCACGGCCCGGCCCGGCACCTCGGCTCGGTATGCCGCCCGCGCGGTGGGCGGCCGACGCTCGATCGCCTGGCACAACCGAAGGGCCGCGGCCATTCTCCGGCCTGAAGGTCCTCGACCTGACGACGTTCTGGGCCGGCGCCTACCTGACCTGCTACCTGGGTGCGTTCGGGGCCGACGTCGTCAAGGTCGAGTCGATCCAGCGGCCGGACGGGCACCGCTACTCCGGCGCCTTCGCCTACGAAGGCGACGATTGGTACGAACGCAGCCCCATCTGGCAGGGCACCAACCTCAACAAGCGCGACCTCACCCTCGACCTGACCTCGGAGCGTGGCCTCGAGATCGTCCGGCGGCTGGCCGCCGACGCCGACGTGGTCGTGGAGAACTTCTCGCCCCGCGTCGTCGAGCAGTTCGGCCTCGCCTACGACGCGCTGGCGGCGCTGAACCCCGCCGTGATCGCCGTGCGGATGCCCGGGTACGGGCTGCAGGGCCCGTGGCGCGACTACGTCGGCTGGGCGCTGAACTTCGAGCAGACCTCGGGGATGTCGGCGGTCACCGGCTACCCCGACGGTCCGCCGTGCAACCCGCAGGGGCCCGCCGATCCCATCGTCGGCGTGCACGCGGGGGTCGCGCTGCTGGCCGCCCTCGAGCACCGGCGCCGAACGGGGGAGGGCCAGCTGATCGAGATCGCGCAGATCGAGGTTGCCGCCTGCGTGGCGGCCGAACCGGTGATCGAGTATTCGATGACCGGCGTCGTGTCCCCGCGCCGGGGCAACCGGCGGCGCGGCTACCTGCAGGGCGTCTACCCGACCGCCGAGGACGGCGTGTGGGTGGCGCTGTCGCTGCCCGACGACGGGCGGCTCGACCATGACGCGTTCGACGAGCTGGTCGCCGGGTGGACCGGCACCCAAACCGCGGCCATGGTCGTGAAATCACTGCAGGAGCAGGGTATTCCGGCCGAGCAGGTGGTCACCGGCGAGCGGATGTACGACGGTGACCTGATCGGGGCGCAGCTCGACGCGCGCGGCTACTACGAGGAGTTCGTCCATCCGATCACCGGGCCACACCGCTACCCCGGCTGGCCGTTGCGCATCACTGCCGGACCTACCGGCCACCACCGGAGCGCCCCGCCGACGCTGGGCCAGCACAACGACGAAGTCCTGCGGGGTCTGGGCCTGTCCGCGGACGAGATCGCGAGCCTGCGGGCCGGGCGGGTCATCGGGGAGCGGCCGCTGGGCGCCTGAGCAGGATGTCGCGCGGTGGGAGCGGCCCAAGTGGCCTGAGGCGGTCGGTCCTACTCTTCCCGAAATTGCTAGAATTGGGTGGACTTTGCCCCGTATGCGGTTCAAAGAGCCCCAGGAGTTTCCAATGCATGAGCACCGCCACGTCGAATGGGACCCTGGCACGAGACGCATCCTGACCAACCGGCTCCTCTTGCGTCCATGGCAGCTCGACGACGACCTCGCCGCCTGCGGGATATACAGCGCGCCGGAGGTTTCGCGTTGGCTGTGTCCGGCGCTGCCGGTGATCACCGACGACGCTACGATGCGCGAACTCTTGGGCACATGGATCGCCGAAAGCGATGCGACCGGCCTCCCCATCGGCCGATGGGCGATTACCGATAGAGACTCTGGCGACTTGATCGGCGGAGTGGCGCTACTCCCACTGCCGCCCGGCCGCATCGATCTCGAGATCGGATGGCAGGTTGCACCCGCGCGGTGGGGTCACGGCTACGGCGCGGAAGCCGGTCATGCAGTGGCCCATCAAGCATTCACAAACGTCGGTGTCAGTGAGGTATTCGCCGTCGTGCGGCCAGGCAATCGCCGCGGTGTGGCCACGGCGCGGCGAGTGGGAATGGAATGGGTCGGTGAGACCGACAAGTACTACAACCTGACCCTTGAGGTCTACCGTCTGAGCAAAGCTGATTTGGACCTGCCAGAGCCGGCCTGCGTGCCGGCGCCGGGATCGCAGCAGTCCTGAACACCACAGCTGTGCTGCCCGCGCCCGCCCGAACCGTAGTGGGGCGTGGACTCCAGGTCGGCAATCAACCGTCATCTGACGGCATGGCCCCCGCCGGCTGGCGACCCGCTGCCAGCGACGAGTCGCGGACGAGTGACGCGTGACCGCTTCCTCAGCTGTGTCGCGGAATTGCTTGTGACGGGTGCGGTTTCAGCGGTAGGTCAGGATCGGCTACGCCAAGCCGCCTCGCCCAGTGGATCACAGCTGTCGGACTACTTTTTGCTGACAAGGACGCGCTTGCTTGTACGCCAGATCAGCGGCTGCTCGGACGATGCGTGCGTAGGTCGCCCGACCTCACGGGGTCAGGCCGACCGCGACGTCATCAATCATGGCCGACTGTCGGGAGGATCGAAGTGGCGTTTCAACTACTCAGCTGACAATCGTACGGGCTACGCGGGCTTAGCGACTCAGTACACGATAGAAGGTGACCTGGGGCTTGCCGCCCTCGGCGAACTGGGCCAGGGCTTCGACGCTGAGCGCAAAATGATTGGTTTGAACGTGAAGGTCGACGGCGTGCTGATTCCGGAACCGCTGGTAAAGCGTGAAATGCCCCGGACGATCACGGTCTTCGTGGAGGCGGAAGGTGCTGACGTCGGCCTCGGCCAGCGACTGAGGGATCGACTCGAGAAGCGCACGCCGCAGGTCGTCTCCTTTGCCTGGCAACGCCGTGGCATCGGCGATCAACACCACTTCTTCATCTGGGCTGTACATGGTTGACTCTCCTTCACCGTCGCCCAAGGCCGCGGGCAGTCGGTGATCCGTAAGTCCCTGCAGGCCTTGCTATTTCATGTACACGTCGGCACATGCTTATCTGTCCTGGACAACGGACGAGCGTTCTGACTGGGCTGCAATCTTATGGCTGGCTCACCCGCAGTAGACGTACCAGCCCGTTGGCTGGGTGAGCGATGTTCGCGACCGCTTCAGTTCTCGTCCGCTTGTTCTGGGTACTATAACCCACTTGCCTGGCTGGGCAATACCGCCAAATATCGGGTTTGAGCAGTTGGCCATGGCGGCACAGCAGAACTCACCCGGGTGAATCAACGCCAGGGTGATGACAGCTCACCCCGCCGGGCAGCAGATTGATACCAGTTCAGGTCGACACGCACAGCGCCCGGTGTAATCGCCAGGGCTACAACTCTTCTTGCCGGGCGAGGGCTCGGCAGGAGTCGCCGCGAACGAGCAGCAGAAAGGTCTCACTATGCATTTCGATTCCAAGAAGGTCATCGTCGTCGGGGGCAGCGCCGGTATGGGCCGGCAAGTCGCCGTTGACATCGTGCGTCACGGCGGCAGCGCGGTGATCGTTGGTCGGTCGAAGGACCGTGTTGATGAAACCGTGACTGAACTGACCGACGGGGGTGGTCAAGCCTGGGGCATCGCCGCCGAGTTGACCGATCGCAGCGCTGTCGACGATGTTCAGCGTGCTGTCTCCGAGCATCACGGCGATGCGACGCTCCTGGTCAATGCGGCTGGATTCTTTATTCCCAAGCCGTTTCTCGAGCACGACGCGCTTACCTATGACTCGTACATGGAGCTCAACTACGCCTTGTTCTTCCTGACGCAGACGGTCGTTGAGGGTATGATCGCCCGCAGCGAGGGCGGCTCCATCGTCAACATCGGCAGCATGTGGGCACATCAGGCGATCGGCCTGACCCCGTCGTCGGTGTACTCGATGCAGAAGGCCGGCCTGCATGCGCTCACCCATAACCTCGCCATCGAGCTCGCCGAGCACAAGATCCGCGTCAACGCGGTGGCGCCGGCCGTCGTCAAAACCCCGCTCTACGAGGGTTTCATCCCGAAGGACGAGATCGACGCCACCTTGGCCACGTTCGCGCCACTTCACCCACTGGGACGGGTCGGCACCCCGGCCGACGTGGCCAACGCCGTGACGTTCCTGCTCTCTGATGAGGCCAGTTGGGTCACCGGCGCGATTCTCAACGTCGATGGCGGCATCATGGCCGGCCGCAACTGAGCAACGACGCGGGACAATTCGAAACACCAAGCGCAGCACACATAACGGTTGCGCGGACGAAGGAGATCAGGTGTCACACCAATACAGCAAGAACCCTGCCGCGATCGACGCGTTAACCCCCGAGCAATACCGCGTCACCCAGGAGAGCGGAACGGAGCCGCCGTTCACTGGAGAGTACTGCGACAATCATGAACCCGGCATCTACGTTGACATTGTCTCTGGCGAACCGCTTTTCGCCTCTGTCAGCAAGTTCGATAGCGGAAGCGGCTGGCCCAGTTTCACCCGGCCCATCGACGCGGACTTCGTTGTTGAGAGGCGTGACCGCAGCCATTTCATGGATCGGGTCGAGGTGCGATCGGCCCACGCCGACAGCCATCTGGGCCACGTATTCCCGGACGGCCCCAGGGAGGCCGGCGGGTTGCGCTACTGCATCAACTCGGCGTCGCTGCGATTCATTCACCGCGATGACCTGGAAGCCCAGGGTTACGGGCAGTATCTGCCCTTGTTCGATGTGTCGGACCAACACCAGAGCGTCGGTGAGCAGAAGTCATGAACGACCACAACGAGATCGCCGTTCTCGCCGGTGGGTGCTTCTGGGGCATGGAGGACCTGTTCCGCAAGCTGCCCGGTGTGGTGTCCACGCGGGTCGGCTATACCGGTGGCAGCAACACACATCCCACCTACCGCAATCACCCCGGCCACGCCGAGGCGCTCGAAATCACATACGACCCAAACGAGACCGATTATCGGACACTGCTGGAATTCTTTTTCCAGATCCACGACCCGACCACAAAGAACCGACAAGGCAACGATGTCGGAACCAATTATCGGTCAGCGATTTTCTATCTGGACGACGAGCAAAGGCAAATTGCCGCACAGACCATCGCCGACGTCGAAGGGTCGGGCCGCTGGCCCGGCGCAGTCGTCACCGAGGTCAACCCGGCCGGCGAGTTTTGGGAGGCCGAACCCGAGCACCAGAACTACCTGCAACGCTACCCGTCCGGCTACACCTGCCACTACATCCGTCCCGAGTGGGCGCTACCCAGCCGCGGCGACGGTGCGGCCGACCCGCGAGCAGGCACGGCCGAACAGACCGGGTCCGCTCAATAACGACATGGGCTCGATAACACAAGACAAGGATCCGGCAACTCCACCTGATTGGCGGGTGCTGTTGAGCGCATACGCGCCACTGGTGCTCTATGGCACGGTTTGTGCTGGGGCGTGGGTTTCAGCGCGACCCGGTGACCGGGCAGCGGTGGTGACGGGATGACTCAAAACCCGAATTTGGCTGCCCTATCAGCGGCGGGGGTGTCGGTCTGGCTGGATGACTTGTCGCGCAACCTGTTACAGTCCGGCAAGCTGCGGGAGCTCATCGACACAAGAAGCGTTGTCGGCGTGACCACTAACCCGTCCACCTTTGAGCGGGCACTTACAAACGGCCGCGCCTACGATGGACAGATCGCCGAGCTGACGGGCCGCGGTACCGCTATCGATACCGCGGTCCGCACGGCGATCACCGACGACGTCCGGATGGCCTGCGATGTGCTGCACCCGCAGTGGAAGGCCTCGGACGGCGTCGACGGAAGAGTCTCCATCGAAGTTGACCCCTCGCTGGCGCACGATACCGATGCGACAGTCATGCAGGCCGTCGAGCTGGCGAAGGTCGTCGACCGGCCCAACGTTTTCATCAAAATTCCAGCGACCGCAGCCGGGCTGCCCGCGATCACCGCGGCGTTGGCCAAAGGTGTATCGGTCAACGTCACGCTGATCTTTTCTGTCCAGCGACATCGATCGGTGATGAACGCCTATCTTGCAGGTATCGAAGCCGCTCGGCAGGCCGAGTTGGACGTATCACAAATCCACTCTGTGGCATCTCTTTTCGTGTCTCGGGTCGACACCGAAGTCGACAAGCGACTGGAGGCGATCGGCACCGATGAGGCGCTCAGACTGCGTGGGCAGGCCGGCGTCGCCAACGCGCGACTGGCCTACGCGGGTTACCAGCAGGTCTTCGAGGCCGATCCGCGCTATGCCGCGTTGCGCGCCGCCGGCGCGCGCGTGCAACGGCCGTTATGGGCCTCCACCGGTGTCAAGAACGCCGCCTACCCCGACACCATGTACGTCACGGAACTGGTGGCGCCGAACACGGTCAGCACCATTCCTGAGGAGACGCTGGAGGCGGTGGCCGATCACGGCGTCATCGCCGGTGAAACCGTGGCGGGCAAGGCGTTGCAAGCACAGGAAGTGTTCGACCGGCTGAGTTCGGTCGGTATCGATCTGCCGGACGTATTCGATGCGCTCGAACGCGACGGGGTATCCAAGTTCGCAGCGTCCTGGTCGCGGACACTTCAACGGTAACCACTGCGCGGTAACCGCTTTCAATCCCGTTCCGATCGCGCTCGCCTTCATATATTGTTCAATCCCATCGTGGTCGCTGTCTTGATCCAAGCGACCGCGATATTTTCGTTGCAGCTAGGCCTCTTCCAATGCCTCGCCGAGTGACTGTAGAACCTCGTTGTGCTGCGCGTTGACAAGCGTGTGGCCCACCAGCAGGGCGGCGACCACGGGCCATTCCATGAGCCCGAACACCGCCATCGCACCTACGCCGGCATAGAACGCCAGATGTTCCGGTGCCGGTAGCATCAGACCGACATTCCAACGCGACGACGGGGAAACCATACCCGCGCGCCGGGCTCTCGCTTTGTTCATAACGTCACCTGATCTCCCGGGCATGATTTCGACAACTCGTGTGTGGAGCTTTTCGGGCCGGAGCGGTTGTCAGCCCCGTAGATGGCGCCATGTAGGGGATATGCAACGTCGGCGTTCCTCTCACCTTCGGCGTTGCCCGAGGCCGTCAGCAACCCTCGCCTGCCGGATGACCGCGACTGGCTTCGGCGCCGTTGACCATTGCGAGCTGTTGGATTGATCTGATCGAGGTGTTGTCGATCGTCCTGCGCTCACGGTCGACCGGCGAGTCGAATAGTAGTTCGCGCAATTGCTTTCGTCCGCGGTTAAGTCTCGAGCTGACGGTTCCCTGCCGGGTGTCCGTCATGGCGGCGATCTCCTTGTAGGAGTATCCCGCGATGTCGGCAAAATACACGACGGTGCGAAACGGCTCGGGCAAGATCATCATTGCCGCCTTGAGGTAAGGATCTGGCAGCAGTTCGAGCGCCTGGTCTTCGGCCGACCGTAGGACCCCGTGCGTGCGTGGCGTACCGGCCATCAGCTGCCGATCGGTGATCTCGCCAGTCGGATGTTGTGCGGGACGGCGCTTTTGCTTCCGATAGCTGTTGATATGGGTGTTGGTCATGATCCGGCGCAGCCATGCCCTGAGGTTCGTTCCAGGTTCGAACGCCTGGAGACCGGCATAAGCGTTGAGCAATGTTTCCTGCACCAGATCCTCCGCATCCAATCGGTTGGAGGTCATCCGAAGAGCCTGCCGGAGCAGAGGCTGAAGGAGAGGGATGACGGCGCTTTCAAATTGAACGCTCAACGGAACATCCGGATTCTGTGCGCATTCCGCGCTCACGCGGCTCACGCTACGGTCCTGCCGTCGCGAAAAGTATCGGCATGCGTGGAGCTCGGCCACCGCTTGCCCGAGTCGGGCAGCGAACGTGCGAGAAGGGAGTGCAACCCTGCTCGACGCACCAGCGTCTCGAGGAACCGGTGACGTCGCGTGTGGCGCGGATTTCGGCAACTGGCGTCGTCTTGGTTGCACCGGCGTTCGAGCGCGTTCCTTTCAGGGCCGATCCCCGCCCGATGCGGGCATGGCCGCAGGTGAGGTATCTCGTCGTCTCCACAGCGCCTCCTGTTACCGATCTGGTGCCAGCATCCAACGCCGCGGGGTGAGTGGTCATCATCCGCGGAGTTAATTCATCCGGGTGAGCGCCTGCGCCACCTACGACATCAAGTTGGCGGTCATGGTCGTGGCCCCACGTCGGGGACGCCATCCACACCTCCAACTATCACCCGGGTGAATGACGAAGGTGGGCGACGACAGTTCACCCCCCTTCGCGCGATGCTCTTAACGTCTACCCCGACACAGCCGTGTTCTGTTGTGTAAGAGGCACAGCGACGGGCTCGCATACCCGCGGTGCCTTGGACAGGGGAAGGCCGCACCGAAGAGACAACCACCGCCCGGAGCCAGGAGGACATGGTGAGCGCCGCCAAGAGAATGCTGGAGACCTATCCACGAGATCTCGGCCGGATCGACATCGCCAAGCTGGTCGCATGTATCGACGCCTGTTTCGAATGCGACCAGGCTTGCACAGCGTGTGCAGACGCCTGCCTCAGTGAAGAGGACATCTATCACTTGACCAAATGCATCCGTACGTGCCTTGACTGCTCGGATGTCTGCGCGACAACCGGTCGCGTCCTATCCCGGCACACGGACTACGACGCCAACTTGACCAGGACGGTGCTCCAAACGTGCGCCACCGCCTGTAAGACAAGCGCGGACGAGTGCGACAAGCATGCGCCGAAGCACGAGCATTGCCGCGTGTGCGCCGAGGTATGCCGTCGCTGTGAACGCGCCTGCCGCGATCTTGTTGAGGCGCTCGGATGAGACCACCGCCGAGTGTGCGTCGACTGTCCGAGGCCGCATGATGTCAATCTCTTGCCGAACTTCGCTGTGCGAATGCGACCTTGGGGATAAGGGACGGAGCCCGCGCTGATGGAGATATCCGAATTCGACGACGTGCAGGCGCATTTGCTTGAACCAGAAGAAAGCCTGGACTCAGAACAGACTGGCATCGACCTCGACGAGGGCTACTCTCCCCCGGAACGCCCGCGTGAACTGCGGGCGTGGGGTCTCACCACGAGGGAAGCGCGGACTCATGAAAGTCTGTCACGCCGGCTCGCCCGTGAGGTGCCCGACGTGACCGATCAGTGGGATGGCGACGGAATCGGCGACAGCGCCGACAGCGATGGTGAACCAATCGACAATCAGGTTGGCGACATGCGGGCAGGTCGGCTCGTCGCCTTCGCCTTCGATGCGACGGACCCGGGTGCGGAGTACCTAGCCCACGACGTCGGCATTGACGGCGGCGCTGCCTCGGCTGAGGAAGCCGCGATGCACATCGTCGTCGACGAAGACGCCGGCGACGGCGAGGGATGGCGTCTTCGATGACCTGTCGTCCGGCCACCCGGTGAAATTCCAGCTGTGGTGACCCGCATTCTGATCCTCGGTGGCGGCCCGGCCGGGTATGAGGCGGCATTGGCTGCGGCTGCACAAGGTCCGGCCGTAGCCCGCGTGACCATCGTCGATCCCGACGGGGTCGGGGGCGCCGCGGTGCTCTGCGACTGCGTGCCATCGAAGACCTTTATCGCCTCCACAGGGCTGCGCACCGAACTGCGACGGGCAACCCACCTGGGTTTCGACATCCACGTCGACGACGCCGAGATCCGCTTGGCAGAAATCCATCAACGGATCAAGACGCTCGCTACCGAGCAATCGGCGGACATCACCGCCCAGCTGCTGAGCGTGGGCGTCGAGTTGCTCGCGGGGCGCGGCGAGCTGGTCGACGCGGCTCCCGGTCTGGCGCGTCACCGCGTCAAGGTGACCCAGCGCGACGGCAGCACCACGATCCGCGATGCCGATGTGGTGTTGATCGCCACCGGCGCGAGCCCGCGGATCCTGCCGTCGGCGGCCCCCGACGGCGAGCGCATCCTGACCTGGCGCCAGCTCTACGACCTGGACTCGTTGCCCGACCACCTCATCGTGGTGGGTTGCGGGGCTACCGGCATCGAGTTCGCCAACGCCTACACCGAACTCGGTGTAACGGTGACACTGGTGGCCAGCCGCGAGCGGGTGTTGCCGTACGAGGACGCCGACGCCGCGCAGGTGCTCGAGGAATCATTCGCCCGGCGCGGCGTCAAACTGATCAAGAACGCTCGCGCGCAGAACGTAAGGCGCACCGACGACGGGGTGCGGGTGACGATGACCGACGGCCGCGCCGTTGAGGGCAGCCACGCATTGATGACACTTGGGTCGGTGCCCAACACCGGCAGGCTGGGTTTAGAGCGCGTGGGCATCGAAACCGGGCCCGGCAACCGTATTGCTGTCGACCGGGTGTCGCGGACCTCGGTCGCGGGCATTTACGCTGCGGGGGACTGCACGGATGTACTGCCGTTAGCCTCGGTTGCCGCGATGCAGGGCCGGATCGCGATGTATCACGCGCTCGGTGAAGCGGTTAGTCCGCTCCGGTTGCGCACCGTCGCCGCGACGGTGTTCACCCACCCCGAGGTCGCGACGGTCGGCATCTCGCAGGCCGCGATCGATGATGGTTCTATTCGGGCCCGCATCATCATGCTGCCGTTGAAAACCAACGCTCGGGCGAAAATGTCGGAGCTGCGTCAGGGCTTCGTAAAGCTATTTTGCCGGCAGGACAGCGGCGTGGTAATTGGTGGCGTAGTCGTCGCGCCGATCGCTTCGGAATTGATACTGCCGATCGCGATGGCTGTTCAAAGCCGAATCACCGTTGACGATCTAGCGCAGACGCTTGCGATCTATCCGTCCCTGTCCGGCTCGATCACCGAGGCGGCGCGCCGGCTCATAGCCCGCGATGATCTGAACTGATGCCCGAACGTAATTGGACCGGCGAGCGCTCTGTGGTTCCGGGTTGATGCCACATCGGGTCGCTCGACTGACGATTGCGCTGGTGGGACTGCCTGTGGCCCTGTGGTGGCTGCAACCGTGGAAGTTGTTGATCAGGACCACCGCCGATGACAGGCGGCCGCCTGGAGCGCGGACGACCCGCTGCGGCGAGTTCACCGGCCACATCCACCGAACCAGCGGGGTTGCGCGCCTGCTAACCGTGGGCGACGGGGCGAAGATTCTGCGGCTGGAAAATCTGCATACCATTTTGGGACCACGACTACGCGTGTGGCTTAGCGATGCACCGGTCGAGCATGCCAGGTTCCCCTGGCGAGACCTTGGGCGTTGCAAACACATAGACCTCGGGAGCCTACGCGCCAACCGCGGCAACGCCGATTACGCCGTGCCCGACGCTGCCGACACCGGCGCGTTCGGCGCCGTGATCCTGTGGTGCGAGCGCTTCGGTGTGTCCTTCGGCGCGGCGCAACTGCGACCCGCGACCCGCGACCCGCGACCCAATGAGTCCCTCCGCCCGTCGCGAAAGCCGTTGAAGTCGCGCGCCCTGCGCCGCGACCCATGATTGCGCGCGCGGGGGCGGTGCTGACGCGTTCCTGAAGAGTGCGCCGTTCGGCGCCCGGGCAGCCGATCCGATGTAGCGGTGGCCGTAAGAGCGATATCACCCGGGTGAATCGTGCCGAGGGGTGGTGACAGCCGGCTCGGGGTCGGGCGATGCTCGTGCGGGAGACCCCCAAGGCAGCTGTCTACAACCGCGCGGTCCAGCACGCCTTGGCCACCAGTGAACACACGGCCTCGTGTGATCGAATTTCGGCCTGACGCGGACATCCGAATACCAACGAGGAGAAGAGATATGAACACGGTCCCACTTCACCCTCAATCGGAGAAGGCGGAACCGGCCACCTCGGTTGTGATTGTGGGCAGCGGGTTCGCCGCTTTCGAGTGCGCGCGCGGACTGACCCGACGGTTGCATAGGGCGCGCGCCGCGGAGGTGGGGGTGACCATCGTTTCGCCAGTCGATTACCTGCAGTACACGCCATTGCTGGCGGATGTGGCCGGTGGGCTGGTCGACCCGCGGTTCGTCTGTATTCCGCTGGCGGGAACACTCAGGGGCGTGCGGGCGGTGCGCGGGCGGGTCGACGGCGTTGACTTCGATCGACATACGCTCTCGTTGACCGATCCTGAGGGCCGGGTGAGGACGTTATCGTGGGATCGGCTGGTGTTGACACCAGGATCGGTGACGCGGCTGTTCGATACGCCCGGCTTGGCCACCCACGCGCACGGGCTGAAGTCGACGGCCGAGGCGCTGTATCTGCGTGATCATGTGATCGAGCAGTTGGAACTGGCTCACGTTGAGGAAAGCGAGGCGCGCGCGGGCGCGCGGCGTACGATTGTCGTTGTCGGTGCGTCGTATTCCGGTTCCGAATTGACCGCGCAGCTGCGCGCGCTCGCCGACGCAGCGGCGAAGCAGATAGGCTTCGATCGGGCCTCGGTGCGGTTTGTGTTGCTGGACTTGGCCAGCCACGTCATGCCCGAGCTGGGCCAGAAGCTCGGCGACGCAGCGATGCGTGTGCTGCGCTCTCGTGGAATCGACGTGCGGTTGGGCACGACCCTCAAGGAGGTTCACGCCGATCATGTTGTGTTAAGCGATGATTCACGCATCGACACTTACACGGTAGCGTGGGTGGCTGGCGTGACCCCGTCACCGCTGATCGCCACGCTGGGCTTGGAAACCGAGCGGGGCCGGCTCAAGGTACAGACCGATCTGCAGGTACCAGGTCACCCCGACGTGTTCGCCGCGGGCGACGCCGCCGCCGTTCCGGACCTAACGCAGCCCGGCAAGAACGCCCCGCCCACCGCCCAGCACGCGACCCGACAAGGTAAAACGTTGGCCCGCAACGTCGCCGCAAGCCTTGGCTACGGAGAGCGGAAGGACTACCGCCACAGCGACAAGGGCATGGTCGTCGACTTGGGCCCGCGCTATGCAGTCGCCAACCCGCTAGGCGTGCACCTATCGGGCTATTCCGCCAAGATTGTCGCCCGCGCCTACCACCTCTACGCACTTCCCCGTCTAGTCAACCGTTGGGCGGTCGCACTCGCATACCTCACCGACGTCTTCTTTCCCCGCACCGTGTTGTCAATGGGGTTCGTTTCCGGTCCCGACGCCCAATTCGCGGCCAACGAAGTCGTCCAGCTACCGAGGGCGGCAGGGGCACAATGAGATTCAACGACACCACTCCTTTTACTGGCGGCCGACGCACGGCTTGGCCTGTTCCTGCCACAAGACAGATTGCGGCTTCCACGGCGCTGCCGGCCGGGAGCAAAACGACGGCGCCGTACGGGATCTTAGCGGTCGTAATCAACGACTCATGCAACGCCGGCTCTATTCGGGATGATGACCACCACGAGACGGAGCACCAATGAGTCTCGTCAACAAGGGCTTCCGCGGGCGGCGCGTTGAGGTCGCCCGTGAGCTGCCGCCCGGGCAACATCTGACCGCGGACTTCCCTGTCCTGCAAGCAGGACCGACTCCGCGGATCGACCTCGATGACTGGCGATTCACTATTCGCAACGAGCTCGGCGCCGAACAGTCGTGGACCTGGGCACAGCTCAAGCTCCTGCGCAGCGAGCGGCTCAGCGTGGACATCCACTGCGTCACCGCGTGGTCCAAGCTGGATACCGAGTGGGAAGGCGTTTCGCTGGACACACTCTTCGAATCGACCAAGACTGCCGCCGGATTCGCCTTGGTCGGTTCCTACGGTGGCTACACCACCAACCTTCCGTTGGGTGACCTTCTCGGCGGGAAGGCTTGGATCGTCTACGCATTCCAAGGCGCACCGCTTAGTGCGGTACACGGCGGCCCGGCGCGGCTGCTGGTACCGCACCTGTACTTCTGGAAGTCCGCGAAGTGGGTCAGGTCCATTGAGCTGCGTGACAGCGACGCACCTGGATTCTGGGAGCGGTTGGGCTACCACAGCTACGGCGACCCGTGGCGAGAACAACGCTACGCCGGCGATTGACGACGGCGGTGGACATCCACGTCGAACCGAAGTTGCGCTGGCGAGTCGCGCGTGTGGTGCACTCTGAACCCGAGACTGAGTCGGCGCAAACGATCGGGCTGGCGGTGCCGGGCTGGGGCGGACACTTGTCCGGCCAGCACATTGATCTCAAGCTGACCGCTGAGGACGGGTACAGCGCGCAACGCAGTTACTCACTGAGCAGACCGGCCGACGGCGACCGCATCGAACTCACTGTGCAGCGGATTGACGACGGGGAAGTCTCGCCCTACCTCACCGGGCTTGTTGCCGGAGACGAGATCGAACTCCGCGGACCAATCGGCGGCTGGTTCGTCTGGCGGCCTGACGAGGACGCTCGGGTCCTGCTCGTCGGCGGTGGATCGGGAATCGTGCCATTGATGGCGATGCTGCGACAGCGGGTAGTGGTGGGCAGCGCCGACTTTCGGTTGGTCTATTCGGTTCGCAGTCCGGACGACGTGTACTACGCCCAAGAGCTGGAGCGGCTCGAGCGCGAATGTGACTGGCTGCAGATCGCGCTGGTCTACACCAGGGTGGCTGCGCCGCAGACTACCCGGCCGGCTAGCCGGGTTCGCCCCGCTGACCTCGCGCCGAAGGAGTGGGTGCCCACCGACGGTGGGCACGTCTACGTCTGCGGTCCAACCGGATTTGTGGAATCGGTCACCGCGACGTTGATCGAGCAGGGGCATCAACCGTCCGCCATCCGGACCGAGCGGTTCGGCCCGAGCAACGAAGCAAGGAACGACAAATCATGACCGAACCAACACACGTCGACGGTAACGCGGTTGCGGGCGCCTTCGAAGGAATACTGGGATTCGATGTCACCACCGCGTTGTTGACCTGCGGGAAGTGTTGTCGCGCTACGGCCTTCGCCGAAAGTCACGTCTATCACCGCGGGCCCGGCATCGTGGTGCGCTGCCCGTGCTGCGGAACCGTCCTTGCCCGGCTTGTGCAAACGCCCACCGATGTGTGGCTCGACTTCCGCGGCGCCCAGTCCTGGCGTGTCCCGATCCAGAGCTGATGGAGTCCCTCAACGCACTCGCCGGTCGGGTGCGCACCGCCGACATCGCGGACGCCATGGGGCGGCTGCACCGACATCGGTGTCATCTCCTCGACCTGGTGAGTCCCACTCCCGGACGCCGGCTGTTCGGCCCCGCCGTGACGATCTCCTACTTCCCCGCGTGCCGGGCCGCTCTCCCGCCCGAGCGCTACAACTTCAAGAGGTTGTTCTACGACGCCATCGAAGGCGGCGCCGACGGGCGCGTGCTGGTGCTGGCCAGCAACGGCTATACCGATGCGTCACTGGGCGGCGGGACAAAGCTATCCCGTGTCAGAAACCACCGGCTCGCCGGCATTCTGACCGACGGGCGGCTACGCGACTTCGCCGAGCTCGAACGCTTCGACCTGGCCATTTATTGCCGAGGCGAAACAACGCGGTGGGGCGGCGACACCGTCACTCCCTACGAGGTGAACCGTCCAGTCGTGATCGCCGGGGTGGCGGTTCGTCCCGGCGACTACGTCTTCGCCGATGGCTCCGGCGCCGCGGTCATACCCGCCGGCGATGTGCGCGCTGTACTACGCGCTGCCAACCTGGTCGCGGTGGAAGACGCGGCGGCGATCGCCACCATCAGAGACGAAACCTCAACCACGCTGGGAGGCAATGAGAATTGAGCGGTCTTCGGTGGGGGAACCGTTGCAGTGTCCTGGGCGCTTCAACCGCAGATCCGCCTTCTCGCCGGCGTCCACCCGGGTGAATTGCACAGCCGGATGAGGACATCTCACCCGATGCGCACCGACAGTGGTCGTTGATCTGGGCAATGACCACCCAACGGCCGGACCGACGACGCTTGCCGGACAGCAAATCAATCGCAACAGAACCGCCGGTTGCGCGGGTGTTCCGGGCTGGAATCTGATGGGAGACAATGCGGGTGACTCAGCCAGCGCTGGGCATCGAGTGCGGCCGCGCAGCCGCTGGCCGCAGCGGTGACTGCTTGGCGGTAGCGTCGGTCGATCAGGTCACCGGCAGCGAATACGCCCTCCACCGAGGTGTGGCTCGTATGGCCGCCAGTTCGGACGTGTCCGCGGGTGTCGAGGTCGACGAGTCCCTTCAGTAGTTCCGAGCGAGGCACCTGTCCGACGGCGATGAACACCGCGGCGACGGCGATGTCGTAGTCAGCAGTGCTATGCGTGTCGCGCATCCGCAGCCCGCTGACGTGGTTTTGGCCTTGGACGGCGAGCACTTCCGTGGATGTCAGAATTGTGACGTTCCGATGAGCGCGCAGCCGAGCGATGGCGATAGCCGACGCCCGTAATCGGGGGCCGTGGTGGACGAGGGTCACGTGGCGGGCGCGCGCCGCGAGATAGAGCGCCTCTTCGGCAGCGGCGTCGCCACCGCCGATGACGGCGACGTCGCAACCGGTGAAGCGCGCACCGTCGAGTTTGGCGCTGGCACTGAGGCCGTGGCCCAGGAGCTCGCGCTCGCCGGGCACATCGAGCGGCCGGTTGGTGGACCCCATCGCAACGACTATCGCGCGGGCATGGTGTAGTTCGTCGCGTACGGCGACCGTCTTGACGTCGCCGCCAAGATCGAATCGTTCGACGTCGCCGGGGTGCAGTTCGGCGCCGAAGCGCTGTGCCTGGTCGCGCATCGCAGCCGCCAGCGCAGGTCCGCACACGGACGGGGTGACACCCGGGTAGTTCTCCACCGGTCCGGCGGCCATCAGTGCACCGCCGGGCACCTCGCCCTCCACGACGATGGTGTCGAGTCCGGCCCGTGACGTGTAAATCGCCGCCGTGTAGCCAGCGGGGCCCGACCCGACGATGATGACATCCCGAATCCGGCCCGTGGGCAGCGCAATTCGCTGTCGTGCCGCGCGGGCCGCCGTTCGACGCTGCGGGATCGGCGCGTGGCCCGCCGTCGGCGTCATAGGTTGATGGCTTGCCCCGTCAGGGCGTGGAAGCATTCCTGCAGTCCCTCGCCCAGGGTGGGGTGGGTGTGCACGTTGCGGGCGAGCTCGGTAGCGGTCAGGTCCCAGAGCTGGGCGGCCGTCAGCTCGGGGAGTAGCTCGCTGACTTCTGCCCCGACGAGGTGCGCTCCGAGCAGCTCGCCGTGGGCAGCGTCGGCGATGAGTTTGATGAATCCGGCGCGTTCGCCCAAGCCATGCGCTTTCGCGCTGGCCTGCATGGGGAAGGTGGCGACCCGTATGTCGCGGCCGGCGGCGCGGGCCTGGTCTTCGGTGTAGCCGAAGCTGGCGACTTGGGGTTGGCAGAACGTCACGCGCGGCATCATGCGGTAGTCCAGGCACATGGTGGGGGCGCCGGCGATGGTTTCGGCGGCGATGACTCCCTGGGCCGAGGCGACATGGGCGAGTTGAACTTTGGCGGTGACGTCGCCGATCGCGAAGATGTGGGGAACCGAGGTGCGCATGTAGTCGTCGATCTCGATTGCCCCGCCTGCCGTGAGGTGGACGCCCAGCCCGTCAAGGCCAAGATTTTCGACGTTGGGGCAAAATCCGATGCAGATGAACGCGCGGGCGGCGTCGACTGAGGTGGTATGGCCCTTGCGATCGGTGTGGGTGACGGTGATGTGGTCGCCGTGGTCGATTACCGAATCCACGCGGGTTTCGGTATGGATGGGGATGCCGCGCCGTCGGTACTGGCGAGTCAATTCCCTCGAGACGTCGGTGTCTTCGTTGGGGAGCGCGCGATCGGCGTATTCGAGAATTTTGACGTCAACACCATAGCTGTTGAGGATGTAGGCAAATTCCATGCCGATTCCGCCGGCGCCGATGACGACGATGGACTCGGGCGTCGTTGCGTCGAGGATCTGCTGCTCGTACGTCACGATGTTGTCGCTGAGGGTGACGCCCGGCAGTATCCGTACCCGTGAGCCGGTGGCGACGATGGCGTTGTCGAAGCGGAGACTGGTGGTACCGCCCTCCCGTAGTTCTATGTCGACCGTGTGAGAGCCGCTGAACCGGCCGCGGCCCTCGATCTCGGTGATCTTGTTTTTGCGCATCAGGAAGTGCACGCCGCGCACCCGTGCCTCGGCGACTTCGCGGCTGCGTGACACAGCACGGGCGTAGTCGAGGTTGATGTCACCACGAATACCGAACTCGGCTGATTGATGGGTCAGGATGGAGGCGATCTCGGCGTTGCGCAGCAACGCTTTTGACGGAACGCACCCGGTGTTGAGGCAAACCCCGCCCCAGTAGCGTTCTTCGATGATCGCGACGTTCATGCCGAGTTGGGCCGCTCGGATGCCAGCGACGTATCCGCCCGACCCGGCACCCACCACCACCAGGTCGTAATGGCGGCTGACCGGTGAGCTCATCGCGTCCTCCGTTGGTAATGAGTGAAGCGGTTGCGTCGGTTCGTCTTTCAACGGCACGCTGCCACTGTTGCGAAGCTCATCCGGGTCAGGCGGGCGGTGCGTGCCGCTGTTGAGTTGCACTGACGGAGTCGGCCAACAGCCACAGGGCCAAGCCCACCAACGCGATATCCTTCATGAGGAATTCACCATTGGCCGACAGGACGGGGAAGCCGCCCGCGGTAGGTTCACCGATCCCGGGCGTGCTGACCATAAAGCTGAGCGTGCCAAGAAAGAAAGCGGTCGCCAACACACCGCCGATCACCGAGGCCCTCGGGTACCACGGCTTGAGGGCGAGCAACCCTGCGGTTACCAACTCGGCCGAGCCGAGCACCCGGCCGAACGCGCTGATCGACATGATGTGATAAACCCAGCCCAAAAACGGGCTGTGGGCCACCAACGGCGATACACCGTGGGACTCGTAGTAGGTGAATTTCATTGCGCCGAACCACGCTATGACTACGACCAGGCCATAGCGCGCAATGAGCGGTGCGGCCGTGGTCAGTCGTGACACACGACTCGTCCGCCGAGCTACCTCCGTGGTATCGCCCACAGTCATGAGATCCTTCTCCTTCCAACGCGTTTACTCGGACATGCGCCAGGACCGCCGGTCCTGTATGCGCGTTACTTCGCGGGTGTTCATCCCGCTCAACCGGTCAAGGCCGCGACGAACTGCTCGATGACCACAACGTTGCGAGCGGCTTCGGCGCCGACCCGGCCTGCGTGGCAGGGGACATAAGTCGCGCCGGCGACATCGGCGCCGCCGAGGATAACCACGTTCGACCCTGCCGCCATCAGGTCAGTGGCCAGCCCGCGCAGGGCCGCGTCGGGACGGCTGTGGGAACCGAAAAAGACCGCAGTCAATTGCGCGTTTGCCCGGCGCACGAGGTTGTGTCGAGGTTGTCCGGCGATGTGCCCCTGGGCCACGATTTCGGTGGCTTCGTTGGTGAGCAAGGCTGCGTACAAGGCAGCCGCCGAGTGCTCGCTGCACCCGACATAAGCCAAGCGCGACTCCTCCTGCGCCGCCACACCGGCGGCCACCCTGTGAAGTTCGGCCGGCAGTGTGGTGCTAGCGACAGCGCGAGCGGTACCAGCGACGTCGTCATTGTCTTCGTTGAGAATCATCGAGGCGACATAGTCATGGACTACCAGAGCGTTCAGAAACCCCTTCGGGCTCCCGGACGCCCCGCTGCGAAGCAGAACCTCACAGTTAGCGACCAAGGCGAGTCGACTGGCCCGGTCATCGGTGATGGCCACCACCGCAGCCGGTCTCACGGTCCGGCCCGGCTCGTCGGCCAAAGCGCACACGTGTTTGTTGGAGCCCGATCGTGACGTGGCGACCAGCAGCGAATCGGGGGTGACGAGTTGCCGGCGCTCTAAAAGGCTTTCCGTATCGATCCACCGCGCGGCCCTTCCAGCCGCAACGAGCCGCCTCCAGCTCGGCAGTGCCGCGATATGCGATGCGCCCATGCCGGTGAAGACGATGCGGCGATGATGACCGCGGAGCAACGGGTAAAGACGCAAAGAGACCGGCGCCCGATCGAATTCCAGCAATGACCGAGATTGAGCCCTGGCGTCGACGTGAACACGGGCCCGACTGGTGCGCCGATGGCGCGGCAACTCTCTGTTGCACAGTAGCAGTGCGGTTCTGGGGTTCACCGAGTTAGTGCCCCTTCTTGGTCGTCGGCATCGTTGCGGTTCGGCCGCGGTGTCCTGCGGCCCCACCGGCGAGACGCAGCAGCTTTGCTGGGAGGTGGGGCGCTGCGCGCCAAGGATCCGCAACGCTTGGTCGACTATGAGCTTGCTGGCGTGCCGGGTGAGATGGCATCACCCTCGGGACCGATTCACCCGGGTGAGTCACCCGCCCCTGTTCAGGCATCCGCGTGTCATTTTGCACCAACGTTTTCCAATACCACTGCCACGGCCTGCCCCGAGCCGATGCAGATGCCAATCACCCCATAACGAGCACCCCTTGCACAGAGTTCGGTCGCTAGCGTCAGCAAGTAGCGAGTTCCCGTGGCCCCGAAGGGATGCCCGATCGCAACCGCGCCACCATTGGGTGTGAGCTTGTCGTCCGGCACCACGAAACCGTCCAGCTGATTGGGCAATTCCCGCAGCACGCCGAGCGCCTGGGCGCTGAACGCCTCGTGCACCTCCCACACGTCGATCTGCTCGGGGACAAGCCCTGCCCGGCGGATCGCCGCCGGGATCGCCCATGCAGGGGCCACGCCCATGATGAGGGGATCGATGCCATAGACCGCACTCGATACCACTCGGGCCAACGGCTCGATACCCAGTTCGGTGGCTCGCTCCCCGGACGCGATGACTACAGCACTGGCGCCATCACTTAGCGGCGAGGAGTTGCCCGCCGTCATCTGGGTCGTGCCGGGCTGGGCGGGTAGAGCCGCCAGCGCCTCGGCGGTCGTGTCATCGCGGACGAACTCATCGTGTTCAGCCACCCGCGCAGGTGTCTTTCTTGTCGCCGGAATCCTCACCGGCATAACCTCTTTGGCCAGCCGGCCCCGATCACGGGCGTCCTTGGCGCGTTGATGGGATCGGAGCGCGAAGGCGTCGATCTCCTCGCGGCTCAGCGAGTAGCGGTCGGCGACATTCTGCGCGGTCTCGATCATGCTGATGTATGCATTGCGAACCAGCAACACCGGGTTCGGCGGCCCCCCGCCCCGCTCCACATGGTGTCGAGCATGAAAACAGGACCTCGGGGACTGAACGCCGCGTCACCCTTCATCAGGGCCCACCCCGATCGAGACATCGACTCGACTCCACAGGCGATACCGAGGCCGAGGTCGCCGGCCTTGACCGCATGGCTCATGCTTACTGCCGCGGTTAGCGATGAGCCGCAGAATCTATTCACGGTGCCGCCGGCGGCGGTGTCTGGGAATCCGGCCGCCAATGCTGCCCACCGCGCGACGTCGCCCATGCCCTCGTGGGCAGGATTGACGCAACCGGCCAGGATGTCTTCCACGGCATCGAGTGGCACCCCTAGCCGGTCGCACGCGGCCCTCATCGTCATACCCAACAAGTCATCGGCCCGAATACCCGACAGCGTGCCGCCATAGCGGGTGAATGGGGTTCGTACGCCACCCAAGACGTAAGCCTCGGTCATCGATGCCCTTTCCCATGCGTAGAACTGGGCGATGTAGCCCACCTGGCCCGCCGGCATCAGGTCCTCTGCGAGGCTGCCCCGGCGTGGGGTGAGGCGTCGTCACCCGACCTGCGTTTCGCCCGGGTGATTAGCTCGAAGCGCGCTTGGAAGCGCGATTCGTGACCGGCGAGATCTGGC
The DNA here is from genome assembly GCF_002086735.1 of Mycobacterium scrofulaceum. Lineage (GTDB taxonomy): Bacteria > Actinomycetota > Actinomycetes > Mycobacteriales > Mycobacteriaceae > Mycobacterium > Mycobacterium scrofulaceum. The sequence continues at coordinate 4,412 of NZ_MVIJ01000046.1, read as the reverse complement.
GGGATGCCGGCCGGCGAATCACAACAGGCCGAGTTCCCGCGCCCGGCTGACGGCTGCGCTGCGGTGCTCAACGCGGAGCTTGCGGTAGAGGGCGCGCTGATGCGTCTTCACGGTATTGAGCGAGACGTATAGCCGCGCACCAATCTCACGGCGCGATAACCGGGTGGCGAGCAGACGAAGAACCTCAAGCTCTTTGGGGGTCAGCTCCTCACCGAGCGCGCACGCGTTGCTGCGCGAATTCGCCGCGACGCCCGCCCTCCGCTCGGCCGAAGCGGGCAGCGTCGAGCCGATGCCAGCGTTCACGCGATCGCCCACCAGGGCGTCGACCTCTTCGCGGATGGCCTGCGCGGTCTGGTAGTCGCCGACATGCTCCGCGATGTCCGCCCTGACCGACAGCGCCTTGGCCACCTCAAGGATTGCCCCGCCTTGGCGGGCCGACATCACGGCCATGTCGGCGGCGACCAACGCCGCGGCCGCGTCACCACGGGTACGGAGGAGTTCGGCCGTGGCAAGCGACACCATGACGTCCACGAGGTGTTCCGCATCCGCAAGGTCACGTGAGCTGCCGGAGGCCCGACGGATCTGACGTTCGGCGTCCGCCAGCTGACCACATTCGGCCGAGATCAGCGCCAGATGGCCCAACGCGTAGCTGCGGGCACGACGATCGCCCACCTTCTCGGCCAGCCCTACGGCCTGCCGGAAGGCGGCTTGCGCCTCGCGGGTACCGCCCGAAAAGTACAGCGCGGATCCGTAGATGCAGTAGGCGGTTGATCGGCTCAAGGGCGCTTCGCCGAGATCGAGGGCGATCGCCCCGCGGGCCGTCTCCAGCGCCGTGGAGACTTCGGCAGTCTTGAACGAGTGAAGCGCGCGCAACACGGCGAGTTGAGCGGCGATGACCCCGCTATCGGCGATGTCGGCCGCCGATCGGGACTCGACTGCCTCGATCCACTCCGCGGCGGCATCGAGTTGACCGACGCTTAGGGCGATCCAAGCGCGGGCCACGCTCAGTCGCGGGTCTCGTGCCACCGTCTCCTCGGGAAGCAGGTCCAGCAAGCTGGAGACGGTCGACACGCCGCCCCCGTTGAATTCGTCGACCCAGTCCGCGGCGATCAGATCGGCACTGCGCTCGATGTCACCGCCAGCCACCATGTGGCGTACCGCCTCATCGATGAGGCCCTCGGTCTCGAACCAGGTTGCGGCCCGCCGGTGCAGATCGCCGACGAGCTCGGGCTCGCTACGACGCAGCTCGGTGCGCAGCAACTCTCCGAACAGCTGGTGATAGCGATACCAGTGACGCGACGTGTCCAATGGCACCAGGAACAGGTTTTCACGTTCCATTCCCTCCAGGACCGAGGCCGAGTCAGACGTTTGCAACACCGCGTCGCACAGCGGACCGCTGAGCCGGTCCAAGACCGACGTGCGCAGCAAAAAGCTGCGTAGGTGCGGTGGCTGACCGTCGAGCACCTCGGCCATCAAGTAGTCGACGATATGACGGTTATCGCCCGCGAACGTCTGTATGAACCGTGGGGTATCGGCACGCCCGGCCAGCGATAGGGCGGCAAGGTAGAGGCCCGCAGCCCAGCCCTCAGTGCGTCGGTGCAAGAGCTGAATGTCTGCGGTCGCCAAGCCCAGCCCCAGGACGTCGTTCAGCAGACGCTCCGCCTCACTGGGGCCGAAACGTAGATCGTCGGTGCGCACCTCGGCGAGGTCGCCGCTGGCCCTAAGTCGGGCTAACGGCAGCAAAGGATCCGACCGGGTGGCCAGCACCAAACGAAGATTCGCAGGCAAGCGGCTGACGAAAAATCCCAGCTGCTCATGGACTGCCCGATTGATGACCAGGTGATAGTCATCCAGGATGAGCACCATCGGGCTCGCGATCGTGTCCAGATCATTCAGCAGGGTGGGCAGTACGACCTGTACTGGGTCGGCGCCCATCGCGAGGAGATCGACCGCGCGGATCCCTACCCCGGGACTGATCTTCTGCAGTGCGGCGACGACATACATCCAAAACCACACCGGGTCGTTGTCGGAGGAATCAAGCGACAGCCAGCCAAACCGCTGCCCCTCGCCCTCGGCCAGGGCCCACTGGGCCAGCACGGTGGTCTTGCCCCAGCCCGCCGGCGCACTCAACAGGGTCAGCTTGCGGCGGAGGCCCGCGGACAGCATGTCGAGGAGGGCCGCCCGGTGAACGAGCTGAACCCCGATCGCCGGGACATGCAGCTTGGTGGCGAGCAGCACCGCTCGCGCGCCGGCCTCTCCGGCGCGGTCGTCGCCGCGTCCGGCTGAACCGGTCATATCCGGACTCCGCGAATCCGTCGGACCCAACGGCCGGGCGGGAAGCCTCGGCGTAGACGCCCCATGGGTGGGCGCTGGCGGCTTGGCATCCCAGTCGGTCTCTGCAGGCTCGGCCGGGCTCGTTCTGCCCGGCAATCGCGGTGATCGTATCGAATCAGACCCGTTCTCTTCGATTATTTCCGGCACACGCCGGCGGTGCCCGTTCTGGCCGGCGGACCCAGCTGCCGCCGAGGCTCCGGGGATTTGCTCGTAACCCGCGCTCACGATCTGCCCGCTCACCGTATTTCTCCTCTGTTCCCCCCGATGGGATGACTCCTGCAACCGATGACATCCCGGTGGGCGGATGGTGAGCGTCTCATCATGAGGTGATCGAGCGTCTCAAAGTGAGACACCGTGGGACGTCCGGAGGAGCGCCCCGCCGTAGCCTTCCCCGCGCTCATGGTCGTCGCTTCACCAACCACATAGCCACCGGCGCCGAGCGCCACCGGGATCGATAACATCCCCAACGCCGTGTTCATCGTCGTTTCCTCAAAATCCTCTGTGTCGTTGCCGCGCCGCGCCGTTCACGATCGATCGGCGGCGGGCGCGGCGACTTAGAGATCGATGACTACGTTGGCAGCGCGCAACCCTTCTCACCATCGCCCAGCGGGTGATCTTTAGAGCCGGGTCGGTGTATGCCTAGGGGCCTTAATAATTGGCGGACCGGTCAATCCGGTTGGCGTATGGGTTGCCTCAATCGAGAAATCCGCGGAGCGAACGAGCGCGGTAATGCAATCGGCCGACTCGCACCGGGGCGTCGAATCCATGCGTGGAATTCGGCGGGCTGAGGCGCGCTCACCGCAGCCTCAGCCCGCCGAACGGTCAAACAACCGACGACGCTCGCTTCGGTCCGCGTGGCTTCCTCGACTACACCGGCCGCCGTGCGCGAATCACCTCGCCCTCTAGGCCAGACGTGAAGTCCTGCTGGTACTTCGGCGAGTGAGGCGGGGTGACCAGCGGTCATCGGGACACCATCGCGTACCCGGCGACACCGAACACCACTGGCACCATCGCCAGCATTCCAAGCGCTGCATTCAACATTTTCAGCTCTTTTCACTTGCGTTCCCACCGATCCGGCGTGGGGCCGAGCCGGGCCCTGGCTTTGGGTGAGGACGTGATCTGTTGTCGACTACTACGGTCGTCGTGCTGGCGGCACAAAACCATCGCCCGAGGGTTGATGTTTAGGGCCGGATAGGTCTAGTACTAGCCCGAAGCACGGTCCTCTGCTTGAAATAGCTTCCACAGCAGAAGGTTCGGAATTGTGGTGCCAGAGGCCAGGCCGCTCACGGCCGAGGTGGGCGAATCGGGCTGACGCTGCCCTGACATCGGCGGCAAAATCGCAAGGTGTGACCTGACTTGGCAGGTAGGACAGGAATCTCGCCGTCGCGATCGTGCCAATGCCAAACCGCGAAGCGGGCTCGCGGCCGCTTCGTAGGCGTGTCGTAAGGGGGACGGCCCAACATCGGGTAGCTCTCGCCTGTTGGGCGACGGGAATGCTCGCCCAATCCAATTACCAGACGGTCGCTCGCCCAGAGCGTGATCGCTTGTCCGGCTATTGGTCTCGCACCGAAGTCAGACGCGACGTCTCGCCGCGATCAGCATGGCTGAACCCGCTACCAGAGCGGGTTCGCGGTTATCTGCAGCCATGCCTTGAATTCCCTATTTTCACAACGTTTTTGCGCCCATCTGGCACGTAATCGGATAGTGTCCCGTCAATTGGTGGACTTCGGATCTTGGCGTTGGTCCACGCATCGCGATCAACGAGTCATGTTGAACGCTAGGCGATTTGGTGTTGTTTGGCAAGTGCTGCAGCAGCGTGTTTAGCGGCGATCACGGTGCGTAGCTCGTCCATGGAGACATCGGAGAGATAACGCCGGGTGACCTGCCATTCGTCGTGAGATTCGATGACCACCGCGGTGGCCAGGCGCAGGAACGCCGCGGGGTTGGGGAAGATCTCCACGACATCAGCCCGACGCTTGATCTCCTTGTTCAACCGCTCGATTATCCGGCCCTCGGGGGCGGGTCAACCCGTCGGGGTGGGATGTTCATCGATCGAGGCGCTGGAGGTGGTCGGTAAG
>NZ_MVIJ01000045.1 GCF_002086735.1 Mycobacterium scrofulaceum | reverse complement strand
GTATTGGGGCGGGTAACCGGGCTGGTACTCGGCGGGATAGCCCGGTGGCGGATACGCCGGCGGCGGGTAGTCGGGGGGCGGCGGCGGTGCTGGCGGTTCCCACGGAGCCCCAGGCTGTTCCGGCGCCTCGCCGGCGGCGGGAGACGGTTCGGCCTGGTCGTCGTGGGCGCGTTCGCCGAAGCCATCGCCGGGCGCTGTCATGGTGTTCAACCTAGCCGATGCGTGGGTGGCGATTCGGCCGCGAAGCGGCGTGCGTCGCCGCGCTGCGTCGGACGCCGCCGCCTTTTCCTCAGGTCGGGCCGGCGCCCCTGGATAGGCTAGAAGGCCCCGAGATGTGAGGTTGGCCAGGGCGGAGGAGAATGAGCACCAATGACTAGTCCTTTCCAGCCCGGTCAAGTTCCCGGCGCCACGCCCCCGGGCGCGGCGGCCGGTCGGCGCGGGGTCCCCTCGCTACCGACACCGCCCAAGGGCTGGCCGGTCGGGTCCTACCCCACCTACGCCGAGGCGCAGCGCGCCGTGGACTACCTCTCCGAGCAACAGTTCCCGGTTCAGCAGGTGATCATCGTCGGCGTCGACCTGATGCAGGTCGAACGCGTCACCGGCCGGTTGTCGTGGCCCAAGGTGCTCGGCGGTGGCGTGCTCAGCGGGGCATGGCTGGGCCTATTCATCGGGTTGGTGCTCGGCTTCTTCAGCCCGAACCCGTGGGCCGCGCTGGCGACGGGTCTGGTCGCCGGCGTGTTCTTCGGGTTGATCACCTCCGCCGTGCCGTACGCGATGGCCCGTGGCACAAGAGATTTCAGTTCGACCATGCAGTTGGTCGCCGGCCGGTACGACGTCCTCTGCGATCCGCAGAACGCGGAGAAGGCTCGGGATCTCTTGGCGCGCTTGGCAATCTGAGGCCACGCGCAGTTGTGAACTCGGTGGTGAATCGTCACGGGCGTCTGTGCCGGATGGGCGTCATCGCGTTGGCGACGATCACCATCGCCGCGGCGGTGCCGGCCTGCGGGTCCGTCCCCAGCGGCCTGGTGATCACCTTCTTCACGCCGGCCACCGATTCGGCGTCCTTCAGCGCGGTCGCCCAAGAGTGCACCCGGCACATGGGAGGCCGGTTCGCCGTCCAGCATGTGAGCCTGCCGCGGGGACCCGGCGAACAGCGGGTGCAGCTGGCGCGGCGGCTGAGCGCACACGACCGCGGGCTCGACGTGATGGCGCTGGACGTGGTGTGGACCGCGGAGTTCGCCGAGGCGGGCTGGGCACTGCCGCTGTCCGACGACCCCGAAGGCCGGGCCGAGACAGATGCCACCGTTGACACCTTGCCCGGCCCGCTGGCTTCGGCCCGCTGGAAAGGGAAGCTGTATGCCGCACCCGTCATCACCAATACGGAATTGCTATGGTATCGGCCCGATCTGGTGGGTCAACCGCCGCGGGACTGGGACGCGATGGTGGCCGAGGCCACCCGGCTGCACGCCGCGGGCCAGCCGGCCTGGATCGCCGTGCAGGCGAACGAGGGCGAGGGCCTGGTCGTCTGGTTCAACACGCTGCTGGTGAGCGGCGGCGGTCAGGTGCTCTCCGAGGACGGCCGCCGGGTCACCCTCACCGACACACCCGCGCACCGGGCCGCGACCGTCCACGCGCTGCGCATCCTCAGGTCGGTGGCCACCGCCCCCGGGGCCGACCCGTCGATCACCCGGACCGACGAAGGCACGGCGCGGCTGGCGGTCGAACAGGGCAAGGCCGCACTGGAGGTCAACTGGCCCTACGTCCTGGCGTCCATGCTGGAAAACGCCGTCAAGGGCGGGGTCCCCTTCCTTCCGCTGAACCGGGATCCGGCGCTGGCCGGCAGCATCAACGGCGTCGGCACGTTCGTGCCCAGCGACGAGCAGTTCCGCATCGCCTACGACGCCAGCCAGAAGGTCTTCGGCTTCGCGCCGTATCCCGGTGTGGCTCCGGGCCGCCCGGCCAAGGTGACGATCGGCGGGCTGAACCTCGCCGTGGCCAGCACCACGCGCCACCGCGCGGAAGCCTTCGAAGCCGTGCGGTGTCTGCGCAGCCTGCAGAGCCAGAAGTACGTGTCGATGGAAGGCGGCCTGCCCGCGGTGCGGACGTCGTTGTATTCCGACTCGCAGTTCCAGGCCAAGTATCCGATGTACACGATCATCCGCCGGCAACTCACCGACGCGGCCGTGCGGCCGGCGACGCCGGTGTATCAGGCATTGTCGCTGCGGTTGTCGGCGGCGCTGAGCCCCATCACCGGGATCGACCCCGAGCGGACGGCCGACGAGCTCGCCACCCAGGCGCAGAAAGCCATCGACGGCGAGGGGCTGTTGCCTTGATCGCGACAGCAGTAGAGGGCGAGCGGGTGGCCGTCGCGCGGCATGCGCGGTCGCGAAATCGGCTATCGGAGCGGCGACTTGCGCTTGCGCTCGTCGCGCCGGCGGCGATCCTGATGTTCTCGGTCACGGCCTACCCGATCGGTTACGCGGTGTGGCTGAGCCTGCAGCGCAACAACCTGGCCATGCCCGACGACACCGCCTTCGTCGGATTGAGCAACTATCAAACGATCCTGACCGACCGTTACTGGTGGACGGCGCTGGCCGTAACCCTCGGCATCACAGTGGTTTCCGTGTCGCTCGAGTTCGTGTTGGGCCTGGCGCTGGCGTTGGTGATGCACCGCACCCTGGTCGGCAGGGGCGTGGTGCGCACCGCGGTGCTCATCCCGTACGGGATCGTCACGGTGGTCGCATCGTACAGCTGGTACTACGCGTGGACGCCGGGAACCGGTTATCTGGCGAACCTTTTGCCGCACGGCAGCGCGCCGTTGACCCAGCAGATCCCGTCGCTGGGCATCGTGGTCCTTGCCGAGGTATGGAAGACCACGCCGTTCATGTCGTTGCTGCTGCTGGCCGGGCTGTCGCTGGTGCCCGAGGACTTGCTGCGGGCGGCCCAGGTTGACGGCGCCGGGCCGTGGCGCCGGCTGGTGCGCATCACGTTGCCCATCATCAAGCCGGCGGTCGTGGTCGCGTTGCTGTTCCGTACGCTGGACGCCTTTCGCATCTTCGACAACATCTACGTGCTGACCGATGGCGCCAACAACACCGACTCGGTGTCAATCCTGGGTTATGACAACCTATTCAAGGGATTCAACGTCGGATTGGGCTCGGCGATCAGCGTGCTGATCTTCGTCTGTGTGGGCATCATCGCGCTCGTCTACATCAAGGTGTTCGGCGCGGCGGCGCCCGGTGGTGGTCTCGATGGTCGGTGAACGGTCATGGGCCGGGGGGCGCCGCGCCCCGCGGACGGTGGCGTGGGCGGTGATCGACACCGTCGTGGTGGTGTACGCGCTCCTGCCGGTGATGTGGATTCTCAGCCTCTCGCTCAAGCCGACGTCAATGGTCAAGGACGGCAAGCTGATCCCGTCGTCGGTGTCCTTCGAGAACTATCGAGGCATCTTCCGGGGCGACCTGTTCAGCTCGGCGCTGATCAACTCGATCGGGATCGGTTTGACCACGACCGCGATCGCGGTGGTGCTCGGCGCGATGGCGGCGTACGCGATTGCGCGGCTGGCCTTTCCCGGCAAGCGGGCGTTGATCGGTGCCACCCTGCTGGTCACCATGTTTCCGGCGATCTCGCTGGTCACTCCGCTGTTCAACATCGAACGCTTCGTCGGGCTGTTCGACACCTGGCCGGGCCTGATCCTGCCCTACATCACGTTCGCCCTTCCGCTTGCCATCTACACGTTGTCGGCGTTCTTCCGGGAGATTCCCTGGGATCTGGAGAAGGCGGCCAAAATGGACGGCGCCACTCCGGCCCAGGCCTTCCGCAAGGTGATCGTGCCGCTGGCCGCGCCCGGGGTGGTGACTGCCGCGATCCTGGTGTTCATCTTCGCTTGGAACGACCTGCTGCTGGCGCTCTCGCTGACCGCGACGAAATCGGCGATCACGGCGCCGGTGGCCATCGCGAATTTCGGGGGCAGTTCGCAATTCGAGGAGCCCACCGGGTCGATTGCGGCCGGCGCGGTCGTGATCACGGTCCCGATCATCGTTTTTGTTCTAATCTTCCAACGACGAATCATCGCCGGGTTGACCTCTGGCGCTGTGAAGGGATAGCGCGCGATGGCCGAGATTGTGCTGGACCATGTCAGCAAGAGCTACCCGGACGGCGCCACCGCGGTGAGCGATCTCAGCATCACCATCGCCGACGGCGAGTTTCTCATCCTGGTCGGGCCGTCGGGGTGCGGCAAGACCACGACGCTGAACATGATTGCCGGCCTCGAGGACATCTCGTCCGGTGAGCTGAGCATCGGCGGCGAACGGATGAACGAGAAGCCGCCCAAGGATCGCGACATCGCGATGGTTTTCCAGTCGTACGCGCTCTACCCGCACATGACCGTGCGGCAGAACATTGCATTCCCGCTGACGCTGGCGAAGATGAAGAAGGCGGAGATCGCCAAGAAGGTCGAGGAGACGGCACGAACCCTCGACCTGACCGAGCTCTTGGACCGCAAGCCCTCTCAATTGTCGGGCGGGCAACGACAGCGGGTCGCGATGGGCCGGGCAATCGTGCGGCAGCCCAAGGCCTTCCTGATGGACGAGCCGCTGTCCAACCTGGACGCGAAGCTGCGCGTCCAGATGCGTGGCGAGATCGCCCGGTTGCAGAAGCGGCTCGGCACCACGACCGTCTACGTCACGCACGACCAGACCGAGGCCATGACGCTGGGGGATCGGGTGGTGGTGATGCACGCCGGAATAGCGCAGCAGATCGGCACACCGGACCAGCTTTACGAAGAGCCGGCCAACCTCTTCGTCGCCGGATTCATCGGCTCCCCGGCCATGAATTTCTTACCGGCCACGTTGACGCCGATCGGTCTGACGTTGCCCTTCGGGGAGGTGATGTTGACACCGGAAGTCCGCGAGGTGATCGCGCAACACCCGCCACCGAAGAACGTCATCGTCGGGGTGCGGCCGGAGCACCTGCAGGACGCCTCGTTGATCGACGGGTACCAGCGGATCAGGGCGCTCACGTTCGAGGTGAAGGTGGACTTGGTCGAGTCGCTGGGGGCCGACAAGTTCGTGTACTTCTCCACCGCGGGGTGGGCGGCGCGCTCCGCGCAACTCGACGAGCTGGCCGCGGAGGCCGACGCACACGAAAACCAGTTCGTGGCAAGGGTTCCCGCGGAATCCAAGGCGGCGATTGGACAGTCGATCGAGCTGGCGTTCGACACCACGAAGCTCGCCGTTTTCGATGCCGACTCCGGGGCGAACCTGACCGTTGCTGCGGCGCAGCGGCGGTGAGCCAGATCCTGGACCAGGTGCGCGCGCATCTGCGCCGCCACTTCACCGATGCCGAACCCGATTCGGCGAGCGTCACCTTCCTCGGTGCCGAGCCCATCGAAGTGCTGCGTTTCCGCGGGAGCGACCGCGTGATGCATTACGTGTCGGTGGGCTGCTCGCGCTATCCGATGACCGACCCGACGCAGGTCGTCGACGACCGCACGCGCGGGCCCCGCGCCGAAGTCGTGCTGCGCCTGCGCGATCCCGGCCCGGTCACCGGTATCGCCCGAAGCCTCGCGGTACTCGCGGCGACGCCCGCCGTCGAGGGTCTGGTGCTGACGGCCGACGCGTTGGTCGATCTCGGCTCGCCGCTGTGGGCAAGGGCGGCGGGACGGGTGCCGTTCACCGCGGTGTTGTTGGGCCCCGGCGAGATCGACGATCTGCCGCTGGAACCACCTTACGACCCGGTGCGATTCCTCTCGGCGACCCCCGTCACCGCGACCGAGGCGGCCTGGGTGCGGCTGAAGGGCGCCGAAGCCATGCGACAGGCGTGGGAGAACGACGGCGTCGACGTGCTGAACCCGAATCGGCCTGCCGCACAACCGAGCTGAACCGGTCGAGTGTGCGGTCAAGGCGTTCAGGGTGTACCCAGGGCGATTAAATCGCAAAGACTCGACCCTGGTTGCACACTCAAATCCCCAGGCGCACAACGGAATAAGCGGGCTACAGCCAGTTGTTGCGCCGGAATTGGAAGTAGAGCACCAGGCAGGTCAGCGTCATGGCGGCCATGACGCCCGGGTATCCCCACGTCCAGTTCAGCTCGGGCATGAAGTGGAAGTTCATCCCGTAGATCGCGGCGACCATCGTGGGGACCGCCAAGATACCGGCCCACGCCGCCATCTTGCGCATGTCGTTGTTCTGCTGCATCCCGACCCGCGCCAGCGCCGCCTGGATCAGTGAGTTGAGCATGTCGTCGTAGCTGGCGATGTGGTCGGCGGCCTCGGAATGGTGGTCGGCGAGGTCGCGCAGGTAGCGCCGCACCTCTTTGGAGATGAGGTCCTTGTTCTCGATCTGAATCCGGTGGAACGCGCCGGACAGCGGGTTGACGCACCGGCGAAGTTCGACGACCTCACGCTTGAGCAGATAGATCGGTTCGACGTCGATCTTGCGGCCCGGGGCGAACGCCACTTCCTCGATGCTGTCGATGTCGGATTCGATGAGGTGGCTGACCACCAGGTAGTGGTTCACGACCTCGTGGGCGATGGCGTGCATCACCGCGTACGGGCCCAGCCGCAGCTGCTCGGGGTCCGACTCCATCCGCTTGCGGACCTCGGAGAGCCCCCCGTGTTCGCCGTGGCGGACGGTGACCACGAAATCCTTTCCGACGAAAACCATCACCTCGCCGGTTTCGACGATCTGGCGGGCCTGCGCCACCGATTCGTGCGGCACGTAGTTGACCGTCTTGAGGACAAGGAACAGGGTCTCGTCGTAGCGTTCCAGCTTCGGCCGCTGGTGCGCGCACACGGCGTCCTCGACAGCCAGCGGGTGCATGCCGAAAAGATCCGCGACTTCCTGCATCTCGGTCTGATCGGGTTCGCGCAGTCCGACCCAGACGAACGCGTCGTGCCCGAGCGTTTCGATCTGGCGCACCTTCTCCCGCGCCGCGGCATAGCTGAATTTTCCGGGCAGCCGGTGGCCCTCGGCGTAGACGGCGCAGTCGACCAACGTGTCGTTGGGGGTCTGCGGCTGGGGATCCGGGCGTCGTTCGCGCGGCTCGTGCGCGAGCGGCCGAAGCGCTTCGGGCAGTGCGTCGAAACCCTGGAACACCTCCACCTCCGATCGCTGCGCAGGTCTGACCGGCGGTGCTCCATGCTACGCGTCCAGGGTTCCCAAAGCGCGACGATCCGGCCGTGGGACACCAGGCGGGTGTCGGACCGGGGGTTGGCGGCCCAGCAGAGTGCGCTAGTTTCGAGCCGAGACCCGAATCTGCATGACTACCTCCACAAGGAGCATTTCGACGTGAGCGCAAGTCCTCTCAAGGTTGCCGTCACCGGCGCCGCCGGCCAGATCGGCTACAGCCTGTTGTTCCGCCTGGCGAGCGGTTCGCTGCTGGGCCCCAACCGTCCGATCGAGCTGCGCCTGCTCGAGATCGAGCCGGCGCTCAAGGCGCTCGAGGGCGTCGTGATGGAGCTCGACGACTGCGCGTTCCCGACGCTGGCCGGGGTCGAGACCGGCTCGGACCCGAACAAGATCTTCGAGGGTGCCAACCTGGCCCTCCTGGTCGGTGCCCGCCCCCGTGGGCCGGGCATGGAGCGCAGCGACCTGCTGGAGGCCAACGGCGCCATCTTCACCGCGCAGGGCAAGGCCCTGAACTCGGTGGCCGCCGACGACGTCCGCGTGCTGATCACCGGCAACCCGGCCAACACCAACGGCCTGATCGCGATGAGCAACGCGCCCGACATCCCGAAGGAGCGGTTCTCGGCGCTGACCCGCCTGGACCACAACCGGGCCATCTCGCAGCTGGCCAAGAAGACCGGCGTCGCGGTCACCGACATCAAGAAGATGACCATCTGGGGCAACCACTCGGCCACCCAGTACCCCGACATCTTCCACGCCGAGATCGGCGGCAAGAACGCCGCCGAGGTCGTGGGCGACCAGAACTGGGTCGAGAACGACTTCATCCCGACCGTCGCCAAGCGCGGCGCCGCCGTCATCGACGCGCGTGGCGCGTCGTCGGCCGCCTCGGCCGCCTCGGCCACCGTCGACGCCGCCAGGGACTGGCTGCTGGGCTCGCCCGACGGTGATTGGGTCTCGATGTCGGTGATCTCCGACGGCTCCTACGGCGTGCCCGAGGGCTTGATCTCGTCGTTCCCGGTCACCACGAAGGACGGCAACTGGACGATCGTCACCGGCCTGGAGATCAACGACTTCTCCCGCGCCCGGATCGACAAGTCGACCGGCGAGCTGGCCGACGAGCGCAACGCGGTCACCGAGCTGGGTCTGATCTGACCGCAGCCCCCCGCGCCGATCGCAAGCGCGGCGGAGCCGGGGGCCGGGGGTACCGCCCGCTTGCGGGGGACGGGCTGCCTCCGACCTGGCCCGGAAATCCGGTCCCGCGCAGATTAGGGCTACTAATCGGTAGTCGCCTACCCTGGGGCGCGTGTCCGAGTTGATTGAATCGATACAGACTCGCGCCGAGCACGGCGCGATCACCGACGCGGAGATCTTCGAGGCACACGTAGGCGGCAAGCTTTCCGTAGGCCTGACGGCCCCGCTGGACACCCAGCGCGCGCTGTCCATCGCCTACACCCCGGGGGTCGCGCAGGTCAGCCGCGCGATCGCCGCGGACCACAGCCAGGCCGCGCGCTACACCTGGGCGAACAGGCTGGTCGCCGTCGTCAGCGACGGCAGCGCGGTGCTGGGCCTGGGTGACATCGGACCTGCCGCGTCGCTGCCGGTGATGGAGGGCAAGTGCGCCCTGTTTCAGGCGTACGGCGGCCTCAACGCGATCCCGATCGTCCTGGACACCAAGGATCCCGACGAGATCGTCGAGACCCTGGTGCGGCTGCGCCCGACGTTCGGCGCCGTCAACCTCGAGGACATCTCCGCGCCGCGGTGCTTCGAGATCGAACGGCGAGTCATCGAAGCGCTGGACTGCCCGGTGATGCACGACGACCAGCACGGGACGGCGATCGTCGCGCTGGCGGCGCTGATGGGCGCCACCAAGTTGCTCGGCCGCGACATGACGTCGTTGCGGGTGGTGGTCTCGGGCGCCGGGGCCGCCGGCGTAGCCTGCACGAATCTCCTTCTGGCCATGGGTGTTTCCGACATCACCGTGCTCGACTCGCGGGGGATTCTGCACACCGGCCGCGATGACATGAACAGCGTCAAGATGGTTTTGGCGCAGCGCACCAACCCCGGCGGCCTCACGGGCAGCATGGCCGAAGCGCTGCGCGGCGCCGACCTGTTCCTCGGGGTGTCGGGCGGTGTGGTGCCCGAGGAGATGATCGCGACCATGGCGCCCGAGGCGATCGTCTTCGCACTGTCGAACCCCGACCCGGAGATCCACCCGCAGGTCGCGGCCAAGTACGCCGCGGTGGTGGCCACCGGCCGCAGCGACTTCCCCAACCAGATCAACAACGTGCTGGCCTTCCCGGGCGTGTTTCGGGGGGCGCTGGATGCCGGGGCGCGCCGGATCACCGAGAAGATGATGGTCGCCGCGGCCGAAGCGATCTTCTCGGTCGTCAGCGACGACCTGGCCTTCGACCGGATCGTCCCCAGCCCGCTGGACCTGCGCGTCGGGCATGCGGTCGCCACGGCGGTGGCCCTGGCCGCCGATCCCGCAGACATCGCGGGGTGAGAATCGGCTGGCTGGCGGTGCCTTTGCTCGCCGCCGTACTCGCCGCGGCCGGCTGCGGGACCGACGCCGGGGACCACCGCCCCCGTCTGGAACTGGTGGTCGGTTCCGGCGCGGATCCCGAGGCCCGGCTGCTGGCCGGCGTTTACGTGGCCGCGTTGCGGTCATACGGTTTCGCGGCGCACGCGGAAACCGCCGACGATGCGATGGCGCGCCTGGACTCGGGCGCCTTCACCGTCGTCCCGGCCCTGACCGGGCGCGAACTGCAGAGCCTGCAGCCCGGTGCGACGGCGATGTCCGACGCCGAGGTCTACCGCGCGATGGTGGCCGCGCTGCCCGAGGGTGTCGCCGCGGGCGACTACACGACGGCCGCTGAGGACAAACCCGCGCTGCTGGTGTCGGGGTCCACCGCCAAGGCGTGGGGCGGCAGCGATGTCAGCGCCGACCTGAGCACGCTGCCGAAGCACTGCGCAGGCTTGACCATCGGCAGGGTCACCGGGCGTCCGGCCCCCTCGGCCGTCGGCACCTGTCGGCTTCCCGCCGCGCGCGAATTCCCGGACGACACAACGATGTTCGCCGCGGTAAGGGCCGGACAACTGACGGCGGGGTGGACGACCACCGCCGACCCCGGTCTGCCCGCCGACCTCGTCACGCTCGCCGACGGCAAGCCGGCGCTGATACGGGCCGAGAACGTGGTGCCGCTGTATCGGCGCAACGCGCTGAGCGATCGGCAACTGCTGGCGATAAACGAGGTGGCCGGCGTGCTGGACACCGCGGCCCTGGTGGACATGCGCCGTCAGGTTGCCGGCGGCGCCGACCCGCAGGCGGTCGCGGGCGGGTGGTTGGCCGAGCACCCGCTGGGACGGTGAGCCGTCAGCGCTTGGGCATCAGCCGGTGCACCACCTGCTGCACTCGTCGCATGACGGGCCCGCCCAGCAGCCGCTCAGGTCTCGACCCGGTCAGCCGCACCACCAGGTCCATGGCCTTCACGTCGGGGCCGACCAGCACCCGAGGCTTGTCTTTGCGCACCGCCGCCAGGATGATCTGGGCCGCCCGTTGCGGCGTCGTCTTGGCCTGTTGCTCCTCGAACAGTTCCGCCAGGCCATCCTGGTCGAGCCCGTCGGCGAAGACGGCGTTGCGGGCGAAGCCGGTCCGCACGCCACCGGGGTGCACCGTCGTCACCCGGACCGGGTGGCCGGCCAGCACCATCTCCTGCCGCAGCGCCTCCGTGAAACCCCGGACGGCGAACTTGGCCGAAACGTAGGCCGCCTGGCCGGGAGCCGAAAACAGGCCGAGCGCGCTGGAGATGTTGATGACGTGGCCGTCACCGGAGGCGATCAGGTGGGGGAGGAAGGCCTTGGTGCCGTTCACGACCCCCCAGTAGTCGACGTCCATCACCCGCTCGATGTCCTTGAACCGGGTGTCTTCGATGGACCCGACGAACGTGATGCCCGCGTTGTTGTAGATCTGGTTCACCCTGCCGAAGTGCTCGTGGACCGCGTCGGCGTAGGCCAGGAACGCCTCGCGCTCGGTCACGTCGAGCCGGTCGGCTTTGACCTCGGCGCCGATCGCCTTCAGTTGCGCCTCGGTCTCGGCCAGTCCCTCGACGTCGACGTCACTGATCGCGACCTTGGCGCCCTCGCGCCCCAGCTCCAGGGCCAATGCCCGGCCGATCCCCGAACCCGCGCCGGTGACGACGGCGACCTTCCCGGCGAACTCATGCATGGGTACTCCCTAGTGGCAGCGTGACCGCGTTGAGGCTATCCGTTACGCGCGATCACCGCTATGGCGCGTCATTGCTTGGGCATCATGCGGCCCATGACGGATCCGAACAGCTGCTGATATCCGGCGCCGGTCAACCGCACCAAAGCGTCCAACACCTTGGCGTCGGTGCCGACCAGCACCCGCGCCTTCTTCTTGCGCACGGCGTCCAGGATGATCTGGGCGGCCCGTTGCGGGCTGGTCCTGGCGAGCCGTTTGTCGAACACGCTGGCCAGCTGTTCCCGGTCGAGCCCCTCGGCGGCGGTGGCGTTGCGGGCGATCGCCGTTCTGATCCCGCCGGGGTGGACCGTGGTGACCGCCACCGGGTGCCCGGCCGCCAGCATTTCCTGCCGCAGGGCTTCGGTGAACCCCCGCACGGCGAACTTGGCCGAGTTGTAGGCCGCCTGCCCGGGCACCGAGAAGAGCCCGAACACGCTGGAGACGTTGATGACGTGACCGTCGCCGGAGGCGATCAGGTGGGGCAGGAACGCCTTGGTGCCGTTGACGACGCCCCAGAAGTCGACGTCCATCACCCGCTCGATGTCCTTGAACTGGCTGATCTCCACGTCGCCGGTGAAGGCGATGCCGGCGTTGTTGTAGATCTGGTTCACCTTGCCGAAGTGCTCGCGCACGGCGTCGGCGTAGGCCAGGAACGCCTCGCGCTCGGTCACGTCGAGCCGGTCGGCTTTGACCTCGGCGCCGATCGCCTTCAGCTGCGCCTCGGTCTCGGCCAGCCCCTCGAGGTCGACGTCGCTGATCGCGACCTTGGCGCCCGAGCGGGCCAACTCGACGGCCAGCGCCTGGCCGATACCCGAACCCGCGCCCGTCACCACGGCGACCTTGCCGGCGAACCCCTGCATGAGGCCTCTTTCCTATCGGCTCGTTTTGCGTCGAGGCTAGCCGGTACCGGCGGTCCCCGGTACCGGCGGGTGGCGCTGGGCTGAAGTTCGATTGCCCGGCTCCTTACTCGCGCCGTCCCGGCGAACTATATTGCCCGGCTCCTTAGTCGCGCCGTCCCGGCGGTCGCCGTCGCCGGGCGCGCCGTCGCCGGTCAGCGGAAGGCCGTGTCGAGGATCTCCTGCTGCTCGACCGCGTGCACCTTCGACGAGCCCGACGACGGGGCGGACATCGCCCGGCGGGAGATCCGCTTGAGCCCGGTCAGCTTGTCGGGTAGCAGCTCGGGCAGCTCGAGGCCGAAGCGCGGCCACGCGCCCTGGTTGGCCGGCTCCTCCTGCACCCAGAAGAACTCCCTGGCGCCGGGGTAGCGGTCCAGTGTCTCGTTGAGCCGCCGCTTGGGCAGCGGGGCGAGCTGCTCGATGCGCACGATCGCGACGTCGTCCCGGTTGTCCTTGGCCTTGCGCGCCACCAGCTCGTAGTAGATCTTGCCGCTGGTCAACAGGATGCGGGTGACCTTGCCGCGGTCACCGATGCCGTCCTCGTAGGTCGGCTCCTCGAGCACAGAGCGGAACTTGATCTCGGTGAAGTCCCGAACGTCGCTGACGGCGGCCTTGTTGCGCAGCATCGACTTCGGCGTGAACACGATCAGCGGCCGCTGGACACCGTCGAGGGCGTGCCGGCGCAACAGGTGGAAATAGTTGGACGGAGTCGAGGGCACCGCGATCGTCATCGAACCCTCGGCCCACAGCTGCAGGAAGCGTTCGATGCGGCCGGAGGTGTGGTCGGGACCCTGGCCCTCGTGGCCGTGCGGCAGCAGCAGCACCACGTTGGACAGCTGGCCCCACTTGGCTTCGCCCGAGCTGATGAACTCGTCGATGATGGACTGTGCGCCGTTGACGAAGTCGCCGAACTGCGCCTCCCACAGGACGAGCGCGTCCGGGTTGCCGACGGTGTAGCCGTATTCGAAGCCGACCGCCGCGTACTCCGACAGCGGGGAGTCGTAGACCAGGAACTTGCCGCCGGTGGGGGTGCCGTCGGGGTTGGTCGCCAGCAGCTGCAGCGGGGTGAACTCCTCGCCGGTGTTGCGGTCGATGATCACCGAATGCCGCTGGGAGAAGGTGCCGCGCCGGGTGTCCTGGCCCGACAGCCGCACCAGCTTGCCCTCGGCGACCAGCGAACCCAGCGCCAGCAGCTCCCCGAAAGCCCAGTCCACCTTGCCCTCGTAGGCCATCTCGCGGCGCTTCTCCAGCACCGGCTGCACGCGCGGGTGGGCGGTGAAGCCCTCCGGCAGGGCGAGGAACGCGTCACCGATGCGGGACAGCAACGCCTTGTCCACCGCGGTGGACAGGCCCGCGGGCAGCATCTGGTCGGCCTCGACCGATTCGCTCGGTTGGACGCCGTGTTTCTCCAGTTCGCGGACCTCGTTGAACACCCGCTCCAGCTGACCCTGGTAGTCGCGCAGCGCGTCCTCGGCCTCCTTGAGCGAGATGTCGCCGCGGCCGATTAGCGCCTCGGTGTAGCTCTTGCGGGCGCCGCGCTTCACGTCGACGACGTCGTACATGGCGGGGTTGGTCATCGAGGGGTCGTCGCCCTCGTTGTGGCCGCGGCGCCGGTAGCAGATCATGTCGATGACAACGTCCTTGTGGAACTCCTGGCGGAAGTCCACGGCCAGCTTCGCCACCCAGACGCAGGCTTCCGGGTCGTCGCCGTTGACGTGGAAGATCGGCGCCCCGACCATCTTGGCGACGTCGGTGCAGTACTCGCTGGACCGTGAGTACTCCGGCGCGGTGGTGAAACCGATCTGGTTGTTGACGATGATGTGGATGGTGCCGCCGACGCGGTAACCCGGCAGGTTGGCCAGGTTCAGGGTCTCGGCGACGACGCCCTGGCCCGCGAAGGCCGCGTCACCGTGCAGCATCATCGGGACCACCGAGAACGCCTTCTGGCTTTCGGCGGCGCCGTCGAGCAGGTCCTGCTTGGCCCGCACCAAACCCTCCAGCACCGGGTCGACGGCCTCGAGGTGGGAGGGGTTGGCGGTCAGCGACACCTGAATGTCGTTGTCGCCGAACATCTGCAGGTACACGCCGGTGGCTCCGAGGTGGTATTTGACGTCGCCCGAGCCGTGCGCCTGCGACGGGTTGAGGTTGCCCTCGAACTCGCTGAAGATCTGCTTGTACGGCTTGCCGACGATGTTGGCCAGCACGTTGAGCCGGCCGCGGTGCGGCATCCCGATGACCACCTCGTCGAGGCCATGCTCGGCGCACTGGTCGATCGCCGCGTCCATCATCGGGATCACGCTCTCGGCACCTTCCAGCGAGAAACGCTTCTGCCCAACGTATTTGGTCTGCAGGAAGGTCTCGAAGGCCTCGGCGGCGTTCAGCCGGCTCAGAATGTACTTCTGCTCGGCGACGGTCGGTTTGACGTGTTTGGTCTCCACCCGCTGCTGCAGCCACTGCTGCTGTTCGGGCTCGAGGATGTGGGTGTACTCCAGCCCGATGTGACGGCAGTAGGCGTCGCGCAGCAGGCCCAGCACGTCGCGCAGCTTCTTGTACTCGCAGCCGGCGAACCCGTCGACCTTGAACACCCGGTCGAGGTCCCACAGCGTCAGGCCGTGGTTGAGGATTTCCAGGTCCGGGTGGCTGCGGAACCGGCTGCCGTCCAACCGCAGCGGGTCGATGTCGGCCATCAGGTGGCCGCGGTTGCGGTAGGCCGCGATCAACTCCATCACCCGGGCGTTCTTGTCGACGATCGAGTCCGGGTTGTCGGTGCTCCACCGCACCGGCAGGTACGGGTTGCCCAGTTCGCGGAAGATGTCGTCCCAGAACGTGTCCGACAACAGCATCTCGTGGATGGCACGCAGGAAGTCCCCGGACTCCGCGCCCTGGATGATCCGGTGGTCGTACGTGGACGTCAGGGTGATCAGTTTGCCGATCCCCAACTCGGCGATGCGTTCCTCGCTGGCGCCCTGGAATTCGGCGGGGTATTCCATGGCGCCGACGCCGATGATGGCGCCCTGGCCCGTCATCAGCCGCGGGACCGAGTGCACGGTGCCGATGGTGCCGGGGTTGGTCAGCGAAATCGTCACGCCGGCAAAGTCTTCGGCGGTCAGTTTGCCGTCGCGGGCCCGCCGGACGATGTCCTCGTAGGCGGAGACGAATTCCGCGAAGCGCATCGTCTCGCAGCCCTTGATGCCGGCCACCACCAGCGAGCGCTTGCCGTCTTTGCCCTGCAGGTCGATGGCCAGGCCCAGGTTGGTGTGCGCGGGGGTGACGGCGGTCGGCTTGCCGTCGACCTCGGCGTAGTGCCGGTTCATGTTGGGGAACTGCTTGGTCGCCTGCACCAGCGCGTAGCCCAGCAGGTGGGTGAAGGAGATCTTGCCGCCGCGGGTGCGCTTGAGCTGGTTGTTGATGACGATCCGGTTGTCGATGAGCAGCTTGGCCGGCACCGCGCGGACGCTGGTCGCGGTCGGCACCTCCAGCGACGCGGACATGTTCTTGACGACCGCGGCCGCGGCGCCGCGCAGCGTCTGCAGCTCGTCGCCTTCGGCCGGTGGGGGAGTCGGGGCTTTGGCCTTGGCCGGGGCCGCCGCGGGTGCGCCGCCGGCACCGTTGCCGCTCCCGGCGGCCCTCGCGGGGGCAGCGGCCGGGCCGGACGGCGGGGCGGCGGGCGCGGGCTTTGCTTGCGGGGCGCTCGCGGCGGGCTGGCCGTCACCGGTGGCCGGGGCGCTCGAGGGCGGTTCGCCGGTCGGCTCCGGGTTGTAGTCGACCAGGAACTCGTGCCAGCTCGGATCGACCGACGAGGGGTCATCGCGGAACTTGCGGTACATCTCCTCGACCAGCCATTCGTTTTGCCCGAATGGTGAACTTATGTTGCTCACGACCGCTGTTCGCCTCAATTCCTCTGTCCTGCAAGCGCTTTAAGCAGCTGCTGCGCGGCGCCTGTACGTTTGTCAGCCCCGGATTGTGGAGCATGTCACACCAAAGTCGATGCTCAACGTTTCCGCCCTATAAAGGCTAACCTTTCGCCAGCAATCCGCCAGGGAGAAGGGGGTAGCGGGGGCGCCCGCTAGCCGGCTTCGTGGTAGGGCGGCACCAGGTGCAGCGCCCGGGGCCAGCGCACCGGAGGGGGTCCGAACGCCCGATCGGCGTTGCGGACGATCTTGCGGCCGGCGAAGTAGTTGCCGACGGCGCCGACGACGATGCCGATGCCCACCGGCAGCAGCTTGCCGAACATCAGGGCACCGCGCCGCAGCGTGTACCGCTTGACCCACGACTTGAGCAACCGCGAGTTCAGCCGCGACATCGACGACAGCGGCAGGGCGGCCACGCTCTCGGAGATCCAGCCGCCGTTGGTGCGGGCCGGGCCGAGCAGCTCGACCGCCTCCTTGCTGTGGTCGCCGGCCAGCACGGCCAGCACCAGGGCCCGGCGCCGTTCCCGGTGCTCGGCGGGAATGTCGTAGACCACGGCGACGGCCAGCACGAAGAACGCGGTGGCTTCCAAAAACGTCACGGTCTCCGCCGCGGCGGCGGACAGCGCGCTCAGCGTGCCGATTCCGGGGATGGTCGCCGCCGCGCCCACCGCCATGCCGCTGGCGGTGACCATGCCCACATAGCGCTTCCGCAGCTTGGCCAGGATGTCGGCCGGGCCGCTGCTCGGGTGCGCGTTGCGCAGCCGGGACACGTAGGCCTCGACCGCCGGGCCCTGGATCCGCGAGCTCCGCTCGATGACCTGGGCCAACGCGCGCGCCGACGCCTTCGGCCGGCCGATGGTGGCCGGCCGCGCCTGGTCCGCTTGCGACAAGCTGAAAAATCGGTTCGAAGACCGCTTCCGTCGGGCCCGCATCTTGCCTCTCCTGAAATGCCGTCCTACCAGGCTAACCTGCCCGCCGGCGCAGACCGCGCGAACACGAAACCTGCCCCGGTGGTGTACCCCGGATCGGAGCCATGGCTTCCCCCGATTGTCCCAGCGGCAATAATGCAGGCTGGATGTCCGTGACGGTCCGGGCCGGTCGACCAGGCGGCCCCGTGCGGGCGGGCATCGTCGGGAGCGGAAACGAGGTGGGTAGATGACCACGGCGACGCCTCCGTCGTCCGGGGGCACCCGGCGCGCGGCGCCGAACTTGCCTCACGCCACCAAGCGCTGGGACTTCCTCACCCGGAGCTCGCCGCAATCCCACAAGCCCTGGAACGCGCTCTGGGCGATGATGATCGGCTTCTTCATGATCATGGTCGACTCGACCATCGTCGCCATCGCGAACCCGACGATCATGACCAGCCTGCGCATCGGCTACGACACCGTGGTGTGGGTGACCAGCGCCTACCTGCTGGGCTATGCGGTGGTGCTGCTGGTCGCGGGGCGGCTCGGCGACCGGTTCGGCCCCAAGAACCTGTATCTGATCGGCCTGGTGGTGTTCACCGTCGCCTCGGTGTGGTGCGGGCTGGCGGGCAGCGCCGCCATGCTGATCGCCGCCCGCGTCGTGCAGGGGGTCGGCGCCGGCCTACTCACCCCCCAGACCTTGTCGACCATCACCCGCATCTTCCCGCCGGAGCGGCGCGGCGTCGCGGTGAGCCTCTGGGGTGCCACCGCCGGCGTCGCCAGCCTGGTCGGCCCGCTGGCCGGCGGCGTGCTGGTGGACGGGCTGGGCTGGCAGTGGATCTTCTTCGTCAACGTCCCGATCGGCGTCGCCGGTCTCGCGCTGGCGTACTGGCTCGTCCCGGTGCTGCCCACCCAGTCGCACCGCTTCGACCTGGTCGGAGTCGCGCTGTCCGGGGCGGGCATGTTCCTGATCGTGTTCGGGCTGCAACAGGGCCAGGCCGCGCACTGGGAGCCCTGGATCTGGGCGATGATCGTCGCCGGCATCGGGTTCATGACGGTGTTCGTGTTCTGGCAGTCGATGAACACCGACGAGCCGCTGATCCCGCTGGTGATCTTCCGGGACCGCGACTTCGGGCTGTGCAACGCCGGCGTGGCCGTCGTCTCGTTCGCCGCGACGGCGATGATGCTGCCGCTGACGTTCTACGCGCAGGCGGTTTGCGGGCTGTCGCCGACGCGCTCGGCCCTGCTGATCGCGCCGATGGCGATCGCCAACGGGGTGTTCGCCCCGTTCGTCGGCAGGCTGGTCGACCGCTACCATCCGCGGCCGGTCCTCGGGTTCGGTTTCTCGGTGCTGGCGGTGGCGCTGACCTGGCTCACCTTCGAGATGTCGCCGGTGACGCCGATCTGGCGGCTGGTGTTGCCGTTCTTCGCCACGGGCGTCGGCATGGCGTTCGTGTGGTCGCCGTTGACCGCCACCGCCACGCGTAACCTGCCGCCGGGCCTGGCCGGCGCGGGCTCCGCCGTGTATAACTCGGTCCGCCAGCTCGGCGCGGTACTCGGAAGCGCCGGCATGGCCGCGTTCATGACCGCACGGATCGGCGCCGAGATGCCGCCGCGGCCGCGCGGTGGTGCCGAGGTCGAGCCGACCGCCGGCCTGCAACTGCCGGAGTTCCTGCGCGACCCGTTCGCGGCCGCCATGTCGCAGTCCGTGCTGTTGCCCGCGTTCGTCGCGCTGTTCGGGATCGTGGCCGCGCTGTTCCTGGTCGGGTTCGTCCCGTCGGCGACCGCCGGTGACCAGGCCGGGGCGGGCGACGGGGTCGACGACGACTACGACGACGACGAGTACGTCGAATTGATCCTGCTTCGGGAAGCCGAGCCCGCACCCGTCCGGCGGGCGGGCTACGCGCACGAGGGCGGCGCCGCACCGAAGGCCGATCGGATCGTCCGTCCGCGCCCCGCACCCGCCGGCGCGCGGACCAGCCGGCGGGACGACCCGGTGCCGGAGGGTGGGCCGATCGGGCTGGCGCACAACGGTTCTCATGTCGACAGCCGCCAGCGTTTCCGTCCGGTCACCGAGCTTTCCGCGCGGCCCTACCGGCCCGCCCCGGCCGATCGTCCCGCGCCACCGGGACGGCAGCAGAACGGCTCGGCGCGGGCTCAGCGGCACCGCCGCGATCCCGACGACACGGGCGGCCACGGCCGGCACTCGTCCGGCAACTAGGCGCGCGGCCGGCCGTCAGGCCGGCTCCGTGAGCGCCAGGAACGCGCCGAGGTCGGTCAGACCGGCGGGCGTGGTGGGCAGGTACTCGGTCAGCGACGCCGAGCGCACGACGACCGCCGCGAACTGGGCCCGGCTGATGGCGACGTTGAGTCGGTTCCTGTTGAGCAGGAAGGAGATTCCGCGCGGCACGACGTCCGCGGAGGAGGCCGTCATCGAGATGAACACCACGGGCGCCTGGGCGCCCTGGAACTTGTCGACCGTGCCGACCCGGATTCCCCCGAGCCCGGCACCGGCCAGCCGCCGGCGCAGCAGCGCCACCTGGGCGTTGTAGGGCGCCAGCACCAGCACGTCGGAAGCGGTGAGGGGCCGGGTGCCGTGCTCGTCGGTCCACGGCGTGCCCAGCAGTCGATCGATCTCGGCGGCGATCGCGTCGCCCTCCTCCGTGCTCTCGGTCGAGTTGCCGTGGTGCCCGACGGTGAGGGTCCGCACGCCCGGCCGGCATCCGGCAAGGCGCCGGGCGGCGGCGCACTCGTGGGAATGCAGCCTGCCCTCATACGCCAGCGCGGAGACTGCGGCGCAGACCGCGGGGTGCATGCGGTACGACCGGTCCAGAAAATAGCCCCGTTCGTCGGGCAGGGTGCGCTGGCCGTCCACCAGCCAGTCGAGCGCGGACGTGTCGACCGGCTCGGGATGTGTGCCCTGGCTGACCTGCGGCAGTTGCTGAGGGTCCCCGAGTAGCAACAGGTTTGCGGCCGCCGGCGCCACGGCGATGGTGTTGGCCAGGCAGAACTGGCCGGCCTCGTCGATCACCAGCAGGTCGAGGCTGCCCGGCGGCACCCGCTTGCCGTTGGCGAAATCCCATGCGGTCCCGCCGATCACGCAGCCGGCGGTGTCGGCGATGAACGCGGCGTAGGCGCTGCTGTCGATCTCCTGCCAGCGCGGAGCGTGGTGGTCGTTGCGCTTTTTCGCCACCCGCGCCGGGTCGAGCCCGGCGTCGATCACGCAGCCCAGCAGGTTCTCCACGGTGGCGTGCGCTTGCGCCACGACGCCGACGCGCCAGCCATGGCCGGTGGCCAGCCGCTCGATCACCCGCGCGGCGGTGTGCGTCTTGCCGGTTCCGGGCGGCCCGTGCACCGCCAGGTACGACGAATCCAGG
The DNA here is from genome assembly GCF_002086735.1 of Mycobacterium scrofulaceum. Taxonomy (GTDB): domain Bacteria; phylum Actinomycetota; class Actinomycetes; order Mycobacteriales; family Mycobacteriaceae; genus Mycobacterium; species Mycobacterium scrofulaceum. The sequence continues at coordinate 23,422 of NZ_MVIJ01000045.1, read as the reverse complement.
TCCAGCACCGCGGTGGCGATGTCGGTCGCGAGGTCGGCGCCGCGCGGCAGTGCGGAGCCGCTTCGTGTGCGGGGCGCGCGGCGCAGCAGCACGTCGAGGACGGCGCTGCGGGGCAGCCGCGGCAAAGCGGCCGCCACCGCGGCGGCCGTCGCCTCGATCGACTCGCGCAGGGCCGCCGTCGGGATCGGCGGGCCCGGGGTCAGCGCGAACGGGAGTTGATGGAACGGCTCCCCGTCGTTGCCCACCCGTTCGACGATGGTCACTTCGGTGGGCAGCGCCGGATCGTCGGCCGCGACCACGGTGGCCCGTCCGGCAGCGCGCCGGTCGCGATCGCCGGACATCCCCGGCGGAGCCGGTGGGTCGTACAGCGCGAACACGTCGGTCGTCAGCTCGCCGCGCGCCAGCTCGCCGCACAGGCGCACCCGTCGCTGCGGCTTGCGGGCGCGGGGAGGGGTGCTCCAGTCCGTGCTGACCGACGCGTGCTCGGCGACGAAGACATCGGTGTCGTCCGCCCACTCCTCGATGGGGAAGTTCAACCGGTCGAAGTGCGCCCACCAGAACGGCTTGTCCTCGCGCCGGTGGTAGCCGCGCGCCGCGGACAGCAGCGCGACCGCCGTCTGCTCGGGCGTGCGGTCGTCGACGGCGGCGTCGCCGGTGAAGGCCGACAGGGTCAGCGAAAGCCGGTCACGGTCCTCGACGGTGTTGCCGCCCCGGACGGGCTGGGCGCCGACGGGCACGACCCCGGATTCGTAGGCGCGCAGCATCAGCCAGTTGCGCAGTTCCTGGGTCGAGCGGCAGTCGTACTGGTTGTATTCCTCGATCTCCTTGAGCACGGACGCGGCCTCGTCGCGGCGGCCGTCGGCCTGCAGTTCGCAGTACCGGGCGTAGGAGGTGATCGAACCGGCGGCCGTGGTCACGTCACCGGCGCGCAGTTGCGCCCCCATGTACAGCGGCTCCAGCGCTTTCAGGCTGAACGACTCCGCACCCACCCGAATGCTCTTGCGCACCAACGGGTAAAGGTCGACCAGCGTCCCGCTGCGCAACAGTTCGTCCACCTGGTCCTCGCCGGCGCCGTAACGGCCGGCCAGCCGCAGCAGCGCCGTCTTCTCATAGGGCGCGTAGTGGTAGATGTGCATGTTCGGGCGGCGCTTACGCCGCTTGGCCACCAGCGCTAAGAAATCGGTCAGGGCCTTGCGTTCGTCTGCCCGGTTGTGCGCCCACAACGGACGGAACGCGCCGGCGGGCCCGGCTTCCAGGACGCCGAACAGGTATTCCAGACCCCACTCCCGCCCGTCGACGGTCCACAGCGGGTCGCCCTCGAAGTCGAAGAACAGGTCGCCGGGGTCCGGTTCGGGCAGCAGGGCCAGGGGCTGCGGGTCGACGATCTCGTAACACGGACGCCCCGTTTCGCGTTGCCGCACTTGGAGTCTCGCCTGGCCGGCCAGTTTTTCGAGGGCGCCGGGCGCCAGGTCCGGCACCGGACCGGCATGCTCGGCCAGCGCGGACACCGTGGCGATCCCGGCGTCGATCAGCTTGTCCCGCTGGCCCACTCGCATGCCGGCGACCAGCAGCAGGTCGTCAGTGGCCTCCAGCTGCTCGGTGCACAGCGGGCACCTCAGGCAGGCGCCCACGTCGTCGTCGTCCCAGCGGACCGCGGCGCCCCCGGCATGATGTTCGTCGAGGAGCCGCTGCAATCGCGCGCGCTGGGATCGGTACACCGGAACCAGGTCGTGGACGCGATAGCGCGCGGCCGTCCCGTCGCCCAGGTGCAGCTCGGCCTCGGGCGCCACCGGGACGCCGGAGGCGGCGAGCGCGTCGGCGTACGCGGCCAGTTGCAACAGCGCGGTGACGTTCGCCGACCGGGCCAGCTTGGTGTCGACGACCCGGTACCGCTCGCCGTCCCGCACCAGGAAGTCGGCGAAGCCGACGAAGCGGCCGTCGAACATGGCGGCCTGGTAGACCGCGGGCGCACCGCCGTCGATGGCGCGCCGGGTCGCCTCGGCGGCCGCCGCGAGGCCGGCGGGCGTGTAGGCCGGGCGGCCGATCACCGCGACGCCGGCGCCGAACTGCTCGCGCAGCCGGTCCAGTTCGCGCCGCTCGTGTTCGTTCCCCAGGACGGCGGTCCGCGCGAGGAGCTCGTCTTCGGCCGGCGCGGCGGGTCCCCGGCCGAGTTTCGCGTCGAATTCCCGCAACAGCGCGTATTCGCAGCGGGCGGCGGCGGCAAGGTCCGACGCGCTGTAGACGATGCTGTCGCCGGTGACGAACACAGCAGCAACTGTAGGTGAGGGGACCGACGGCAAAGGGTCTCGCCGAGACGCCTAGCGGCCCGGAGCGTTACCGATCAGCTCGACGCCGTTGCCGTTCCAGTGGAATCGCACGTCGGTGTTCAACCCGTTGATGCCGCTGGGATAGGTCAGCGCCACCGTGTCCCCGGTGGTCTGGGCGGGGTCGACCCCGTTGAACCCGTAGGTGTCGGGCACGCCCTGCGGGATGAACTGCCCGAGATGGAACAACACCGCGCGGGTGGTGGGGTTGACGGCGTTGGTGTTCGCCTTGACGATCACCGCCGACAGCTGGGCGCACTGGTTGTAGTTGCCGGCCAGCGGCTCGGGGTTCCACGGTTGCTGGCTGCGCGGATCGCGGGGCAACTCCGAGACCACCTTCGCGATGACGGGCGAAGCGAGGTTGACCGCGCACGGGTCGGCCGGCGGGGCGAGGCTGCCGGGCGGCGCGGCGGCGCCCGAGGGCTGCGCCGGGGCGGTGATGGACGGGGTCTCGGTGGTCGTCGTGGCCTGCGGCGTCTTCGCGACCGTGGAGTCCCCCGAACCACACCCGGTCAACGTCAGGGCGAGCAGAGCGACGGCGGCCGGGCCGGTCAGTGGCCCGGTACGGCGGGGTAGCGACCACACATCGGGCACCGTACCGTCACCGCCCGCGCGGGTGTGACAGGCATGGCCGGACCCGGCGCGGCTGTGCTCATGATCACGCGCCCCGCGGCGCTCAGGTTCCCCCACCGACGATCCGACCAAGACCACTAGACTCCTTGGACGATGACCCTCCCGGACAGCTCGCCCGAGGCTGCCTCTACGACGTTTGCCGACCTGCAGATACACCCCTCCGTCCTGCGGGCGATCGCCGACGTCGGCTACGAGTCACCCACGGGCATCCAGGCCGCGACGATTCCCGCGCTGATGGCGGGCTCGGACGTCGTCGGGCTGGCGCAGACCGGCACCGGCAAGACCGCGGCCTTCGCGATCCCGATCCTGTCCAAGATCGACGTCGCCAACAAGGCGACCCAGGCGCTGGTGCTGGCGCCCACCCGGGAGCTGGCGCTGCAGGTCGCCGAGGCGTTCAGCCGGTACGGGGCACACCTGCCGAAGGTCAACGTGCTGCCGATCTACGGCGGCTCCTCCTACACGGTCCAGCTGGCCGGGCTGCGGCGCGGTGCCCAGGTGGTGGTCGGCACTCCCGGCCGGGTCATCGACCACCTCGAGCGCGGAACGCTGGACCTGTCCCACGTCGACTACCTGGTCCTCGACGAGGCCGACGAGATGCTCACCATGGGTTTCGCCGAAGAAGTCGACCGCATCCTGTCCGAGACGCCGGAATACAAACAGGTGGCCCTGTTCTCGGCGACCATGCCGCCCGCGATCCGCAAGCTGACCACCAAGTACCTGCACGATCCGCTCGAAGTCAGCACCAAAGCCAAAACCGCCACCGCCGAGAACATTTCGCAGCGATACATTCAGGTCGCCGGCCCGCGCAAGATGGATGCGCTGACCCGGGTCCTCGAAGTGGAGCCGTTCGAGGCGATGATCGTCTTCGTGCGCACCAAGCAGGCCACCGAGGAGGTCGCCGAAAGGCTGCGCGCCCGAGGGTTTTCCGCCGCCGCCATCAACGGCGACATCCCACAAGGCCAGCGCGAACGGACCGTCGCCGCGCTGAAGGACGGCGGTATCGACATCCTGGTCGCCACCGACGTGGCCGCGCGTGGGCTCGACGTGGAGCGGATATCGCACGTGCTCAACTACGACATCCCACACGACACCGAGTCCTACGTGCATCGCATCGGTCGCACCGGCCGGGCCGGCCGCTCGGGGACCGCGCTGTTGTTCGTCTCCCCCCGGGAACGCCACCTGCTCAAGGCGATCGAAAAGGCCACGCGGCAAACGCTCACCGAGGCCGAGCTGCCCACCGTCGAGGACGTCAACGCCCAGCGGGTGGCGAAGTTCGCCGATTCCATCACCGCCGCACTGGGCAGTCCGGGCATCGAGTTGTTCCGCAAGCTGGTCGAGGACTACGAACGCGAACACGACGTCCCGTTGGCCGACATCGCCGCGGCGCTGGCGCTGCAGTCCCGCGACGGCGAAGAGTTCCTGATGACACCCGAGCCGCCGCGTGAACGCCGCGAGCGGCACGCCGAATATCGCGAGCGCCCCGAAAAGCCAAGGCAATCACGGCCCTTCACCACATATCGCATCGCCGTCGGAAAGCGGCACAAGGTGGGCCCGGGCGCGATCGTCGGCGCCATCGCCAACGAGGGGGGCCTGCATCGCAGCGATTTCGGCCACATCGCCATCGGCCCGGACTTCTCGCTGGTGGAGCTGCCGGCCAAGTTGTCCCCCTCGACGCTGAAAAAGCTCGAGCGCACCCGCATCTCAGGCGTGCTGATCAACCTTCAGCCCGATCGGTCGGCGACCAAGCCGCGCGGCCGTGACGGCGGAAAGCCGCGCAGGAAACACTCCGGATGACCCTGTCCGAAGAACAAGACGCCCAGGGCGGACTGGAGCAGACCGCCCACGTCGACCGGGTCGCGTCGCTGACCGGAATCCGCGCCGTCGCCGCCCTTCTCGTCGTCGGCACGCACGCCGCCTACACCACGGGCAAGTACACGCACGGCTATTGGGGGCTGGTCGGCTCCCGCATGGAGATCGGCGTGCCGATCTTCTTCGTGCTGTCCGGCTTCCTGCTGTTCCGCCCGTGGCTGAAATCGGCCGCCACCGGCGCGCCGCCCCCGTCGCTGAGCCGCTATGCGCGGCACCGGGTTCGCCGCATCATGCCGGCCTACGTCATCACCGTGCTGTTCGCCTACGTGCTGTACCACTTCCGGGAGGCGGGACCCAACCCCGGGCACACCTGGCTCGGGCTGGTGCGCAACCTGACGCTGACGCAGATCTACTGCAACGGCTATCTGGGCAAGTACCTGCATCAGGGCCTGACCCAGATGTGGAGCCTCGCGGTCGAAGCGTCCTTCTACGTGCTGCTCCCGCTGCTGGCATACGTGTTGCTGGTGCTCGTCTGCCGCCGGCGGTGGCGGCCGAGGCTGCTGCTGGGCGCGCTGGCCGGTTCGACCCTGATCAGCCCGGCCTGGCTGATCCTCGTGCACACCGATCACTGGTTTCCCGACGGCGCGCGGCTCTGGCTGCCCACCTACCTGGCCTGGTTCCTCGCCGGAATGTTGCTGGCCGTGCTGCAGGCGATGGGCGTGCGCGGCTACGCGTTCGTCGCCATACCGCTGGCCGTCGTCTGCTACTTCATCGTCTCCACCCCCATCGCCGGCGCGCCCACCACGTCGCCGGCCACGCTGAGCGAGGCCTTGTTCAAGACGTGCTTCTACGCCGTGATCGCCGCGCTCGCGGTGGCGCCACTGGCGCTGGGGGATCAGGGTTGGTATTGGCGGTTGCTGGCGACGCGGCCGATGGTGTGGCTGGGGGAGATCTCCTATGAGATCTTCCTGATCCACCTGATCACCATGGAATTCGCCATGGTCTACATCGTGCGCGCCCACGTCTACACCGGTTCGATGCTGAACCTTTTTCTCGCGACGATGCTGCTGACCATTCCGCTGGCCTGGCTGCTGCACCGCTTCACCCGCGTGCGGACCTGAGCGCCACGCGCTAGCCGCGCGCGGAAACCGGTGTCACGATCGGCGCGACGAACTCTTCGATCATCGCGCGCTCGTCGGCGTCGTCTCGGCCGGGAAACTGCAACAGCGACGTGATCACGCGCACCACCCAGCGCGCCCGTCGCTCCACGACGGCGGGGTCTTCGGGGCCGAGCGAGCCGACGAACGCGGCGGCCAGCGCGGTGATCACCTCGGACTGCCCGGCCACCTCGGCACCGATCGGGGGTCGGGTAACGGCGAACCACGACGCCAACGCGCGGCTGCCGCGCACCATCCCCAGCGTGGCGACGATGCTCGCGACGAGCCGTTCCCGGGGATCGTCGATCCCGCCAATCTGCTCCTTGATCGCGCGGCTGAGCCGACGGGTTTCGCGGTGCACGTAGGCGGTCCGCAGCGCCTCGCGGTTCTCGAAGTACCGGTACAGCGTCGCGCGGGAACAGCCTGCGGCTCTGGCGATTTCGTTCATGCCGATCGAAGCCTGGTCGCGCTCGGTGTAGAGCCGCTCGGCCGCGTCGAGGATCCGGTCGACGGCCGCTTCGCTGCGGTTCGCGCCCAGCCAGTCGTTCGGCATCAGGACTTCACCCGGATCGGTACCGACAACGGGCGGCGCACGTAACTGCCGCCCGACCATACGATCGCGGACTCGTCGACCTCGAAATCCGGGCAGCGGGTGAGCAGTTCGGTCAGCGCGACGCGGGATTGCATCCGCGCGGCCGCCGCGCCCAGGCAGTGGTGTGCGCCGTGGCTGAAGGTCAGGATGTTGCGCGGGCAGCGGGTGACGTCGAGTTCGCCCGCGTTCGGCCCGTATTGGCGCTCGTCGCGGTTGGCCGACCCATACAGCAGGAACACTTTGCGACCGGCGGGGATGGTGGTGTCGCCGATCGTCACGTCGCGGGTGGTGGTTCGGGCCAGCCCCTGCACCGGCGAGGTCAGCCGCAGCAGCTCCTCGACGGCGTCGGGGACCAACGCCAAATCGTCGACGAGAAGCCGCCGCTGGTCGGGCCGCTGATGCAGCAAAGGCATTGACCCGCCCAGCATTCCGGTGGTGGTGTCGTTGCCGCCGGTGACCATGGTGAACGTGAACGCCAGTATCGACAGCGTGCCGGCGATGTCGCCGGCCCCGCCGCTGCTGCCGATTCCGGCAGATACCAGGTGCGAGATGGTGTCGTCCCCGGGTTCGGTGCGGCGGCGTTCGATCAAGTGAGTGAAGTAGGCCATCATCGACCCGACCGCGTCGCCCACCGTCTCCAGCGCCCCGGCTAATCCAGCTTCCAGGCCGCCGTCCGCGGTGTTGGCGGCGACGATCACGTCCGTCCACCGGTCGAATTGGGTCCTATCCGCTTCGGGAACGCCGAGGTAGTGCGCGACGACCATCGACGGCAGCGGTTTGAACAGCTCGGTGACGATGTCGCCGCCGCCGGCCGCGCGCAATCGCTCGATGCGTTCGACGACGAACTCGCGCACCTTGGGCTCCACCGCCTCCACCTGTCGGGGCGTGAAGCCGCGCGACACCAGTTTGCGAAACTCGGTGTGTACCGGCGGGTCCTGCATGACGAACGGTGGATTGTCTTGCAGTCCAATCATTTCCAGGTCGCCGTAGGTGACGGTCAACCCCTGCGCGGAGGAGAAGGTCTCGTGATCGCGCGCCGCGGCCCATACGTCGGCGTGCCAGGATAGCACGTAGTAGTCGTGCTCGGGCCGGTTGGTCGGGACGACGTGGTGCACCGGATCCCGGTCGCGAAGCGCCCGGTACATCGGCCACGGATTCGCCCAGGTGTCGGCGGTGGCCAACTCGAAGACGGCAGGCGCACCGTGAGACATAATCGCAGCCATGTCTCATTGGTACGACAATGCGGCTCAGATGTCAATGCCCGCGGCCGGCCCGGTGCCTCAGTGCCCGGCTGGCCGGGCGCTCGGCAGCAGGTGCCCGGCCGGCCGGGCGCTCGGGCAGGAACGGAACTAGATGCCGGCGCCGGGGTTCAGGATGCCCTGGGGGTCCAGGGCCTGCTTGATGCGCCGGTTGAGATCCATCACCTCGGGCCCGAGATAGCCGGCCAGCCACGGCCGCTTCAGCCGGCCGACGCCGTGCTCGCCGGTGATCGTGCCGCCGAGTCCCACGGCCAGGTCCATGATCTCGCCGAAGGCGAGATGGGCCCGCTCCGTCATCGCGGCGTCCGCGGGGTCGTACACGATCAACGGGTGCGTGTTGCCGTCGCCGGCGTGGGCGATGACCGAGATGGTCAGGTCGCGTTCGGCCGCGATGTCCGCGATGCCGGTGACCAACCGGCCCAGCGCCGGCAGCGGCACCCCGACATCCTCGAGTAGCAGCGACCCCTTCGCCTCGACCGCGGGAATGCAGAACCGGCGCGCGGCGACGAAAGCCTCGCCCTCGTCGGGGTCATCGGTCGAAAACACCTCCACCGCACCGCATTCCGCGAACACGGCGGCCATGATCTCGGCGTCTTGTGAGCCCGCGCGCCCCCGTTCGTCGGAGCCGGCCACCAGCATGGCGGCCGCCCCGCGGTCCAGGTCCATGCGCAGGGTGTCCTCGACGGCGTTGATGGCCACCGCGTCCATGAACTCCAGCATGGACGGGCGCAGCCGCGCGGTGACCCCGAGAACCGCATCGACGGCCGCCTCGACGGTTGCGAAGGAGGCCACGACGATGCTGGATGCGTTCTGCTTGGGCACCAGGCGCAGCGTGACCTCGGTGACGACGCCCAGGGTGCCTTCGCTGCCGACGAAGAGCTTGGTCAGCGAAAGCCCGGCCACGTCCTTCAAACGGGGGCCGCCGAGCCGGACCGCCGTACCGTCGGCCAGCACCACCTGCATGCCCAGCACGTAGTCGGTGGTGACGCCGTACTTCACACAACACAGGCCGCCGGCGTTGGTGGCGATGTTGCCGCCGATGCTGCAGATCTCGAACGACGACGGGTCGGGCGGGTACCACAGGCCGTGCTCGGCGGCGGCCTCCTTGACCTCGGCGTTGAACAAACCGGGCTGGCACACCGCGGTGCGGGTGACGGGGTCGACGGTGATGTCGCGCATCTTCTCCGTCGACAGCACGATGCCGTTGTCCAGCGCCGTCGCCCCGCCGGACAGGCCGCTGCCGGCTCCCCGGGTCACGACCGGCACTCCGTGCGCACAGGCCCAGCGCAGCACCGCCTGCACGTCCTCGGTGCACCGCGGTCGGACCACCGCCAAGGGCTTGCCGGCGGACGGGTCGAAGGCGCGGTCCTGGCGATAGCCCTCGGTGACGGTCGGGTCGGTGACCACCATCCCGTCGGGAAGGTCGGCGATCAGGCTCGCCAGGACATCAGCATTCACGACCCGATCCTACGAGCCCGCCAGCGCTGTATAGCGATCTTGCCGCTGGTGCCACCCCGAGGATCACGGCCGCGTTCAACCCGACCACCGGCCGGGCGCCACGGCCGATGTGGAGATCGACGCCGTGACCGCGGCCCGCCCCGACCTGGCGGGCGCTCAGGTGATCGGCATGACGATGACCGATGTTCTCCGCCAAGCCATTGCCGATCCCGCCACGTTTCGCGAGGAGATGACGCGGCACCGAGCCGAGACGCCACAGCAGGCGCGCGGCGCGATGCGGGCGGCGCAGACCCAACAGGACCCGATGCTCGGCGGGGACTGCTCACCGACGAGGAATTCGAACAGTAAGGCGCAGAATCCTCGGTGACTGACGAATCACAGCGGCGAATGCCGGGGCGCTTCGAACTCTGGCGCGCGGTCCAATTCGCGCAGCGACGGCAGCCGCACGGCGATCAGCCCGATCAGCAGGATCGGCACCGCCAAGGCGAGGAATGTGACCGTCAACCCGCCGGCATCGGCGAGCGGGCCGGCCACCAGCAATCCCAACGGCCCCGCGGCGTACATCAGGCCGGTCATCACCCCGACCACCCGGCCGCGCAATCGGTGCGGCGCGCGGGTCTGCATGACGTAGTTGTAGATGGGCTGGATCGGCCCGTACACCAGGCCGGTCACCGCGCACAGCAGCAGGATCACCGGCAGCGGCGGCAGGAAGGCGATGCCCACCGTCGCCGCGCCGAAGGTGAGGGTCGCCGTCAGCACGGCCGTCCGCCGGCGGGTGTGTCTCGACAGCACCGCGTAGCCCAGCGCGCCCGCGACGCCGCCGACCCCGAGCGCCATCAGCGCCCAACCCAGCTGTGCGGGCTGATGCCGGTCGGCGAAATACTTTGGGAACAGCACGCTTTCCATCGGCAGATAAAGGGCGGTCACGGCCAGGTCGATCAGGCCGAGCGTTCGCAGCACCCGCAGGTTCCAGACGAACCGCAGCCCTTCGGCGATGCCGGACATCAACCCCTCGGGTCGGTTTGCATGGTACGGCTTGCCGGCGCCCTCGAGCCGCAGCGCGCCAATCGCCAACAGGGACGCACCGAAGCAACCCGCCGTGACCCACATCGTGTTCACGCCGCCGACCGTGGCGATCATCAGGCCGCCGATGCCCGGGCCCACGATGTACGCCAGGTTGAGGATGGCCTCGTAGACACTGTTGGTGCGGTCCAGCGACCAGCCCGCGCGCGCGGCGGCCTCCGGCAGCATCGACTGCCGCGCCGTCGTCCCGGCCGGGTCGAACGCGGCCGCGCAGAAGGCCAGCACCGCCAGCTCGGCGACGTTGATCGCGTCCACACCGAACAGCCGGGCGGTCAGCGGGACGGCGGCCACCGCCGCACAGGACAGGGAATCGGAAACCAGCGAAATCAGGCGACGCCCGAAAAAGTCGACCGCGGTGCCGGCGACCAGCGTGGACAGCACCAACGGGAGCGTCATGGCGGCGGCCACGATCGACGCGTCGCGTGCGCGGTCATGGTGCTGCAGCGCCAGCCAGGGGAACGCGATGATCGAAATGCCGGTACCCGTCGTCGCCAGCAGTGTGGCGGACAGGATCAGAAACGCCGGGCCGCGGCTCGGATGGCTCATGGGTATCCCGGGGAGAATGTAGCCGCTGGCCCGCCGCGCGACCACCGAATATTCGGGGCGTTCGGCCGTCGACCACCGGCCGACTGCAGGATGTTCATGTGCTTGTCCACCCGCGTACCGGTCAGCCGTTCGATTCTCCCGTGGTGCCCGGGACCGGATGGCCGGGCGATCCGGCGACCCCGCAGACCGCCGCGGCCGCCGACGCCGCACAGGCGGCCGCGCTGGCCCGCGCGACCACGTCGATACCCGAACTCGACGCCCTGGTCAGCGTCTGCCGCGCGTGCCCGAGGCTCGTCGACTGGCGCGAGGACGTCGCCGTCCTCAAGCGCCGCGCCTTCGCCGACCAGCCGTATTGGGGCCGGCCGGTGCCGGGCTTCGGGTCGGAGCGGCCCCGGCTGTTGATCGTCGGGTTGGCGCCCGCCGCGCACGGCGCCAACCGGACCGGACGCATGTTCACCGGCGACCGATCCGGCGATCAGCTCTACGCGGCGCTGCACCGCGCCGGGCTGGTGAATCAACCGACCAGCGTGGACGCCGCGGATGGGTTGCGCGCGAGGCAGGTTCGCATCGTGGCACCGGTGCGGTGCGCGCCTCCGGCCAATGCCCCGACACCGCTGGAGCGTGACACCTGCTGGCCGTGGCTGGAGGCCGAATGGCGGCTGGTGTCCGGGCACGTGCGCACGATCGTGGCGTTGGGCGGGTTCGCCTGGCAAATCGCGCTGCGGCTGCCGGGCGCGTCCGCGATGCGCAAACCGCGGTTCGGCCACGGGGTGGTCGCGCAATTCGCGCCCGGAGTGCGGTTACTCGGCTGCTACCACCCGAGCCAGCAAAACATGTTTACCGGTAGGTTGACACCAGCAATGCTCGACGACGTTTTCCGCGACGCGAAAAGGCTGGCAGGGATCAAGTGACTGACGTTCTGGTGTCCGGCGCCAGCGTGGCCGGTGCGACGGCGGCTTATTGGCTTGGGCGGCACGGCTATTCGGTCACCGTGGTGGAGCGACACCCCGGGCCGCGGCCGGGCGGTCAGGCGATCGACGTGCGCGGCCCGGCGCTGGGGGTGCTGGAACGCATGGGGCTGCTGGCCGCCGCCCAGAAACGAAAGACGCAAATCCGCGGCGCCTCCGTCGTCGACCGCGACGGTAACGAACTGTCGCGCGACACCGAGGCCACGCCGACCGGCGGGCCCATCGATAGTCCCGACGTCGAGCTCTTGCGCGATGACCTGGTCGAATTGCTCTACGGCGCAAGCCAATGGACGGCCCAATACCTCTTCGACGACACCATCACCGGCCTGGACGACGACGGCGCCGCCGTGCACGTGACGTTCCAGCGCGCCCCCGCACGCAGCTTCGACCTGGTCATCGGTGCCGACGGACTGCACTCCAACGTGCGCGGGTTGGTGTTCGGCGCCGAGGAGCAATTCATCGAAAGGCTGGGCACCCACGCGGCGATCTTCACCGTGCCCAATTTCCTGGACCTGGACTACTGGCAGACCTGGCACTACGGGGATCACTCGATGGCCGGTGTCTACAGCGCCCGCAACAACACCGAGGCCCGGGCCATGTTGGGTTTCATGGACACCGATTTGCGGATCGACTACCGCGACACCGAGGCGCAGTTCGCCGAGTTGGAGCGGCGGATGGCCGACGACGGCTGGGTGCGGCCCCAACTGCTGCAATACCTGCGCGGCGCGCCGGATTTCTACTTCGACGAGATGTCGCAGATCAAGATGGACCGCTGGTCGCAGGGCAGGGTCGCGCTGGTCGGCGACGCAGCATATTGCTGCTCGCCGTTGTCGGGTCAGGGCACCAGCGTGGCGCTGCTGGGCGCCTACATCCTGGCCGGCGAACTCGCCGCCGCGGGTGACGACTACGAGCTCGGTTTCGCGAACTATCACAAGGAGTTCAACGACTACGTCAAGCGCAATCAATGGCTGGTCGTCGACAACATCCCGGGCGGGGCGCCGATACCGCAGGAGGTCTTCGACCGCATCGTCAGCTCGATCACGCTGAAGGATTACTGACAGTCCTTCGGCCGAGCAGACGCAAAATCACCCGATAGGCCGGGCGGGCGTGCGATTTTGTGTCTGCTCGCGAGAAGGCCGGGAACGTTCGCGCGGGCTCCGGCGTTGACGCCTGCGTGCGTCTTTCCGTCCTTGATCTCGTCCCGGTGCGCACGGACCAGACGACCGGCGATGCGCTCGCGGCGACCGTGCGGCTGGCGCAGGCCGCGGACCGGCTCGGTTTCACGCGCTACTGGGTCGCCGAGCACCACAACATGCCGTCCGTCGGCGCGACCAGCCCGCCGGTCCTGATCGCCTATCTGGCCGCGCAAACCTCGCAGCTGCGCCTCGGGTCCGGCGGCGTCATGCTGCCCAATCACGCGCCGCTGGCGGTGGCCGAGCAATTCGCGCTGCTGGAGGCCGCCGCCCCGGGCCGCATCGACCTGGGCATCGGCCGAGCGCCCGGCTCCGACCCGGTCACGTCGTACGCCCTGCGCGCCAGCCGCGGCGACGAAGACATCGAGAAGTTCCCGGAATACCTCGACGACGTGGCGGCGCTGATGAGCGCGCGCGGCGTGGTGGTGCCGCTGCGCTCGGGCGACTACCGGCTCAAGGCCACCCCGGCCGCCGCCGGCGAACCGCGGCTGTGGCTGCTCGGCTCGTCGATGTACTCAGCGCACTTGGCCGCCGCCAAGGGGCTGCCGTACGTGTTCGCGCATCACTTCTCCGGCCACGGAACCGAAGAGGCGCTCGAGGTCTACCGCTCCCGCTTCCGGCCCAGCTCCCTGACGCCCGAACCCCTGACGTTCCTGACGGTGAACGCAGCGGTCGCCGAAACTCGTGACGAGGCAACGGCTTTGATGCTGCCCAATCTGCAGATGATGGCAAAGCTGCGCACCGGGCAACCGCTCGGGCCGGTGCCGCTGGTCGAGGAGGCCGAACGTGCGGAGCTGACGCCGCAGCAGCACATCGTGGAGAGCGGGCTGCGGCGTGCGGTCCTGGGTACGCCGGCCGAGGCCGCCGAACAGGTGCGGGAGCTCGCCCGACGGTTCGACGTGGACGAGGTGATGGTCAACCCGGTGGCCTCCGCGCGCCGCGGCACGGCCCCGTCCACCGCGCCGGCGCGGGTGGCCACCCTGGAATTGCTCGCCAAGGAGTTGTTCTGACGGTCAGTCCGTCAGTGCCGACCGCTCGGAATCGACGCGGCCCGCGGTGGCGGTCCTGGCGGTGACCCAGCGCCGCAGGTCTTCGGGCGGCAGCGGCGGGCTGTGCACGAAACCCTGGGTGATCGTGCAGCCGTAACGCCGCAGCGCGGTCAGGGTGACTTCGTCTTCGACCCCCTCGGCGACCAGGTCGGCGCCCAGGTTCTGCGCCAGATCCACGGTGGACTGCACGATGGCGACCGACCGTGGGTCCTGGGCCAGCCGCGCCACGAATCGCCTGTCGAGTTTGAGCTCGTCGACCGAGACGTCCTGCAGGCGCGCCAGCGAGGACCATCCGGTGCCGTAGTCGTCCAGCGAGATGCGAACGCCGAGAAGCTGCAGAGCGGCGACGGTGTTGCGGGACCGGTCCGAATCCACGAGGGCGCTCTCGGTGATCTCGACGATCAAGGCGTCGGGGGGTAAGCCGTGGGTCCGCAGCAGTCGCTCGATGGTGACCGCGAGGTCGAGGTCGAGCAGGTTCGTGGTCGACAGGTTCACGGCGACCGTCAGCGGAATGCCCTGGTCACGCCACGACCGGACCTGCTCGAGCGTGAGGTTGATGGTGCGGTTGGCCAGCGTCCGCATCAAGCCGGCACGTTCGGCGGCCGGCAGGAACTCCTCCGGCAGCAGCAGCCCGCGGTCGGGGTGCTGCCAGCGCAGCAGCGCCTCGACGCTGTGGACGCTTCCGTCGGTCGCGTTGACCTTGGGCTGGTAATGCACGGTCAACTGGTCGCCGTCGATCAGCGCGGCGCGCAACTCCCCGACGAGGTTGGGGTCGTGGTCGCGATCCATCTCGAAGCCGGACTCGTACACCGCGATCCTGCTGAGGGCCGACTTCGCGTGCGGAATCGTCGCCTCGGCCCGGTTCAACAGTTCCTGCGGATGGTCGCAATGGTCGGGATACAGCGCAATGGCGATGGAGGCGTCGATTTTCACGCTGATCGCGTCCAACTCGAACGGGATCCTCATACCCTCGAGCAACCGACCGGCCTGGGCGCGGGCGGCGACGAGGTCCGACCCCTCGCCGAGCAGGATGGCGAACTCCTCGTCGCTCACCCGCGCGAGCAGATCATCGCGCCGCACACTGTGCACGAGGCGATTTGCGATGTGCCACAACAGTTCATCTCCGAAGTGGCGACCGACCGATTGGTTGATCTCCCGCAGCTTGTCAAGGTTGAGCAAAAGCAGCGCACGATGCGATGGCCCCCGGGCGTTCGACGCGGAAGCCGACAGCTCGGTCAGCGCCGTCGCCAGTGACCGCCGGTTGGGCAGGGTCGTCAGTTTGTCGGTCATGGCCTGCAGGTGGCTCTCGGCCAGCAAGCTGACGTCGCGGAAGGTCACCGAGAACCGCGCGGCGACCGCGACGAGGCTGAGCGCGGCGAGCGTCGAAGCCAGCCGTGAATCGTGCCCCAGGATGGCGACCCCGAGCGCCACGATGGTGCACGTCACGGGAACCGCGTAGGAGCCGAGTCCGCGCCGCTGCGCCGGAGCCGCCGACGACCAACGCGCCCAGCTGGCTATCGCGACCAGCAGC
The DNA here is from genome assembly GCF_002086735.1 of Mycobacterium scrofulaceum. Classification (GTDB taxonomy): domain Bacteria; phylum Actinomycetota; class Actinomycetes; order Mycobacteriales; family Mycobacteriaceae; genus Mycobacterium; species Mycobacterium scrofulaceum. The sequence continues at coordinate 7,820 of NZ_MVIJ01000045.1, read as the reverse complement.
GACGAGGCCGGCCAGAGCGCGTCGAGCGGGCTGCCCACCCGGTACGAGCCCGCCGATGTCTGGAACAGGTAGGCCGTGTCCGCGACGGCGAAGCCGACCAGCCCGACGACGAGAAAGCCCCAGCGAAACTCGCTGCGCCACCCCAGGATTGGCAACATGCTGACGGCCAGGGCCAGCAGCACCAGATCGCCCCACGGGTATACGAGGCCCACCAGTACCGTCGCCGGAACCCGGGCCGCGGCGGCGTGCATGGGCCCGGCATGCAGCGCCGCGGCCAGCGCGGCCACCGCCAACGCGCACACCAGGGAATCGATGCGGATGGGCATCGGCACCCGCTTCAGGCTGGATCGCATCAGCAGCAAGATCCCGGCATAGACGAACGGATAAAAGGCCAGGTATTCGGGATCGGCCACGGACGGTGACTGAGCGCTCGGCACCCATACCGCGTAGACGACGTCGCCGAGCGCCGACAACGCCATGCCCGCCGCGATCAGGGACCACGCGAGCCGGTCGGCCTTGAGGCGGTATGCGCGGACGGCGATCAGCCCGGCCGCCAGGAGGTTCAACGCCGAATACAGCGATTTGGCGAAGAAGACGCTGTGGCTGGCGTTCGGGGCGAGGGCGCTGGTGACGGCGAAGGAGACGACGCCGATCGTCAAGACCGCGAGGACGATCCGGATCGTCGTCGGGGGCCACCGGACGCCGTCGACGCCCTCTTGTCTATGCGCCGGTCGTTGCGCTTGCCGTTGCGCCGGTATCGACGTCGCGGCGTCACCGGCCCGCCTCAGCAGCGGGTCGGTGCCCGCCTCGGTGACCGTCGGGGGCGACTCCGCGGCCCGGGCGGCCGGAAACGAGTAGGAGAGCGGCAGATCGGGCACGAAGGTGCGAACACACTGGCCGCCTTCGCGTTTGGCGGTGTACATGGCCAAGTCGGCGTGCCGGAGAAGTTGTTCGACGCTGCAATCCGACGAGGCGGTGGCCACCGTGTATCCCACACTCGGTCGGACCGGTATGGGAACGCCGTCGACCAGGATCGGGGCGTGGAACGCCTCGAGGACGCGATGGGCCGCCGCGTGCGATTCCTCGATGGGACCCTCGATGACCACGGCGAATTCGTCGCCACCGAGGCGGGCGATGACGCACTTGTCGTCGCCCAGGGTGGCGGTGAGCCGGCCGGCGACCCGGACCAGAAGTTCGTCACCGGCCGGGTGGCCCAGGGCATCGTTGACCGCTTTGAAATTGTCGAGATCGAGGCACAACACCGCGATGGGCGCTATGTCGCAGCTCTGCCGGGCGACGGCCTGTTCCAGCCGGTCCAGGAAGTACGCCCGGTTGGCCAGGCCGGTAAGGCTGTCGCGGAACGCTTCCCGCGCCACCTCGGACAGCAGGCTCTGGTTCTCCATCAGCACGACGAACTGCCGCACGAGCACCGCGGCCACCAGGATTCCGAGCGCGGCGAGCAACGGCCCGTGCGCCATCAAACCCACGGCGTGGCCCAACCCGACGGCCGCGGCGACCAGCAAGGGCAGATAGGGCAGCCACAGCCGGGTACGCGACCGGATTTCGTCGTCGCGCGAAAACGGCACGAGGGGCTCGTAGACGCTGGACAACGCGGCCAGTGCGAGCATGCCCAGCCCGCCCACTCGGCCCAGGTCCACCAGATCGCTGACCTGGTAGCTGCCGATCCCGCTCTTGAACACCATCGCGATGTCGGAGATGCTGATCGTCGCCACGCCGCCGGCCAGCAGGTTGCGGCTCGGCTCGTCGCCGGGACGCCCCCGGGACAGCATCAGGATGGCGGTCGTCAGCAGGACGACGTCGTTGAAGATCTCGGCCACCGTCGTCGCCCGCGACTCACTGTCGTGGCGCAGCTGCTGGTCCAGGACGAACACCCACGACACGACGAACAACGACGTCGCCACGATGAGACCGTCCAGGACCAGCCGTCGCGGACTGTGGCGGGAGAACCGCGACAACAGCACCAAGGACGTGAAGGCGCCGAACGGCCAGAGCAGCAGCACGATCTCGGACGCGGCCGGATGGGTGGCGTGCGCCAGCTCGGGCCGCACGTCGTAAACGGACCAGATGACCTCACCCGCCGCCCAGCCCAGCAGGGCCATCACCAGCGCCAGCCATCCGTATCTGTGTCGCGGGGACGCGAATCGGGCCGCGTAGCCGGCACACACCGCGGCGAACAGCAGGCACATTGCCAGGGCGATTTCGTCGACCGGTCTGCTGGCGTAGGCGCCTTTCCAGCCGGCCATCGAGGAGGCGATGACCAGCGCGGCCGCCACCGCGTACGCGCCCACGACGGACCAACCGAGGCGAGGCGGCAGCCTGAACCACCGCCAGGGTTTTTCCGCCCACGGTTTCATCGCCGCTCCAGCCGATCCGCGCCGTGCGGTGAGCTATCGGTGTTCACCGCGCGCTAGTGGAGAATAAACCGCCGCGCCAGGTTCAGGGTCAATGCCGTGGGATGCTTGCCCAGGTTGTGACAGCCGCCGGGTGACCAGTGCCCCGGGCCGCGATCCGCTCGGCTACTGGCTGGCGTCGATGCGGGCCAGCGCCGAACGCAGAATCTGGGCGGTCGCGTCCCGATCGGGGTCGCGCCGCAGCAGCATCCCCTTGGCGACCGACAGCTTGTCGCCGTTGCGCCGGGGCAGCACGTGCAGGTGGATGTGGAAGACCGTCTGAAAGGCGGCGCTGCCGTCGTTGATGGCGATGTTGGTCGCGTCGGCCAATTCCGTCGCGCGAGCGGCCCGGGCGATCCGTTGGCCGACCGTGACCATCCCGGCCAGCGTCTCCGGCGGCGTATCGGTGAGGTCGACACTGTGCCGTTTGGGGATGACCAGGGTGTGCCCGCGGGTGAACGGGCGGATGTCGAGGATGGCCAGGTAGTCGTCGTCTTCGCAGATCCGGATGGCCGGGGCCGCCCCGGCGACGATCGCACAGAACACGCAGGACATGTCGCCCACGGTACTGGCCGCGCCGGCATGGGGGATACGCTGCCGCGGTGGACGCTCGCGACGTGGCCCGCGATGTGGCTTTTGCCGGCGCGGCCGCTCAGGCACGGATGCTGGCCGACGGCGAACTCACCGCGCCGGAACTGCTCGAGATCTATCTGGAACGCATCGCGCGACTGGACAGCCAGCTGCGCTGTTACCGCGTGGTGCTCTCCGACAGCGCGCGCTACGAGGCGGCCGTCGCGCAGGAACGCCTGGACGCCGGTGAGCGGCTGCCGCTTCTCGGGGTGCCGATCGCGATCAAGGACGACGTCGACGTCGCCGGTGAGGTGACGACGTACGGCAGCGGTGGGCACCGCCCGGCCGCGACCTCCGACGCGGAGGTGGTCCGCCGGTTGCGCGCCGCGGGCGCCGTCATCCTCGGCAAAACCAATGTGCCCGAACTGATGATGTTTCCCTACACCGAGTCGTTGACCTTCGGCGCGACCCGCAATCCCTGGGACCTCAGGCGGACCCCGGGCGGCAGCAGCGGCGGCAGCGCCGCCGCGGTGGCCGCCGGGCTGGCGCCGCTGGCGCTGGGGTCCGACGGTGGCGGCTCGATCCGCATCCCGGCCATCTGGTGCGGCCTGTTCGGTGTCAAGCCGCAACGGGATCGGGTGTCGCTGGAGCCGCACGACGACGCGTGGCACGGGCTGAGCGTCAACGGCCCGTTGGCCCGGTCGGTGCTCGATGCCGCACTGTTCCTCGATGCGACATCAACGGTGCCGGGGCCGGAGGGCGAGTTCGTGGCCGCGGCGACGCGGGAACCCGGCCGCCTGCGGATCGCCTTGAGCACCAAGGTCCCAACGCCGCTTCCCGTCCGGATCGGTAAGGAGGAGCTCACGGCGGTCGAGCAGGCCGGCGCGCTGCTGCGCGAGCTCGGCCATGACGTCGTCGACGCCGACCCGGACTATCCGCCGTCGGCCATCATGACCAACTACCTGCCCCGTTATCTGCGGGGCATCAGCGACGACGCCGATTCGCTGGCTCATCCCGAGCGTCTCGAAGCGCGCACCCGCAATCTGGCGCACGCCGGTTCGTTCTTCTCGGACCGCCGGATGGTTGCCCTTCGGGACGCGGAGCCGGCCGTCAGCGCCCGCATTCAGTCGATCTTCGACGACGTCGACGTGGTCGTCACGCCGGGCAACGCGACGGGGCCCTCCCGCATCGGCGCCTACCAACGCCGCGGCGCGGTGTGGACACTGCTGGCGGTGGCGCAGCGCGTCCCCTTCCAGCAGGTGTGGAACCTGACGGGACAGCCCGCCGCGGCCGTGCCGTGGGACTTCGACGGTGACGGGCTGCCGATCGCCGTGCAGCTGGTGGGGCGTCCCTACGACGAAGCGACGCTGTTGTCGTTGGCCGCGCAGATCGAATCCGCGCGCCCGTGGGCTCACCGTCGACCGCCGGTGTCATGACGCCGGCACGGAGATTTCCCGCCAGGCCGCCAGCTTCACTCCCGGCCGGACGGCGTGCGCGGGGCTGGTCGAAGGCAGCCGGCGATACTCGACCTGCTCGTCGGCCCCGGCTAGCCTGCGGTACAGCTCGGCGGCCTTCGCGCCGTTGAAGTACACCCGCGTGATCGCGGGGTAGGACGCGAACAGTCGACCGAAATCGTTGGGCACCAAGCTTTTCGGTTCGATAGCCGAATCCGCGCTGCCGGCGCGCCGGCACGCTCGCAACACGTCCCAGAGGGCCACGCCGGCCGACCGCAGCGCGGCCAGCCGGGTTTCGTAGGGGGCGGCGGCGTCGAACCCGAGCAGCTCGCCGGTGATCGGCCAGAACGCATTTCGCGGATTGGCGTAGTACTGGCCCACCGCCAGCGATCGCGCGCTGGGAAACGAACCCAGGATCAGTATCGTGGCGTGTTCGTCGACGACCGGCGGGAATCCCCGCCGCACTGGCGCGCTCATCATCGCTTCACCTCATCACGCGACATCATGACGCGCCCTACCGGCGCCGACCCGCTTCGCGCGCCCCGTTGTACGTTGGCGAAGTGGACGACGACCTGCTCGACGGACTCGAGGGCCGCGCGCGCACCGAGCGGGCGCAATTGGTGGAGTGGCTGATCGGGCAGGGCATCACCCCGGACGAGATCAGGGCGACCAATCCGCCGTTGCTGCTGGCCACCCGCCACCTCATCGGCGACGACGGCACCTACGTATCGGCCCGGGAGATCAGCGAGACCCACGGCATCGACCTGGACCTGCTGCAACGAGTGCAGCGCGCCATCGGTCTGGCCAGGGTCGACGACCCCGATGCGATCATCCACATGCGCGCCGACGGCGAAGCCGCCGCCTACGCCCAGCGTTTCGTCGAGCTGGGCCTGGACCCGGAGCAGGTGGTGCTGGTCGTCCGGGTGCTCGCCGAAGGTTTGTCGCGCGCGGCCGAGGTGATGCGGTACACCGCGCTTTCGGCGATCATGCGCCCCGGCGCGACGGAGCTCGAAATCGCCAAGGCGTCAAAGGCTTTGGTCGGCGAAATCGCGCCCGAGCTCGGCCCGATGATCCAACAGATGCTGTTCATGCAACTGCGCCACATGATGGAGACCGAAGCGGTCAACGCCGCGGAGCGCGCCGCCGGCAAGCCGCTGCCGGGAGCCCGCCAGATCACCGTGGCCTTCGCCGACCTCGTCGGCTTCACCCGGATCGGGGAGGCGGTGTCGGCCGAGGAGTTGGGACATCTGGCCAACCGGCTGGCCGTCCTGGCCCGCGACGTCACCGTCCCGCCCGTGCGGTTCATCAAGACGATCGGCGACGCGGTGATGTTCGTGTGCCCCGAGCCGCTGCCCATGCTCGACGTCGTGGTGAAGCTCGTGGACGCCGTCGACACCGACAACGACTTCCCGCGCCTGCGGGCGGGCGTGGCCTCCGGCATGGCGGTGAGCCGGGCGGGCGACTGGTTCGGCAGCCCCGTCAACGTCGCGAGCCGGGTCACCGGCGTGGCACGCCCGGGCACCGTGCTCGCGGCGGACTCGGTCTGGGAGGCGGTCGGCGACTCCGGCGAGTTCAGTGGGTCGTTCGCCGGCGCGCGCCGACTCAAGGGCATCAAGAACGAGGTCAAACTCTTCCGGATCCGCCGGGGCGACGGGTTCGACGGCGACTGACGCCCGAGCCGGCGGACATGGGCAGGCCCGGACGACTCTAGGGGGCGTGGGCTCCGTCATGCGCGGGTCCTACGCGGCCGGTTTACTACCCTGACTTCCGGCGCTTCGAATTGGTCGTTCCGGGCCTGCTTCGCTACCAAAAATACAACTTCGATCAGCCCAGATCAACGGGTTTTGCGCACTTGGACGGACCTTTGCGCGCGGTCGCCGGGAACTCGCGATGCACCCCGAGGTGCCGTGATCGCGTTCGCGGCCCGCGAAACCCATTCCGTTGCGGTTGTAACGATGTAATCATGTAATTATGAAATCCCATCACGCGCACGGCCGGCGTTACGGCCGCCCCGGGGGCTGGCAACAGGCCCAGCAACCCGACGCCAGCGACGCCGCGGAGTGGTTCGCCGGGCGTCTGCCCGAAGGTTGGTTCGACGGCGACCCGACGGTGGTCGTCGACCGCGAAGAAATCACGGTCATCGGACGGTTGCCCGAACTCGCGGGCTCGGAGAACGAGGAGAGCGAGGCCCGGGCGGCAGGACGCGCTTCGCGCTTCCGCGAGGAAACCCGTTCGGAGCGAATGCATATCGCCGACGAAGCCCAGGACCGCTACGGCCGCAAGGTCTCCTGGGGCGTCGAGGTCGGCTCCAAGGCCGGCGTGGAGCGAATCCTGTTCACGCACATCGCCGTACCGGTGATGACACGCTTGAAGCAACCGGAACGGCAGGTGCTCGACACGTTGGTCGACGCCGGCGTGGCCCGGTCCCGCGCCGACGCACTGGCGTGGTCGGTCAGGCTGGTCGGTGAACACGCCGAGGAATGGCTGGCCAAGTTGCGGAGCGCCATGTCCGCGGTCGACGACTTGCGCGCACAGGGGCCCGACATCCAATAGTTAAGCGCTGCTTGCATTTTCGTGCTATACGTTGTTGACCTTCTCGACGATCTTGTCGACGATCTGGGTGCCCTGATCGACGATGTGGTACCCGCAGGCGTTGACGTCGACGACCACGTTGTTGGCCGCGCTCATGGCGCGCTGGCACTCCCAGCCGTCGGCGCCTTCCTGGGTTTCCAGCACGGCGATCTTGGGGGGAACGCCTTGCACCTGCTCGAACGTCCACCGATAGGTCTTGCCCTTGTTGGTGACCGTCACCGTCTTGCCCGCGCAGCCCTTCCACTTCCCCGCCGAGGTCTGCAGGAAGTCCTTGGCCTTGTCGGCGGAGGGGAAAAGGACGACCGCCTGGTTGACCCAGTGGTCGTAGTTGTCTCCCGGCTCCGACGACACCAGGCCGCTCACCGCCGAGTAACCGGTGCCCGCGTACACCCTGCTCTGGGTGGTGTAGAGCGCACCCTGGCAATCGGGCTGTGACACCGTCAGCGACGAGGTGTCCATGGCCTGAATGGGCTTGCCGGGCTCCATCGTCGAGGAGCCCATCACCGCGTTGATGTTGGAAGCGCCGAGCAGCAGTGCGTTGAGGCGCTCGGCCGGGATCGGGTCGGGAGGCGGCGCCGGCTTGGGCCGCACGACGAGCCAGATGCCCACGCCGCCCACGATGACGACGAGCACCGCGGCGACGGCGGCGATGATGGGCCAGGGGTTGCGCCGTTTGGGTGGGGGCGGGTTCCACCCCGGTGAACCGCTGAAGGGCTGGGGGGTGTGCGGCGGCGGGGTGATGCTCAGGGTGGGGGGGGGGGGGGGGGGGGGGGGGGGGGGGCGGGGGGGGCGG
>NZ_MVIJ01000044.1 GCF_002086735.1 Mycobacterium scrofulaceum | reverse complement strand
CGCATGCGTTGGGTCTCGCGCTGGGTAGGAGCCCCCGGGTTCGGAGCGGTTGGACGGGCGGGTCCGGGCGCGACCGGCGGCCGCGGCGGGGGATGTGCGGCGGGTCGCGGAGCCGGGCGCGCGGCCGCGGCCGGACCGGCCGGATGACCGGTTTCGAACACCAGTCGCGGACCGTGCTGCGGATCACCGATGCTGATCGCCTGACCGCCGCGGATATTCACCGTCGACACCCGCGCGCCGTCGACGAAGATGCCGTTGTGACTCAGGTCGATGGCCACCCACTGGGCGCCGGCGAATCGCAGCACCAGCTCCGGGCGGGGCGGTGGTGGCGGCGACGCCGGATTGCCGAGTCGCTCGAGCGCGATGTCGCAACCCGGACCGTAGCCGACGATCACGTCGCGGCCGGGGGCGAAATCGAACCTCATCGACCCAACCCAAACGGTCAACGGGGAGGCCCTGAACGCGGAAGCCTCGGGCCGCATGGCCGCCACCTTTCGTCACACCGGTCAGCTCGACCTAGTGTCTACCCCCCGGCCGCCGGCAATCCACCGGGGCCATTCCCATCACAGCGTGTTACGCCGGCCCGCCGACGACGCGTTGTCCAGTAGCCGGCGCAGAACCTCGACCGCATCCGTCAGCACCTGGCGATCACCGGGCTCCAGCAACGCCAGCTGCGGTTCGATCGCGGCGGCGCGGTCCGCGCGCACCGCGTTGAGCGTGCGCTTCCCTTGCGGGGTGATGCGGATCCGCACGGCGCGGGCATCCCCCGGGTCGACGGTGCGGGTGACCAGGCCGGCGTCCTCGAGCCGGCGCACCTGCGTGGTCATGGTCGGTTGCGAGCAGTGATCGACGGCGGCCAGGTCACCGATCCGGGCTTCACCGTGGGCTTCGATGCTGGCGAGCAGCCGAGCCTGCGCCGCGGGCAAGGGCATCTGGATCCGCTGGGTGGCCAGCCGGTTGAGCCGCGCCACCACGGCGAGCAGGTCCGCGCCCAACTGCTGGGCCTCGACGTTTGCGGTCTCGACAACTCTGTCCATGTACCCATCGTTCCATAGCTTTGCTAAGGGAGACGAGAAGCGGCGGCCCGAACGAGTCGAAAGTCGCGCAGTGTGACGACGCGACTTGGCGCTGCGGCCTGGCACAATCAGTGAAGTGAATGCCCGTCGCCCCGTCCGTTCGCGCCACCGGGGTGGACCTCTAGAGCCGGCCGAATTGGCGCAGGCATCGGTCATGGGGGCGCTCTGCGCGGTGATCTCGATCGTCGCCGGGGTGATCCCGTTCGCGCAGGGATTGGCTCTGCTGGGCACCGTGCCGATGGGGCTGCTGACCTACCGTTACCGGTTCCGGGTGCTGATCGCCGCGACGTTTGCCGCCGGAACTCTCGCCTTCCTCATCTCCGGACTGGGCAGTTTCTTGACCGTCGTCAACTGCGCCTACATCGGCGGATTGACCGGAGTCGTCAAACGCAGGGGCCGGGGCACACCGACCGTGACTTTTGCCTCCCTGATCGTCGGCTTCGCCGTCGCCGTCGCCACGGTCGGTTTACTGGCGGTGCTGAATCGATTGCGGCATCTGATCTTCCAGGTGATGACCGCCAACGTGGACGGTCTCGTCGCGTTCCTGGACCGCGTGGATCTGCGGTGGCTCGGCGCCGACGTCAAGCGGGTCTTCGAATTCGGGCTGCATTATTGGCCGTGGCTGATGCTCGGGTACGTCACCTACGGGGTCATGGTCTCGTCGTTGATCGGTTGGTGGGCGCTCTCTCGCCTGCTGGATCGGATGGGCAACGTCCCGGATGTGCACAAACTCGACGCCCCGGACGAGCCTCCCGACGCCCCGATCGGGCCCGTGCCCGTGCGGCTCGACAAGGTGCGGTTCCGCTATCCGCACGCCCAGCAGGACGCGTTGCGCGAGCTCAGCATGGAACTGCAAGTCGGGGAACACGTTGCCGTCATCGGCGCCAACGGGTCCGGCAAGACCACGTTGACGCTGATCCTGGCGGGCCGGCCGCCGACGTCGGGCACCGTGCGGCGCCCCGGCGCGGTCGGGCTGGGCATGATGGGTGGCACGGCGCTCGTCCTGCAACACCCGAAGAGCCAGGTGCTGGGGACCCGGGTCGCCGACGATGTGGTGTGGGGACTGCCGCCGGGCACCGCGGTCGACGTCGACCATCTGCTGCGCGAAGTGGGGCTCGAGGGTTTCGCGGAGCGGGATACCGGCAGCCTGTCCGGCGGGGAATTGCAGCGCCTCGCCCTGGCCGCGGCGCTGGCCCGCGAACCGGCGCTGCTGATCGCCGACGAATTCACCAGCATGATCGACCAGGAGGGCCGCAACGTCTTGTTGAACGTGCTCTCGGGCCTTCCCCAACGGCATCGGACCGCCCTGGTGCACATCACCCACTTCGACAACGAGGCCGCGTCGGCGAACCGGACGATCAACCTCAGCGACTCCCCGGACAACACTGGCATGGTCGAAACGGCCCCGCCCCCGGTGCCGGCCCCGGCGGCCAAGTGGGGCTCGACCAAGCCGGTGCTCGAAATCATCGGCGTCTCACACGAATACAACAGCGGGACACCATGGGCGAAGACCGCCCTGCGCGACATCGACATCGTCGTGGAACAGGGCGACGGGATCTTGATTCACGGCGGCAACGGCTCGGGCAAGTCGACGCTGGCCTGGATCATGGCCGGGCTGACCGTTCCCACCAGCGGCGCCTGCCTGATCGACGGTGAGCCCATCCGAGAGCACGTCGGTGCGGTGGCGCTGTCGTTTCAGACGGCGCGTCTGCAATTGATGCGCAGCCACGTCGGCCTGGAACTGGCTTCAGTAGCGGGCTTTTCGGACGACGACGAAGGTCGCGTGACGGCTGCGCTGGCCGCGGTCGGGCTGGAACCCGCGATGGGCAAGCGGCGCATCGATCAGCTCAGCGGCGGCCAAATGCGACGGGTGGTCCTGGCCGGCCTGCTGGCGTGTTCGCCGCGCGTGCTGATCCTCGACGAGCCGCTGGCAGGGTTGGACGTCGCCAGCCAGCGGGGACTGCTGCGCCTGCTGGCCGACCTGCGCCGTCACCGAGGTCTGACCGTAGTTGTCATTTCCCACGACTTCGTCGGTTTGGAGGCGGTGTGCACGCGGACCGTGCATCTGCAAAACGGCGCGCTGCAAGCGGTGTCGGCCACCGCCTCGGCCGGTGGTGTGGCGTGACCGAAACGTCCGCCTCCACGCCCAGGAGGAGCCGGCGCACCTCTCGGCCGGTGGTGTTGTTGGTGCCGGTGCCGGGCGGTTCCCCCATCCACAACCTGTGGGCCGGCACCAAACTCCTGGTGGTATTCGGTGTTTCGGTGTTGCTCACCTTGTATCCGGGTTGGGTGACGATCGGGTCGGTGGCGGCGCTGGTGCTGGCAGCGGTCTGGACCGCCCGCATCCCGCGGGGGGCACTTCCGTCGATTCCGCGGTGGCTGTGGATCCTGCTCGCGGTGGGCTTCGTGACCGCCGCGCTGGCCGGCGGCAGCCCGATGCTGTCGATCGGCGGCACCCACGTCTGGCTCGGCGGAGCGCTGAACTTTCTGCGCATCACCACGCTATCGGTCGTCTTGCTCGGGCTGGGTGCGATGGTGTCCTGGACCACCAACGTCGCCGAAATCGCACCGGCCCTGGCGATTTTGGGCCGGCCCTTCAAATTGGTGCGGATTCCGGTTGACGAGTGGGCGGTGGCCTTGGCGCTGGCGCTGCGCGCGTTCCCCTTGCTGATCGAGGAGTTCCAGGTCCTCTACGCCGCCCGCCGGCTGCGGCCCAACCATATGCCGACGAGTCGCAAGGCCCGGGTTCGGCAGACGGCGGGCAACTCGATCGACCTGGTCGCCGCCGCGATCGTGGTGACCCTGCGCCGTGCCGACGAGATGGGTGACGCGATCACCGCGCGCGGCGGCATCGGTCAGCTCTCCGCCGATCCGGCGCGGCCGAAACTCGGGGACTGGGTCACGCTCGCGATCACCGTCGCGGTCAGCGGCGCCGCGGTGGCCATCGAGACGATATTCCACCTGACGGCCTAGGTCTCGCGTAGCGTGAGCGGGTGGCCGACATCCACCGGACTCGCACGATCGCGGCTCGCATCGGCGACATCTGGGAAACACTCGCCGACTTCGGGTCGATCAGTTCGTGGGCCGGCAACGTCGACCATTCCTGCATCCTGTTTCCCGGACCCGGCGGTGAGGTGCTCGGCACTGTCCGGCGAGTGCAGGTCAAGCGCGACGTCCTCCTCGAGCGCGTCACCGAATTCGACCCGCCGAGCGCACTCGGCTACGACATCGAAGGCCTGCCCAACCTCCTGCGCAGGGTGGCCAACCGCTGGACGCTGACGGCCGCCGGCGAGACGACTACCGCGACACGGGTGACGCTGACCAGCACCGTCGAAATCGGGCCCCGCCCAGTGCAAAAGCTGGCCGAAGAGGTGCTGTGCCGGTTCCTTGCGCGACAGTCCGATGCGATGCTCGCGGGCTTGGCGAATCGATTGGAGCACGCGTATGTCTGATCGTCCCGACGTCGTCGTCATCATGACGGACGAGGAACGCGCGGTGCCGCCGTACGAGGCTCCCGACGTGCTGGCGTGGCGCGCCCGGACGCTGACCGGTCGCCGGTGGTTCGAGGATCACGGGGTCAGCTTCGCCCGGCACTACACCGGCTCGCTGGCCTGCGTCCCAAGCCGCCCAACGATTTTCACGGGGCACTACCCCGATCTGCACGGGGTCACCCAGACCGACGGCATCGGCAAGACCGCCGAAGACTCGCGCATGCGTTGGCTGCGCCAGGGCGAGGTGCCCACGTTGGGCAACTGGTTCCGCGCCGCCGGCTATGACACCCACTACGACGGCAAGTGGCACATCTCGCACGCCGACATCACCGACCCGGCGACCGGCCGACCGCTGGCCACCAACGACAAGAACGGAGCCGTCGACGCCGCGGCGGTGCGGCGCTACCTGGAGGCGGACCCGTTGGGGCCGTTCGGTTTCTCCGGCTGGGTGGGCCCGGAGCCGCACGGGGCGGCGCTGGCCGACGCCGGCGTGCGCCGCGACCCGCTGATCGCCGACCGGGTGGTCGCGTGGCTCGCCGACCGCTACGCCCGCCGCCGCGACGGGGATCCCGCGGCGTTGCGTCCCTTCCTTCTTGTCGCCAGCTTCGTCAACCCCCACGACATCGTGCTGTTCCCGGCCTGGGTGCGGCGGAGTCCGGTCGAGCCGTCACCGCTTGACCCGCCCGCGGTACCCGCCGCGCCCACCGCCGACGAAGATCTGTCCACGAAACCGGCGGCGCAGATCGCCTTTCGCGAGGCCTATTACTCCGGCTACGGTCCCGCACCCGCGGTCGGCCGAACCTATGGGCGCAACGCGCAGCGCTATCGCGACCTGTACTACCGGCTGCACGCCGAGGTGGACGGGCCGATCGACCGCGTCAGGCGCGCCGTCACCGACGGCGGCTCGGCCAACGCGGTGTTGGTGCGCACCTCCGATCACGGTGACCTGCTGGGCGCGCACGGCGGCCTGCACCAGAAGTGGTTCAACCTCTACGACGAGGCCACCCGCGTCCCCTTCGTCATCGCGCGCGCCGGCGACCGGGCGACGCGCCCACGGCGGGTCACGGCGCCCACCTCACACGTCGACCTGGTCCCGACGCTGCTGGCGGCGGCGGGCGTCGACGTCGCGGCGGTGGCCGACACGCTGGCCCAGTCGTTCTCGGAAGTGCACCGGCTGCCGGGTCGCAACCTCATGCCCATCGTGGACGGCGCCCCGGCCGACGAGGCCCGCGCCGTCTACCTGATGACCCGCGACAACATGCTCGAAGGGGACAGTGGCGCATCGGGATTGGCGCGCCGGCTGAAGCGGACCGTCGACCCGCCGGCCCCACTGCGGATCCGGGTCCCCGCCCACACCGCCTCCAACTTCGAGGGGCTGGTCGTCCGCGTCGACGAGGAGACGGCCGGCGGCGGTGCCGGCCACCTCTGGAAGCTGGTCCGCACCTTCGACGACCCGAGCACCTGGACGGAACCGGGAGTGCGGCACCTGGCGGCCAACGGGATCGGGGGAGAGGCGTACCGGACTTCGCCGCTCGACGACCAGTGGGAGCTCTACGACCTGACCGCCGATCCGGTCGAGGCGATCAACCGCTGGGCCGACCCCGAGCTGCACGCCCTGCGCGAGCACCTGCGGACGCGGCTCAAGCATGCGCGCGCCGACTCCGTGCCCGAGCGAAACCGGCCGTGGCCCTACGCCTCTCGTCGCCCCCCGACCCCGCGGCCGTCGCGGCTGGGGCGCCTCGTCCGAAGGCTCTGACGCCGCGAACGTAACCCCACTGCTGCGCTCGCTCGGCGCTGCCTCAGGTCCGCATCCGGTCGATCAGGTTCGACAGCACCACGATGCTTTCGCTGCGCTCGATGTCCGCGCTCGACCGGATGCGCTCGAGCGCGGCCTCCAGGTGCCGCATGTCGCGCGCGAGCACGTGCAGGATCGCATCCGACGTGCCCGTCACCGTCGCGGCGCTGACCACCTCCGGCATGTCCACCCACGCCGCCCGCAACCGGTCCGGAGCGATCGTGCCGTGGCAGAACACCTGCACGTAGGCCTCGGTGTTCCAGCCCAGGGCGTTGCGGTCGACGACGGTGGTGAAACCTTTGATGACGCCACTGTCGAGCATCCGGTCGACGCGGCGTTTGACCGCCGGCGCAGACAGATTCACCTTCTCGCCGATTTCGGCGAAGGTGGCCCGCGCATTCTCGGTCAGTTCGGCGAGGATGCGGCCGTCGGTCTCGTCCAGGCGCTCCAACGGCTTCCCCTCGGGCTCTGCGCAACAAATCGGTGCTACCGTCACTCTAACGCAATAGATGGCGCATAGACACGCAAGATCCAGCGTTTGCTTGTGCCAGGGCGCGCAAATACCGTTGATTCATGACGGAATCACACGTCGCTGCGCCACGGTCCGCCCCGGCACCCGCCGCCCGCACGCCACGTGCCCGCCGGTACGGGATGACGCCGCCGGCGTTCTTCGCGGTCGAGTACGCGATCAACCCGTGGATGGACACCGCCACGCCGGTCGACGTCGCCCTCGCGCACGCGCAGTGGGAGACACTGCGCACCACCTACCTGCGGCTGGGTCACCGTGTGGAGATCATCGAGCCCGTGCGCGGGCTACCGGACATGGTGTACGCCGCCAACGGCGGGCTCATCGCGCGCGACGTCGCGATCGTCGCGAAATTCCGCTTCGCCCAACGGGCCGGGGAATCACGCGCGTACGCCGCGTGGATGTCGTCGCTCGGCTACCGGCCACTGTGCACGCGCTATGTCAACGAGGGGCAGGGTGACTTACTGTTGGTCGGGGAAACGGTGTTGGCGGGCTACGGCTTTCGCACCGACCGGCGTGCGCACACGGAAATCGCCGCGGCCCTGCGACTGCCGGTCGTCTCGCTCGAGCTGGTGGATCCGCGCTTCTACCACCTCGACACCGCGCTGGCCGTTCTCGACGACCGCACCATCGCGTTCTACCCGCCCGCGTTCAGCGCCGCCGCGCAGGCCCAACTGCAGGCGCTGTTTCCCGACGCGATCGTCGTGGGAAGCGCCGACGCATTCGTGCTCGGCCTCAACGTCGTCTCCGACGGCCTGCACGTCGTGCTTCCCGCGGCCGCAACGGTTTTCGCCGCGCGATTGCGCGCCGCCGGGTTCCGGCCCGTCGGCGTCGACCTGTCCGAATTGCTCAAGGGCGGCGGTTCGGTCAAGTGCTGCACATTGGAGGTGTTTCCATGACGATTCTCGACGCACGTCCTGCGACCCGCACCGAGGTCGCGATCGACCTCGTCGAACGCCATGCCGCGCACAATTATTCGCCACTGCCCGTGGTGGCCGCCAGCGCCGAGGGCGCCTGGATCACCGACGTGGAGGGCCGCCGCTATCTGGATTGCCTGGCCGCGTACTCGGCGGTCAACTTCGGCCATCGCCACCCGGAGATCACCGCCGCGGCGCACGCCCAACTGGACACCGTCACGTTGGTGAGCCGCGCGTTCCACTCCGACACGCTCGGTCCGTTCTGCGCCGCTCTCGCGCGGCTGTGCGGAAAGCAGTTGGTGCTGCCGATGAACTCGGGCGCCGAAGCCGTGGAGAGCGGTCTCAAAGTCGCCCGTAAGTGGGGCGCCGACGTCAAGGGCGTTCCCGACGGCCGGGCCAACATCATCGTGGCGGACAACAACTTCCACGGCCGAACGATCAGCATCGTGGGTTTCTCCTCCGACCCGGCGGCGCGACGCGGATTCGGGCCGTTCACCCCGGGATTCCGCTCCGTGCCCTTCGGCGACGCCGCCGCGCTGGCCGCTGTGATCGACGACGACACCGTCGCGGTGCTGCTCGAGCCCGTCCAGGGCGAGGCGGGCATCGTCGTCCCGCCCGACGACTACCTGCCGACCGTCCGCGCGCTGTGCACCGAGCACAACACGCTGATGATCGCCGACGAGATCCAGTCCGGCCTGGCCCGCACGGGCCGTACCTTCGCCTGCGACCACTGGGGTGTGGTGCCGGACGTCTACCTGCTCGGGAAGGCGCTGGGCGGCGGCGTGGTCCCCCTGTCGGCGGTGGTCGCCGACCGCGCGGTCCTGGGCGTGCTGCACCCCGGCGAACACGGCTCCACGTTCGGCGGCAACCCCTTGGCCGCCGCCGTCGGGACCACCGTGGTTTCCATGCTGGGCCGCGGAGAGTTCCAGGCCCGTTCGGCGCGACTGGGCGCGCAGCTGCACGCGCGGCTGCGTGAGCTGGTGGGCCACGGGGTGCTGGCGGTGCGCGGGCTGGGGCTGTGGGCCGGGGTCGACGTCGACCCGGCGCTCGGAACGGGCAAGCAGGTGAGCCTCCGGCTGGCCGGTCGGGGAGTGTTGGTGAAGGACACCCACGGCTCGACGCTGCGGTTCGCGCCGCCGCTGGTGATCACCGAGCAGGAGATCGACTGGGCGGTCGGGCAGTTCGCTATGGCGTTGCGGGAGGCTGGCCCATAATCAGCTGATCGAGCAAGGAGGGGCATGCCACCCACGTCGATCAGCCTCAAGGACCAGATGCTACGGCGCCGACCGGTCGTCGGCACGCCCGTCGCGTACGGGGCCGCGGACCATCTCAAGCGCAGCATCGGCGCGTTTCAGCTCACCATGTTCGGGGTCGGTTCGACGGTCGGGACGGGCATCTTCTTCGTCATGTCGCAGGCCGTGCCGGAGGCTGGCCCCGGGGTGATTCTGTCGTTCCTCATCGCCGGGCTCGCGGCCGGGCTCGCGGCGATCTGCTACGCGGAATTGGCTTCCGCCGTCCCGGTTTCGGGGTCGTCGTACTCGTATGCGTACACCACCTTGGGCGAGGTCGTCGCCATGGGGGTGGCCGCCTGTCTGCTGCTGGAATACGGGGTGTCGACCGCCGCCGTCGCGGTCAGCTGGAGCGGCTACCTCAACAAGCTGCTCAGCAACGTCCTCGGCACCCAATTTCCGCACGCGGTGTCCGCCGCGCCCTGGGATTCGCAACCCGGCTTGGTGAACCTGCCGGCGATCATCTTGCTCGCGCTGTGCGCGCTGCTGCTCATCCGCGGCGCCAGCGAATCGGCCCGGGTCAACACCATCATGGTGCTCGTCAAGCTGGGCGTCCTGGTCATCTTCGCGGTGGTCGCGTTCACCGCCTTCGACGCCGATAATCTTCGCGACTTCGCGCCGTTCGGCGTCGCGGGCATCGGCTCGGCGGCCGGCACGATCTTCTTCTCCTACATCGGCCTGGATGCCGTGTCGACGGCGGGTGACGAGGTGAAGAACCCGCAGCAGACCATGCCGCGCGCGCTGATTGCGGCGCTGCTGACGGTGACCGGCGTATACGTGTTCGTCGCGGTGGCCGCGCTGGGAACCCAGCCGTGGCAGGATTTCGCCGGGCAGCAGGAGGCTGGGTTGGCGACCATCCTCGACAACGTCACCCGCGGGGACTGGGCCAGCACGATCCTGGCCGCGGGCGCGGTCATCTCGATCTTTTCCGTCACGCTGGTCAGCATGTACGGGCAGACGCGGATCCTCTTCGCGATGGGCCGCGACGGGCTGCTGCCGGCGAGGTTCGCGCGGGTGAACACGCGCACCATGACGCCGGTGGGCAACACGGTGATCGTGGCCGTCGCGGCTTCGGCGTTGGCGGCCTTCATCCCGCTGGAGAAGCTGGCGGACATGGTGTCCATCGGCACGCTCACCGCGTTCGTCGTCGTATCCGTCGGAGTGATCATCCTGCGGGTGCGCGAGCCCGACTTGCCGCGGGGCTTCAAGGTCCCCGGTTACCCGGTCACGCCGGTCCTTTCGGTGCTGGCGTGCGGATACATCCTCGCCAGCCTGCATTGGTACACCTGGATCGCGTTCAGCGGCTGGGTCGTGCTGGCGTTGATCTTCTACTTCGTGTGGGGCCGCCATCACAGCGCGCTCAACGACGAAACGCTGCAGCGGGATGCGCTGTGACCGTCGTCGTCGGATACCGGGCCGGCAAGGTGGGGCTTTCCGGCTTGCACCTGGGCGTGCGCATCGCGCGGACCCGCGGCACCTCCCTCACCGTGGCGACCATCGTGCCCAAGCCGTGGCTGACCCCGTCGCGCGCCCGCGTCGACGCGGAGTTCGAGTTGTGGGCCGACTCGCTGGCCGCGGAGTCGGCGCAGGAGGCCGCCCGCTTTCTCGACACGGCGGCCGGCGGGGTGGAGGTCGACTACGTGCACCGCGCGCACGGATCGGTCTCGGGCGGACTCCTCGACGTCATCCACGAGGTCGACGCCGACGTGCTGGTGCTGGGCTCGCTGCCCAGCGGCGGTCGCGGCCAAGTCCTGATCGGCTCCACCGCCGACTGGCTGCTGCACGCCTCTCCCGTGCCGGTGGCCATCAGCCCGCGCAATTACCGTGCGCACCAGGGCAAGCTGACCCGGCTCACCTGCGCCTACTCGGCGACCCCGGACTCGATCGACGTGGTGAAACGGTGCTTTGAGTTCGGTCGGCAATTCGGTGTGCCGGTGCGGGTGATCACCTTCGCGGTACGGGGCAAGACGATGTATCCACCGGAGGTCGGGCTCGAGGTCGAGGATCAGGTGCTGCGGGCCTGGGCTTCTCAGGTGCGGGGCATCCTCGAGGAACTGAAGACGGACGGGATAGTCGGTGAAGACGTTGCGCTGCAAGTGGTTACCGGACGCAGCTGGAATGAGGCGCTCGAAAAGGCGGATTGGCAGGAGGGGGAGATCCTGGCGCTGGGCACCCGGCCGCGGGGCGACATCAGGCGCGTCTTCCTCGGCTCCCGCAGCACCAAGATCATTCGGGAGAGCCCGGTCCCGGTGCTGGTGCTGCCCGGCTAACGCTGCGCCGCGGCATTCGCGGCCGCTTGCGCCCGCTCCAGGGTTGCCGCGACATCGCCACGGCCCAAGAACATTTCGTCGAAGTACGGCTTGAGCGCGTCGCTGCCGGCGGGAAAGCCGGCGCCGCCGGGCGCCGCGATGCGCGGGCCGTTCAGCACGCGGAAGAAGGGTGTGACATCCACGCCGTGGGCCGACCAGTAATCGAAGTAGACGGGCTGAGCCGTCAGGACCGCCGGGATCGCCGCACCTTCGCGCCCCAGGAACTCGTTGCCCTCTTTGCTGCCCATCCAGGCCAACACCTGGCGCACCGCGCCGGGATGCCTGGTCGCGGCATTGCCCGCCGCCGCGATGCCATTGGTGACACTCACCCGGCCCACCGGGCCCGCCGGCATCATCGCCACACCCCAGCGGAAGCGGGCGTCGCGGGCCACCGGGGCCAGGTTGTAGGTGCCGGATTGGAAGAGCGCCATCCTGCCGGCCAGGAATTGATTGCGGGAGAAGTCGCCGTTGTCGTTGGTGTCCGAGGCGGGCGGCGCCACGTGGTCGCGGTTGATCAGGCCAACGAGGTAGCGGAATGCTTGCACCGCAGCGGGATTGGCGAACGCGAAGGCGTCGCCGCGCTGGAAGACGCCGCCGGCCGAGCCGATGTAGTTCAGGTAGATACCCTGCGGGTCGTTGGCGGCGTTGTAGCCCCACTGCCGAACCCGTCCGGGATCGAAACCCGTTGTGTGTCCGCGATGTCCGTCGGCGTCCACGGTGAGCCGGGCGAGCGTGGGCCGCAGCGTGTCGCGGTCGTCGGTACTCCACCGCAGGTCGTTCAGCTCGGCGGGGTCGACGCCGGCCGCGGCGAGGAGGTCCGCGTTGTAGTACAGCGCGATGCCGGCATCGGTGAGCTGCGGCACTCCCCACAGCGCGCCGCCGCGGGTGAACTGCTCGACCACCGCCGAATCCCACGCCGGCGCGGCGGCATCGATCTTCATCAACCGGCCGCTGTCGGCGTAGGCGGACAGGTAGGCGTTGGACAGCCAGAAGATGTCGTCGGCGCTGCCACCGGCGACGTCGGTGCGCAGCGTGTCGAAGTACGTCGAGTAGGCGACCACGCTGGTGTGCACGGTGATCTCGGGGTGCGCGCGGTTGAACGCCTCAAACGACCGTCGATAGGCCGCGGCGATCTGTTCGGCCCACACGCGCACCGTCACGACGGTCCTGCCGCCGGGCGGCCGGCCGGAGTAGTCGAGCAGGACCGCCGTCGCCCCCAACAGGATCGCGACCAGCGCGAGCGCCCCGGCCATCAGCGTCGAAAAGCGTGGCCGGCTCATGTCTGGCGCCGAGATTGCCGTGGTGGTCGTGGATCGCACGGAATCGCAGCCGTCACGGCAATCTCGGTGCGCGAGCGCCTCACTTGAGCCCCGAGACGACGATCGAGGCGACGATGTGACGCTGGAAGACCACGAAGAGCGCGATCAGCGGGACGATCGCGACGGTCGTCGCCGCCATGACCAACGTCCACTGCGAGTTGAAGCGCGACTGCAAATCGGCGGTCGCGACGGTGAGCACCCGCCACTTGTGCCCGCTGGTGATCACCAACGGCCACATGAAGTTGTTCCACTGCGAGACCACCGTGATCAGCGTCAGGGCCGCCAGCACCGGCCGGCTGGACGGGATGACCACGTGCACGATCACGTCGAGGGTGTTGGCCCCGTCCAGGTGGGCCGCGTTGACCAAGTCGTTCGGGATGATGCGAAAGTGCTCGCGCAGCAGGAAGATCGCGTACGGCGAGCCGAACATGAACGGCAACACTAACGCCCAGAACGTGTTGCGCAGGCCGAGCTGGGCCATCATCAGGTACAACGGCACCACCGTGACCGTCCCCGGCACCATCAACGTGGCGATGTAGACCCAGAACAAGGCGTCGCGGCCCGGAAAGTTCAACCGCGCGAACGCGTATCCGGCCAACACCGAAAAGGTCAACTGGCCCACCAGGATCACCGCCGTCATCAGGGCGGTGACGGCGGCCGCGCGGCCGAAGCCGGCCCCGGCGAGGTCGGCGTAATTGGACAGCGTGAACGGCCGCGGCAACTGCAGCGGCGTCCCCGTGGCGAACTGGTGCACCGAGGTGAACGAGGTGAGCAGGCCAAGCGCGAACGGCAACAACGTGATCAGTGCCCCGAGGACCAGCCCGGTGTAGATGACGAGCCGGCTAGGTGAGGTCATAGCTGATCCGTCGCCGGAAGTAGAAGTGCTGCACCATGGTGACGCCGATGAGGATGACGAACAGCACCACCGCCATCACCGACGCGCGCCCGATCGCCGCGCCGGCGAAAGCCTCGGCGTAGATGCGGTGTGCCACCAGGTCGGTGCTGCCCGCGGGCCCGCCACCGGTCAGCGCGTACACCATGTCGAAAACCTGTGCCGTGCTGACGATCCCGGTCACCAGGACGAAGAAGGTGGTCGGCCGCAGCATGGGCAGGGTGATCCGCCAGAACCGTTGCCACGCAGTGGCGCCGTCGGTGCGAGCGGCGGCGTGAATGTCGTCCGGGATCGCCAGCAGCCCGGCCAGGAACGACAGCGAGACGTAGCCGACGTTGGTCCACACGACGACCGCCGACACCAGCGGCAACGCGAAGCTGGGGTCCGACAGCCAGTCGATGCTGTGCCCCAGCAGGGTGCTCACGGCTCCGTCGGTGGGGGCCAGAATCCAGCGCCACAGCACCGCGATCGCCAGCGGCGCGCAGATCCAGGGCAGCACGTAGAGGGTGCGGAACAGGCCGGTGCCGGGCAGCCGGGGCGCCAGCATGGACGCGGCCAGCAGGCCCAGCACCGTCTGGGCCGGCACCACGATCGCCACGAAGAGGGCCGTGATGATCAACGAGTTGGCGAAGTTGCGGTCGGTGAGCACCGATCGCCAGTTCGACAAGCCGACGTAGTGCAGCGGACCCAGCAGGTCCCACCGGTAGAGACTCAGCCACATCACCACCAGGATGGGCAGCAGCAGGAAGGCGACGACTCCGAAGAGGCTGGGCGCCAGCAGCGCATAGCCCAGCGCGGTGGGGCGAGGCTGTGCCCTTCCGACGCCGCTGGCCATGGAGGTAATTAAAGCGGGCGGCGCCGGGGTTTGGGGTGCGCGGCCGTTACGGTGGAGCCGTGACACCGAACCGGGGGATCGATGCCGACTTCCTGAACCTGCCCCGCCACGAGCTGGCCGACGCCGCCCTCGCGGCGGCCACCGCGGCCGGCGCCAGCTACGCCGACCTGCGGGTTCACCGGATCATGACCGAGATCATCCAGCTGCGCGACGGCGAGCTGCAGACCGCGGTCGTCGACCGCGAGGTCGGCCTGGCCGTGCGGGTGATCGTCGACGGCACGTGGGGCTTCGCGTCGCACGCCGAGCTGGCGCCCGCCGTCGCCGCCGAGACCGCGCGGCACGCGGTGCAGGTGGCCACCACCCTGGCGGCGCTGAACAGCGAGCGGGTCGAGTTGGCGCCCGAGCCGGTGTACGCCGACGCCACCTGGGTTTCCGACTACCGGATCGATCCGTTCACCATCCCGGCCGTCGACAAGATCGGCGTGCTCGAGGAGTACTCCGGCCGGCTGCTCAGCGCCGACGGCGTCGACCACGTCTCGGCGGTGCTGACCGCCGTCAAGGAGCAGACGTTCTACGCCGACACCTTCGGGTCGTCGATCACCCAGCAACGGGTGCGGGTGCAGCCGTCGCTGGAGGCGGTGACCGTCGACGCCGAGGCGGGCAGCTTCGACTCGATGCGCACGCTGGCCCCGCCGACCGGCCGCGGCTGGGAGGTGCTGGCCGGCGACGAGGTGTGGAACTGGACCGACGAGCTGGCGCAACTACCGTCGCTGCTGGCCGAGAAGGTCAAGTCGCCCAGCGTGACGGCGGGACGCACGGACCTGGTGATCGACCCCACCAACCTGTGGCTGACGATCCACGAATCCGTCGGGCACGCAACCGAATACGACCGTGCCATCGGCTATGAGGCCGCCTACGCCGGAACGTCGTTCGCCACCCCGGACAAACTCGGGACCATGCGGTACGGCTCCCCGGTGATGAACGTGACCGCCGACCGCACCGTCGCACACGGATTGGCGACCGTCGGCTACGACGACGAGGGAGTGGCGGCCCAAACTTGGGATCTGGTGCGCGACGGCATCTTCGTCGGTTATCAGCTCGACCGGGTCTTCGCGCTGAGGCTCGGGCGGGACCTTGAGCAGCCGCGGTCCAATGGTTGCTCGTACGCCGACTCGCCGCATCACGTGCCGATCCAGCGGATGGCCAACGTGTCGCTGCAACCCGCCCGCGAGGATGTCAGCACCGCCGACCTGATCGGCCGCGTCGAGGACGGCATCTACATCGTCGGCGACAAGTCGTGGTCGATCGACATGCAGCGCTACAACTTTCAGTTCACCGGTCAGCGGTTCTTCCGCATCCGCGACGGCCGGCTGGACGGCCAACTCCGGGACGTCGCCTACCAGGCCACCACCACCGATTTCTGGAACTCCATGGAAGCCGTCGGCGGCCCGTCGACCTGGCGGTTGGGCGGCGCATTCAACTGCGGCAAGGCCCAGCCCGGCCAGATCGCCCCGGTCAGCCACGGGTGCCCGTCGGCGTTGTTCCGCGGCGTCAACGTGCTCAACACCCGGACCGAGGGCGGCCGATGATCACCCCCCAGCACGTCGTCAACCTCGTTCTCGAGGAGGCCGCCAAGCTGGGCGGCGCCACGGAGACCATGGTGCTCGTCACCGACAAGGTCGAGGCGACATTGCGCTGGGCGGGCAATTCGATGACCACCAACGGTGTTTCGGTCAACCGCAGCATCACGGTGATCTCCGTCGTCCGGCAAGGCTCCAGCGCGCGCATCGGCACGATGGTCTCCGCCGAAGTGGATCCGCGGGTGATCCCCGCGCTGGTGGCCGCGTCCCAGGAGGCGGCCCGCTCGGCGCCCGAGGCCGGTGACGCCGCCCCGCTGCTGGCCGACACCGGGGTGCCCGCCGACTGGAACGCGCCGGTCCCCGGCACCGGTCCCCTGGTGTTCGCCGACGTCGCCGACTCCTTGAGCCGGGGCTTTCGCGGCACCGATCGCCTGTATGGCTTCGCCCACCACAGCGTTTCGACGACGTTCCTGGCGTCGTCGACGGGCGTGCGCCGGCGCTACAGCCAGCCCGCCGGGGCGGTGGAGATCAACGGCAAACGCGGCGACGCGAGCGCCTGGGCGGGTCTCGGCACGCCCGACTTCGTCGACGTGCCAATGGATTCGCTGCTCGACGAGCTGTCGATGCGGCTGGGCTGGGCCGAGCGCAGGGTGGAGTTGCCCGCGGGACGCTACGAGACGATCATGCCGCCGTCCACGGTGGCCGACATGATGCTGTACCTGGCGTGGTCGATGGCCGGCCGCGGCGCCCAGGAGGGCCGCACCGCGTTCTCGGCGCCCGGCGGCGGGACGCGGGTGGGGGAGCGGCTCACCGACCTGCCGCTGACCCTGTTCTCCGATCCGATGGCACCGGGCCTGGCGTGCACACCGTTCGTGGCGGCGAGCAGCTCGTCGGAGACGGTGTCGGTGTTCGACAACGGCATGGAGATTTCTCAGGTGGACTGGATCCGCGACGGGGTGATCAACGCGCTGGCCTACCCGCGGGCGACGGCCGCCAAATTCGACGCCGAGGTCGCGGTCGCCGCCGACAACATGGTCATGACCGGCGGGTCGGCCGGGCTGGCCGACATGATCGCTGCCACCGAACGCGGCCTGCTGCTGACCACCCTGTGGTACATCCGCGAGGTCGACCCCACCACACTGCTGCTCACGGGCCTGACCCGCGACGGCGTCTACCTCATCGAGGACGGCGAGGTGACCGCCGCGGTCAACAATTTCCGGTTCAACGAGAGTCCGCTGGAGCTGCTGCGGCGGGCCACCGAGGCCGGGCTGAGCGAAAAGACCTTGCCCCGCGAGTGGGCGGACTGGGCCACCCGCACCGCGATGCCGTCGCTGCGGATACCGGACTTCTACATGTCGTCGGTGAGTCAGGCGCAATAGGCCCGCAGTAGGCCCGCGATAGACCATTGCCGCTGGGTGAACCGCGTTCTAGCGTGTGACGAATGGCGGCTCCGGTTTCGGTACGAGAAGATCAGCTGGCACGGCTTGTGGCCCTGTCCCCGGATTCCCCGGCGGACGCCCGGATTGCGGCGCTGATTCGGCGGACGTGTGCCCGGACGCTGTCGCTGCCACCATTGCCCACCGCGGTCGAGGTGGGCGCGCCGGAGTCGGAGGACGAACTCGTCGTCGTCGAGTTCGCCGAACAATTCGGCGCCGACGTCTCCGCGGTCACCGGCGAACAACGGTCCCGGTTCGTCAAGCGGCTGGGGGGCAGGGCCTTTGGCGTGGTCGTGCTGATGTACATCGCGGACTTCGTTCCGCGGGTACGGGCCGGGCTGGAAGCGCTCGGCGTCGGCGCGCAGTACCTGAGCTGGGCCGACGGCCCCCTTGCCTGGGATCACACCACCGAGCCGTCGGGTCTGGTGTTCAACGACTTCTTGCCCGCGGTGGCCCGGATGCGCGCGCTGGACCCGATCACCTCCGAGTTGGTCCGGCTGCGCGGCGCGGCTCAACACAATTGCCGATTGTGCAAGTCGTTGCGTGAGGGCACCGCGCTCGACGCCGGTGGTTCGGAGACGCTTTACGACGAGATCGATCGTTTCGAGTCGTCGAGCTTGCTGGATGACCGCGTTAAAGCCGCGCTCCGCTACGCCGATGCGTTAATTTGGACGCCTGCGCACCTCGCCGCCGACGATGCCGCCGAGGTGCGCTCCCGGTTCTCCGATGCCGAGGCCGTCGAGCTCACCTTTGACATCATGCGGAATGCAAGCAACAAAATCGCCGTCGCTTTGGGCGCCGACGCCCCCCGGGTCGAGCAGGGTACCGAGCGATATCTGCTCGGGGCCGACGGGCAAACCGTCTTCGACTGACGGCCGGATGGCGGTTCGAATCGCCACCGAGCACCCGGCGCGGGCGTTCAAGCACTGGTCGGGCCGGCGAACCCGAGAAATGACGCCGTGACCGGCGGGAATCGTCCAATCGGCCCTGGGCCCGGCGCGAAGCACGAAATGTTAACCATCCGTACACGGCCGCGCAAACAAAAGTTCGTCGCTCGGGCCGCTGGTACTGGCTAAATTTATTGCTCGGCACCGAAACTGATACGTGACGGTGATCTCAGCTGGCAGCGCCGCCTGAGTTGATGAGCATTGACCGGGTGACTGTTGGCCGTGACCCGCAGTTTCGGTTAGTAATTGCCACACCAAAGCTTGGCTTGCGTCGGAGCGCGCACCGCGCCCGCGCAGAGGGAGGTCCGGGGATGACAACCACTCGTTCACGCTCGCGGATGCGAGTGTCATCGGTCTGGGCTGCCAGCGTCGCGCTGGGCGCCTCGATGCTCGGTGGCGCCGTGCTGTCGGCGCCGCAGGCCGCGGCATCGTGCAATCTCAGTCCGAAGGACGACCAGTACATCAACCTGCTCGCGCAGAACAAGATGGTGCACAACGCCGACTTCAGCGATTGCACCGAGGCCGCCGAGGGCCGCTGGTTCGCCGACCAGGTGCGGTCCAACCCGAACCCGTTCGGGGAGGCCCAGGAGCTGGTGAACATGGTCACCAGGACCACGTCGATGAACCAGGCGCAGGCCGAGTGGGAGGTCGAGTCGGCGATCTACGTCTACGCACCCGACATGATCCCCAAGATCAAGGACCAGGCCGCGCACTTCAACTGGCCCGCCGAGTAAGGGCCGCCCGCTCCACGCACGGCGGTACCAGCTAACCGAGGCAGCACACCCCTAGTAACGGGGGCGTCCTGTTCGTCGCCACGCATGCGGTTGCCCGTCGGCGCCAACTATCGATCGATCCACTGCTGGAAGCGACCTGCGTCGTTTACGCGCACTGAGGCTTTGGCAAACAGCCGTTCATCCAGTATTCGAACCGCTGCTCGTTTGCTGTACTTCTCGCCGGTGGTACCCGATGTGCAGCGCGAAAGAGAAATCAGCAAATTCCGTGATGAGGGGGTCTGGAAAGGTGACGATCACAGGATCGCGCGCGCAAGGGCTGGCGGCGGGGGCCGCCTCCGTCGTGCTGGGGGCCACGATGTTCGGTGGTGCCGTCCTGTCGGCGCCGCACGCGTCGGCGTCGTGCAACATGAGCCCGGCGGACGATCAGTACATCAAGCTGCTGGCGCAGAACAAGATGGTGCACAACGCCGATTTCAACGATTGCAGCGAGGCCGCCGAGGGGCGGTGGTTCGCCAGTCAGGTGCGGTCCTCCCCGAACCCGTTCGGGGAGGCCCAGGAGTTGGTCAACATGATCACCAGGACCACCCCGATGTCTCAGAAGCAGGCCGAGTGGGAGGTCGAGTCGGCGATCTACGTGTACGCGCCGGATTTGATCCCCCGACTCAAGGACCAAGCTGCACGGCAAGTTCCCGGGCAGCCCGCGCCGGTCTGACACCCCGCCGAGCCCGGCGCGCCTCTTCGGGGAGCGCGCTGGGCTCGGTCCGTGCGGTTGGGCTACCGTTTCCTACTGAACATTCCAGGGGCGGTAGCTCAGTTGGTTAGAGCCGCGGACTCATAATCCGTACATTTCGCAATTGGCGATTATGGGTCGTTGAGAAGCGGCAATAAGAAACAGCCTTTGAACTGGTATTTTATGGTGGGCGGTTCGTGCTGGCTCTCGGTGCCGTTGGCGGATGCTGCGGTACCATTGCGGTACGAACGCACACTTTGCCGAAAATGTAGTTTGCTGGAGAGGCGGGTGACGAAAATGCTTGCGTTGCGCGCCATCTGGCTTGGTTTCCTGTCCCTGCTCCTGTGGGCCATCGTGACCGCATTGACGGGTACCTGGTGGGTCGGGCTGCTCGCCGCCTGGGCGCTGCTGGCCTACGGCATCGTCACCGGGGTCAGCCGGTACGCACAGCAGCGTGAGGCCCAATGGCAGGAAGTCCAGCGCACCTACCGGGAATACCTGGCGGCCAAGGCAAGCGCCGACGCGGCGGCCGCAGAGGCGGCGGCAGCGGCAGCGGAAGCGGAAGTGGCACAAGCACAAATCCGGCTGATGCGGGAACACCCCGAGCTATTCAAGTAAAGTCGGCGGCCCCTACGCCCACAAACGCAGCACCTCATGCAATTTAGCCAGCGAATTCGCAGGGTGAATCTCACAATTCCGGCGTTAAGATGACTGCGGAATCGCATACCGCTTCCATCGACGAACTCGGGCAACCGTCACACGCATCAGACGAGGAGTTGGAGCATGCGTGCAGTAGTGTTCGTCACCGCGCCAATAGTCGTTGCTGCCTTTTGTTCGGTGTCGATTGCGCACGCCGATCCTGGCGATGCGCAATTCATCGGCATCCTAGAGCAGCATCAAATGGGTTGCGGTGAAGGGTCTTTCATATGCCATAGCGACTCGGAGTTGACCCAGATGGGTCACAGCGTCTGTGACGGCATTGACAACAATGGGATTACCCCGGTGCAGGCGACCGATGTCGTTATGCAAGCTATGGAGGGCAATGTCAACAAAGCCCAGGCCGACTGGTTGGTCGCTGCGGCCCTCGTTTCCTATTGCCCGTGGGACGAAAGCCAGCTTCCGGGGGGTGGTGCCCAGTGAACGTCTCTGGTCTTACCGCGCTGCTTGAGGCGGCCGACGCCGCCGAGGAGTGACTTGCGGGTCACCCCCCCGGCCCGGCTTGACTCTGGCGGTATGCGGGACCGGGACACCATTGACTTCAGACTGATTGCGGCGCTGCGCCTTGCGGCACGCGAACGGGGCGGTCCACTGCCGTCAATCGACGTGGCGGACGCCTTACTAGACGAACGCCATAACTGTTCGCAAAAGGGGCACCGAGTTTGACGGCCGCCAACTCAGGGGGACTTAAACGCCAGGTTCCGAACGAACGATCGGTATAAGATGTTCCGACGATTCGTAAACGTCCAGAATCTTGTCCATTGCCTCACGGGCACGCGGCTTGAATTGTACCAATTCTTCCGAACCGCGATTCAATACAGTAACCAAATTATCTAAAGTGTTCACGGCCAGATACGTGCCGCCTTGTGCGTTCGCCGCACTGAATACAACGAAATGCCAATCCACCGCAGCGTCGAGATCTTCCCGATAAATGGGCTCCCGGAACTTACTTCCCGGATGCACTGCCCAGTCACGATATTTAAAAAGCTCTTTAATCCGGCGGCGCAACTCCTTGGCACTCTCATTCTTTGCGACCTTCAGATGATAGCGCAATGTTTCCGCAACTTGCTTCGATCGTGCTGTTGAGTTTTGGTGCCATATATCTTGTTGCGGATGCTTTGGTGAGCGCGCCTTAACCGATGCATAGAATGCGTCGATGGCAAAAGCCGATGATGTGAGCGCCCGCATGGAAGCACGCAATTCGAGGACCATCAGCCGCCCAATTTTGTCGTCATTACTGGCAGCCACCGCTGCCGGAATCTCTGTTGAAGTTTTCGCCGCGTCGACAGCGGCGCTTACCGCCTCGGCCAGCCAATAGGGCCATGTATCGGTGCGTAGATGCACGGTTGGCGACGGGGATTCGACACCGTCATCATTAAAGTTGATTTGAATATTGCTCAGGCGCAAATCGCCACCATCACACACCGTAATGCCGCGCATTCCTTCAAGGCTGCCATAAGCAGCCAAGGGAACGACTATGCGACACACCGGCATTGGGCTGGGCCAAGGGGTCGGGTTCCGATTCGCTGCGATACAACCCGACCCCCGGCCCGGTCCGCGCGGGTGAGCAGGCCGCGTGGACCCATCCGCAGCGCGGACACTTTAGAAGGGACGCCCGGCCCGGGTCGGAGGCACAACCCAAAACCGACCCGGACCGAGGCCCCCAGCACGGGACTCTCAAGGGTGATCCCGTGCGATGCCGTGCAGCAGCCACTAGAGGCGCGCACCGGCAGGCTTGAAAACTTTTGAGGAAAGAGCCGGGAAAGGCTGGGGATGAAATGCCTGTTTCAAAAAATCCAGCCTCCCCGGGGCTCTAATGCCGCAACGACTGCAAGTGGGGCGAGAAAAGGAAGATGCCCCGTCATTGCGGCTTCGGTGTCCTTCTGAGGCGACCCCGGTTCAACTTATCCAACTGGTTGAAATAGAGTCGTGCCCCCAGGTTTCCAAGTCCCGGGAGCAGACACCTTTGCCCAAAAGGGCAAAGCTCCGTTAGCCGCTGAGGGCTAAGCGTGCTGGGGGTGGGACGCGGCGGCCGCGCGTATCCGTTCGACACGCTTCAGCGTCGCTATCCTCATCTTCAAGGAAAGCGAGCGCGGCGGCCACCACCCGGTCCCGTGGATTCACATAACCGGGAAACTCCCCGGACCGTGCGATATCCAACAATTAGACCGCGAACGACGACGGCAACCCGGTAAGAAGCCCTACCGCAGTCGGTCGGACCACGGCCAGGTTCAGCCGCTCGATAACCGCCCAGCGTTGCAAGAACTCGCTGAAGTCGCTGGCGTTGTAACCGGGAGACAGCAGCCGCAGACCCTCACGCAGGATCACGAACCCAAAACGGTCAGTATCGATGAAGACCATTTCGCCAGCAGTCACTTGGGTCGACAAATAAATCTTGACTCCGAATATCTGCTCCATGATTGCGGTCGTCGGGTCCGGAGTGGACAGCCAGCGGCCCAGCGTGTCCTTATTCTGCGCAACGAGAGCGTGGAAAGTCGCGGGGTGCACAAATGCCTTATCGGCCACCGCCAGCGACTTAGAAACCCGCATTGCGTCAATGGTGGCGATGACATAGTCGAATGTGTTCGCGCCCGTCGGCAGAGTCCCCGGAACCGCGACCGTGGTAATACCGGAGGTTTGGGTCAACCCGACAATACCGGAAGTGCCGTTCAGCAAAAGGCTGTTCTCTTCGTCGGAGAACTGCTTGAAAACTTCAGCGGTCAGATATCCCAATAGGCTGGGCCTGTCGCTAAGGGTTTCATATGACGCCCCGAAGGTGCATTTGATTGCCTGCGCCGCCAAAGTGGTCTCCCCGAACGACAACACCGCATCGGGAGCGGCAACGCCCTCGCCCGTAATACCCGTAACGGTGTTGCTCGATGTGTTATCCGAGATGTACTCGTAATTCAGCGTGCTAGACGTGACGGTCGGCAGGAGGTCGGCAATCCGAGGCTCGTGAATGCGTTCGACCACACCGGGCATAAGTTCGGCCGGTAGCAGAGAATCAACGGTGTTGAAGTTTGGGGTCTTAGTGGTGATGCCGTCCCCAACTAGCTTGACCTGAAAGGCGTGTCCGGTTTTCACAGATTGCGACATCAGGTCAAGGGTGTGCGCATCGATCCGGAACGGGTTAACGTCGCGGCCCAAAGTGGTGATGCGGCGGCCCTGCTGGTCGAAATGCTCCGACACCGGTTCGCCCTCGTGGGGCACGCCGATAGTCTTCAGACCGCCACCGTGAGCGGCCATGTCCCCGCCAAAGGCGACACCGGCATTACTGCCAAAGGACTTGGCGGCCTGGTCAAGCGTGGCTTTCTCTTCCATCCAAGCGGCCACTTCGGCTTGCACCTCGGCCACCTGGTTGGGGGCAAGACGATTTTCTTGCATCGCCTTGGTCTTAACGCCAAGTTCGCGCCCCCATGACTTCAGGGTCTTTAAGCGGTGCTCGTATTGAGCTTTATTTAGGCTCATTATTCTGTTTTCTTTCAATTGTGGGTTAGTGATTAACTAACTGTGCGGCCCGACACGATGCGGGTTTACCGAAGCAAAGCGGCGCGTGCCGTGCGGGACGGGCGTGCCATTAAGGCACTTATCTTGGCTTAGTCTTCCAGCGGATCGCGGGGTTATAGAGGCGGGTCCAACGGAGCGGCATATAAGCGGCGAGCGGCTAAAGAGCCAAGCCGAACCGACAGAACTGTCGGTTAAGTTCTTCGGATACGGCGCTGCTCGTAATCGCGGCTAGCGACTCGCAACGCCTCTACAGAGTTAGGTACCCCGTCGGCCCACGCTAAAGCCGCGTAGGCCAGGGTCCGCGCCAGCTCCACATGGGGGACGCGGGGTGTGCGCCAGGAGGCGACAAGGCAGCGCCCGGCAGCCGTCCGCAACGTATTTTTATCAGGCGCGTCGGGATGGTTGCCGACAACATCCCAAACCATGTCGGCCAGGGCTTCGGCAGCCTGTATCGGGCTAACCGTAATGGTCATCAATGGCCTCTCAGATCAACGGAGCGACATTTACGTGATGGGGTAGGGCGGACACACCCGGAGGAAATGTTCACCAGTCCCGGGCCGCCTCTCGCCACGAATCGCAGAAGATCCGTTCCGGGTCACCGGGCAAAAAGCCCCGGGCGTCCGTGAGACCCGGAATTGCGTCGCCGGAACCAACCGAGACGGCCGGCAAGCCCAGCTTTCTCGTAAGCGCTCTAAGGACGCTAGACAATTCGTGGTAACGGTCGGAATCACCGGGCGTCGTGTCGCCACGGAGCATCGCCCGGCGGAGCGCCTCCCAACGTGATGCGGCAAGGCTGTAGCGGCGTGCGTCAACAGGGTCCGCGCTCAAGCCCGCGAGATAGTGACGGATAGCGGCTGCGCGGTGGGCGACAGCGGCGCTCATTCGGCCAGCAATTCATCGAGATAGGCATCGAAAGCTGCGCTTTCGTGGGCGGGCTTTGGGTCCACGAGTGGAACGGCACGGGCCAAGTGGACCAACGAGGCTCGAGCTTGGTTAAGCGGCGTCAGTGCTGGGTTGCGGACAAGCTCCCTGGTCGTGCGACCCTGGACCAGTACGCCATGGGCGTCGATCTCCGCCTTGCACTGCTCGTAGAGTTCCAGCGTTTGGCAGAAGACGACAAGCATGTCCTGGTTGACGATGGGCCAGCGGCCCTCGGAGTAAATGCGCTGGGCGTGCCTGTCCCACGTCTTGCGCGCAGTGATGCTCAACGGGACGGGTGGGTTAAATTCCAAGTGAATCTCGCATAAAAGTTATTGAGGCGGCCGCCGCTAAAAAATGCTTCCGCCGCAGCCAAGTAAAATCGGGACCATGACTTATGAGGGATTGCGCCCCGGTGACACGGTTGAGTGGACGGATGAACACGGCCGCACCAGGAGCGGGATATTGCAACACGTAGGCGTGGACGATATTTGTGTCGTCAAGGTCTGGCCCGACGACGACAAACCCGAGGGCGAGTACACCGTGGAGTGCAGCAAATTGAAGCGCACGAGGCATGGAACGGTTTAGGTCACGGCTCTTTGCTGTATCTCGGACCAGATTTTCAATTTCGACTCTTTACCGCTCAAAGAAAGCCCGACCAGCGGTCTTTCGGCGCGGCCCCCTAGAGGCTAGAGGCCACCAGGGCACCGGGGTGGGCGACGCCCTGGGGTGCCAGGTTGGTTATTTGCTGGGATGGGGGCTTCGCCTTTGGGACTTCAGATTGAAACCCACGGCGAAGCACTGTGTGCACCGCCGTGTACAACTACGGCCTGCCATGGTGGCCGCAGGTGGGACGTGCCGCCGTCGTGGCGTTGCGTCGTCGCCTGAGTGGTCGACGGGTCCGGGATTGCTCGGGTCCTGCGTCTGGGTCCTCGACGGTGACGTTGCACAGTGACCCTCCGTCGGGGTCCTCCGATCTGACCTCGGTCCAGGGCCGCCCGCAGATCATGCCTCTACCGCGCCGTTGTGGCCGCCGAAAGCGTCAAGTACGCGCTGCGCAATGCCCTGGGGCTTCGCAAATTTGGTGCCGTATTCGACAAACCGGACCACCGGGGAGTCATTAAACACGATGCCCGTCAACCCCCCGTCGCCATCCTTAAACTTGAATTTGACCGCGCGTCGATATTCTTCGGGCGAGTCAACTATGACTCCGCTGTCTTTATATAGCGGGTGCGGTTTAGCGTTACTTACGGGGCTTATCGCCTTCCAATAGGCGGCGACCTCTTGCGTTTTTGCGATGACGGCGACGCGCACCGCAGGGTTATCTTTCAACGCCGCGTCGATCTTGGCTTCGGTCAGACCAACCTCTTCAAGCTCGCGGGCGAGTCGCAACCACTTGGCACTAACCACGCTCGGCCGCCCTTAAGATACCGCCCTTAATCTCGTCCCCTCGCGCATACGAAAAGAGGGCAGCGCCCGTGTACTCGGCCTGCTCATTCGGAAGCGTCAACTCCACGGT
The DNA here is from genome assembly GCF_002086735.1 of Mycobacterium scrofulaceum. Classification (GTDB taxonomy): domain Bacteria; phylum Actinomycetota; class Actinomycetes; order Mycobacteriales; family Mycobacteriaceae; genus Mycobacterium; species Mycobacterium scrofulaceum. The sequence goes on along the minus strand of NZ_MVIJ01000044.1, from coordinate 22,706 downwards.
GCTGCCGTTGCCGAGAATAAGCCTTAACAGGACGCTGGTTCCGTCGCGGGTTAAGTCGACCGCCTCTAGCTCCACCGGACTCACTTAAAAGTCTTCCGGGGAGCCGGTCAGTGTGGCTTCCGGGTTATCCGGCTGGATTAGTGCCCGGATAAGTAGGTCGACCTCTGTGCTAGTCATTTTTATGCGCGAGCGTCGACCTTGATAGATGACGGTTGATCCGTCGTCGTGACACTGCACCCGTATAGGCGTGCCCGCGCCAACATCAATTCTCAAGTTTTCGTTCCTCCTGTCCGGCTAGCGTCCGGCTAGCGGCCGGCTAAGTGTTTACCGGGTTTGTGCACGTCATCGGCGGTTTGTCCGACTAGTCCGGCTTTGTCCGGGCCAGTGGGCAAGTACCGCGCGAACACGTCATCGAAGTCGCTGCGCCGGTAATAGTTAGTCCGACGCCCGGCCACCGTTACCTTGGTCGTCTTGACGCCGAACTCGCTCAACCGTCTCCCCAGCTTTGAGGGGGTTAGATCGATCTCGCGCCAAGGTGAATCCGGCAGGCCGCGCAATGCGCTACACAAGTCCTCCGACTTGAACATGCCGACCTCGCCGGGCCGGAAGCACTCGTGCCGCAAGGCAACCGTGAACATTTCGCGGATGTCTGCCAGCAGTTGCACGCTGGCTGTGTCGTCCTCAATATGTCGAGCGGTCAACGCCTTACAGGCCAACCGTGCACGCTCAGGCCACTCGCCACCGGCAAGCTCAGCAACGATGATGAGCGGCTCCCACAGGTCCGCTGGCCTGTCATCAACGGGAATGTCCGGGCGCATAGCGCCGACGTCTTCAGGTACCGTTGCGGTCCATTCTTGAACCTTTGCGCGTACCTCGGTGAGGTCGGCGCGGTCGCGCGATAGCCGGTAAGGCTCAACCTTCTCGTCCGGTTTCCGCCGCTGCATCAACACGACAATTGCGCGGTCCTCGATTGTGTCGGGCATCCGGCCGATACCGGCTAACGCGGCCATAGCGAACACGGGAAACTCATGCGGCTCATGCATCGGACCCACCGTGCGGCCAATAGTCGCGCCCCGCTGGAAACCAGCATTGAGGAGCGCGCGTAAGTCCTCGTTGAGGTCGGCCTTCGTCCTGGTGCCGAATAGGGCATCGGCCTCATCAATGAGCAGTGTTCGCGGCTTCTCGTCGAGTGAGCGGAAAATATAGGGGGTGGTGGCGTTGAACTGCTTCAGCGGTGCATGCACCATTTCGGCTACAACTTCTAACAGCCGAGATTTGCCAGACTGCTTTAGGGCGCTCCTGATCACCAAACGGGGCGCGAAGTCAAACCGATCAAGTAAATGCGTCGCCGCCACCCATAGTGTTACGGCGGTCACTTCGTGGCGGCCGGGGAGGATGCAGAAACGTTCGATCTGATGACGAATATCGTCTAGGGGTTGTTCCATTGTTGGTCTTCGCTAGACCTCTCTACTCAGCTAGGTGGACAAAGCCGGACAAGCCGGACAAAGATGCCCTGACATGCGTGAATACGCAGGATGGTTAGGTGGACGCTAGCCGGACACAAGCCGGACAGGTCGTTCGAAAGTTCAAGCGCCATGTGCGGCCGTGGCCCCAGTGCGCTTAGAAAGGGGGTAAGGTGCGCGGCTGGTCAAAACTGACCTGAAGAAGGGCGCAAAAAGCCCACTTATTTATAGACACTAGCAGATTTTCGCAAATTTTGCAATAGAAACGTGTAACGTTTGTGTTACGAAATGCAATTAGCGAAGGCCGTGTCGAGCCACGCTTTAACATCTTCCCGGCGGAACATCACCCTTCTTCCGATACGGACGCCCGGTATGGGCATAGAGCCGTTACAACGCCACGAATAAACGGTTGATTCTGGCACGCCGAGATATGCCGCTAGTTCGCGGAGGCTGATTAGTTCATCCAAGTTAGTTCCTTACAATCGGGCCTTCAAACGCAGAGTTAATCCACTCCATTACGTCCGCCCGCCGATAGACGACGCGGTTGCCGAGCTTGCCGCAGCGGGGACCCCGGCCCATCGCCTTGAGCCAACGTATCGTGGCTGGCGACTTGCGGCACATTGCGGCGACCTCTTCGGTAAAGAGCAGGTCCGCCCCTGATTGGTCCATCATTTTTCTCCCAATAGCGTTTATCCCTGCCGGGCAACTCCCGGCCGTTGTTGGGTAACGCTAGGACCTGCGTGGGACGGGCCAAGGTGGTACAACGCGCCGAACGCGGGAAACCGCAGGTGGAAGGCCATCGGGGCCTTCGCGGAACGTCCCTGTTGCGGACGATTCGCGCTGGTCAATCGCTACTTAATCGCTAAGGCGTGCAACCCGTGCACCATCTTGGCCGTAGCCTTTGGCTTAGGTGACACAACGGATTTTCTGTACGGATTGTCTGCGGTATGCTGCCGCCATGACAACAGGTAGGAACCAGCGGGCCGGGATAGACGACCGCTGGCATAAACGGGTCAAAGGCCCGGACGGCAAGATGCACACGGAGCGGTCGCCGCTCTACGGGAAAGTCACGCGCTGGCGCGTCCGCTGGGTCCACGACGGCCACGAGTACACGAAAGTGTTCGACCGAAAGTCCGATGCGCAGGCCCATCTCAACAAGGTGACCGCCGAAGCCCATCGCGGCGAGTACGTCGACCCGCGCAAAGGTTTGGAGACGTTCGGGTCAGTCGCCGAACAATGGTTCAAAACCAAATCCCACCGTAAGCCCAAAACGGTTGCTGGGTATCGGTCCCTCATGGATACCGTTGTGCTGCCCGAGTGGGGCGAGGTCCCGCTGAAAAGCATTGACTACGAACAGTATTCGATGTGGCTGGGTGGCCTGGCGGTCGACGGGTCGCAGGCCGGTAAAGGACTGTCTGCCAGCCGAATAACCCAAGCCCATCAGCTCGTCGGTGCTGTCCTCAAGTACGCGCAGCGCACCGGCAAGATAGCTAAAAACGTTGCCGCCGACATCAACCGGGGCGAGGACTTGCCGCAGCAGGTTGCGCGCGAACGCCGCTACCTTACTCATGCGGAACTGTTGAAGCTGGCGAGAGCGACAGGGCGCTTTGAGGCGCTGACACTCGTTCTGGGCTATTGCGGACTGCGGTTCGGGGAAGCGGTAGCACTTCGACGTAGGCACGTGGAGGACCGGGAGCTAACCATCATCGGATCAGCCACCGCCGTCACCGGCAAAGGGATCGTCGAGACGACAACTAAGACGGGCCGGACGCGCCACGTCCCTATCCCGGCCCCGGTATGGGAACGGTTAAAGAGTGAGTTGCCCGCCGACGGGAACGCGTTGGTCTTTCCTCGCATGCGGGGCGGACTGTTGCCCATCGAGGAATACCGGCGTGCGTTTGACCGGGCATGCAAACAGGTAGGCATCGAGGGGTTGACGCCCCACGGGCTGCGGCACACCACGGCATCACTCGCCATCTCGGCAGGCGCTAACGTGAAGGTCGTGCAACGCATGCTCGGCCACGCCACGGCAGCAATGACCCTGGATCTCTACGGCCACCTCTTTGATGACGACCTGACCGGGGTCGCTGACGCGCTGGGCAAGGCAATCAAAACCACTGCGGTATCGCTGCGGTACGACGACCAAGACGCGACTAAAGGTAGGTTGCTAAAAGCCATTAAATAGCAGCTAGACCCACTAGGGGCGGTAGCTCAGTTGGTTAGAGCCGCGGACTCATAATCCGTTGGTCGCGGGTTCGAGCCCCGCCCGCCCTACTTTGTTCCTGTGACGTCGGCTGATCGCTGACGTTTCGTCTTTCGGTGATGCGCGACAGTGTTTCGGCTGATGCGTGACAGCTGCCTCGGTGGATCCTTGACACTCCGTCGACGGCCGAGTTGAGCGCGCTCGACGGCTCTGGCTGCCGTCGGGCCGCGCGTCGTGATGACTTCGTCGACCAGGTCGCGCCCATCCTGCGGCGCCGGCGCCGATACCGAATCCACATTGCGCGATGGGCTCAAACGACCGGCTAGGTAGCCCGTTCCCTACAAATCCTCGCGATCGACAACGAAGCGAACCTGACAAGCTTTGTGAATATTGCCCGGGCGGAAGCCCACGACGTCGGTATCTACGATTCGCAGCCCCAGGCTGTCGAATATTGAATGCCACTCGCTTACCCGCTTGAATTGGCAGCCGAAATTCATATCGACAAGGCCCTGGGCGACGGCATTACCAAAGAAGTCGATGAGCACGAGCGCCCGAAATTGATCGCTTTCCTCCAGCTTATTGAACTCGGTCAGGTCGATCTGCTCCGGTGCGGCGACTCCTGGCGGCGTTACGGGGACGGCGTAAGTGTCTTCTTCGATGATCAACCGTCGTGCGACGCGCCGCAAATTTGTCAGCAGCGGAATCAAATCGTGTTCATCAACATGATGAAGAACGGTCTTGACGATCGCACTGTCGAACATGTCGTCCGCATAGGGGACGTCGACAGGTGAAGCCATCTGCCGGAACGGCAGATGGGCAGCCTCCGTGCCGCGGTAGTCCATGACGTCGGTGCTGTAACAGTCAAAGCCGGCACGCGCTATCAGCGCGGCTAAATGACCGCGACCGGTGCCGAAGTCCAGTACCCGGCTACCACTGATGGCGTCCGCGAAATTGTTGAAGTCCTGCAGCGGCTTACGCTGCGACTTGTACGCCGAGTAGCCCTCGCTGAACCATGACCCGTCTCCCTCGGATGTAAAGAATCGTTCGTGCACCTCTTGGCCTGCTTGATAGAGTTCGCGCCCATTATGCGCTGCCAGCAAGTACTTGCATGCGTGTTCCAGAGTCGCACGGACGTCGCCGGAATAATTCGTAAAATGGGATTCATAACTGCGTTCCAACACCGACAAAGTGAAATTCAGGGCGGGGGTTCCGTGCTGGAAAGTCGCGTGAATGAAATCGTATTGAGCTCGTTTGGTGGCTGGTGGCACCAACAATCCTTCCGTCAGGACGCGTCAAACGCCTGGCGCGGCATCGTTGGGTGGCGGCAGGCGGAGCCAAGGCAATTGATTCAATGCATCGTATCAGCCCGCTGCAAATTAAAGGGCAGTCAAATTTGGCCGATTTCGCTTTACAAGAGCGCTGAACACGCGTACGGCAAAGACGACCAGCGCAATGGTGGGGCCGCATCTTTTTGCTCATGCTGCTGAGCAAAGCGCGTTTGACGTGCGGTTCTCACCGCGGATTGCCCGGCCGCCGCGTCCGCGTCGGCCTGACGTCGTCGAGCACCCTGGTCAGGGGCAAACTATCGCGTCAGCCCAACGAAGCTGTCGGCGTGGGTTACGCGGCGCCGGGTGCGGTAGTTGACCGGAATATCGTGTGAGCCATCACATTCCGGAAGCCCATTGTGGGCAGTGTCACACTCTGCGAGCTTGGGTCCGGCTCCCGTTAGGGTTTCTGCCTATGGCGGTGCTGCACGGCAAGAGGATCTTGTTCGACATCGACGGCACCCTGGTGGACTCAACCGCCACGGTCGAACGGTCCTGGGGGACCTGGGCCGAGGAATACGGCGTCGACTACGAAGAGGTACTCAAGGTGTGTCATGGCAGGCGCACCGAGGACACCGTCGCGCAATTCGTCGCACCGCGCGACCGAGTCGCAGCGACAGCCCGGCTGCTCGCACTACAAGAGCTCGCTGACGTCGATGGTGTCCTTGCGCTACCGGGAGCACGCCGACTGCTTGACGCCCTGCCGCATAGTCACTGGGCTGCAGTGACTTCCGGGCCGCGGTCGTTGATGGCTGCCCGACTGGCGGCAGCGCGGCTGCCAACTCCGAAATTGCTGATCGGTGCGGAGGACGTCTCGGATGGCAAGCCAAATCCCGAGAGCTACCTCAAGGCCGCCGCCGCGATGGGCCTCGACGCCCAGGAGTGCGTAGTCGTCGAAGACGCGCCGGCGGGCGTCGGCGCCGGGCGGGCCGCGGGGGCGCAAGTGCTCGCCGTCACGACCACCCACCGCGCGTCCGAATTGACAGGCGCCAACGTCGTCGTAGCCGATCTGTCCTGCGTGGACGTGGAGGTCACCGACACTGGTGTCGCCTTGCTGACCAACTGATGCCGCGACGGCCTGCGCCGCAACGCAGGTGCGTGAACCGCACGACGGCCGCGGTGCTGATGTCGGCGTCGCTGGTGATGTCGAGCTTGACGGGGATGATGCGCCTGTCGGCGAGTCAAGCGTGGCTGACCGCCCTGGGGGATGTCGGGTGCCTCCGCACTCACCGGGGCGGTTGACCAGGCCGTTAAGCTTGAGAGTTCCGGATCTCGCCCGAAGGTCCGACAACCGCCGAGAGGTCGACGGCGACATGTCCGCAGGATCTTTATCGTCTGCCGAGGCCCGCGCTGCGGCGCACGCGAAGGCTGATGGCGCGCAGCGAGCGACGCGATCGTCGCGAACCTGCAAGCGAACGACGTTGCGGCGCAATGGAGACGCAGCGTGACGACACGGCTCATATGGCAGTTGAGCCGGGCTCAGGAGCGCGTCGAGCAGATCGAGGCGCGTCGGACTGGTCCGCTGGTCGTTTCGCGCCGCGGCGCGATCTGCCCGACGCGACCCGAGGACATCCTGGCGCTTCTGCGCGACACGGCCAGACTCACCCATCCGATGCGGGGCCACGACGACGCTCACCCCTGGGTACCCACCGGCGCGGCACCCGCCCAACACGTCAGGTACCGGGGGGTTCTCAACCCGCTGTTCAGGCCACGAGCGCTGGCGTGGCTCATGCCATCCGTCCAGGAGCATGCCGCGGCGCTCGTCGACGCGGTCGCTGCGCAGGGCCAGTGCGAGGCCGTCGCCGAGATCGCCCGCCGGCTGGCGACCCAAACAGTGCTGACGCTGCTCGGATTGCCGGCGGACAGTCTCGAGACGCTGCTGCGGTTACTGGCACGGCAAGCGGAATTCCCCAGGAGCGCGCCCTTTCATGCCGACCTGATCGAATACGTCAACCAAGCAATTTCCACAGCCAGGCCGCCGGGGGTCATTGCCGCACTCCGCGACGAATTCGAGGAAGTGGAAATATTGAGCTTCGTCTTGCTCCTGTTCGGTGCGGCAATCGAGACGACGACTGCGGGAATCGGTTTTGCCCTGTTCGAGCTGGCCACCGATCCGCAGCTACGGGCACTCCTCATCCGGCACCCCGATCAAATCGAAACATTTATCAACGAGGTGGTGCGCCTTTACTCTCCGCTCGGCTATTGCCCGCGCGTCACCCTGGAGGAGATCACCATTGGCGGGGTAAGGGTGGCGCCGCTAACCGAACTGGAACTCTCCTTGCGCACGTTGAATTTGGACGGCGGTTATCTCATCACGTACAGCGACGACAAAGTCCACGGCCGCCCGTTTTACTCGTTCGGAGCCGGAGCGCGCCGATGTCTCGGAATGCACGTTGCCCGAGCGCAATTGAGCGTCCTTATCGCCGAGTTCCTGCGTCGTATCCCCGAATTCACGGTGGCACAGGACCACATCGAGTTGAATGTCGGCGACGACAGCACCCGACTCGGCCCAATCACCATGCCCCTGCAGTGGCCGACGTGAGACGCGGCGGCGCCGAGGTTGCCGGTTGCGCCGGCAACGGGGTGGAATTGCGTCCTGCCCTCGCCGCGACAGCAAGCGCCGTTCGTCCAGATCGGCGGCTGATGTCCCAACTCATGCGGTTGCGGGCACCAGTGCGCTGATGTCCTCGCCTTGAAGAAGCTTGATTATCAGGTTCAGGTCGAAATAGTCGGTCCAGCGAGTGATCTTCCCGTCGTCGTCGACGACGAAGGTCCCCATCACCGGGATGGCCGGCTTGCTTCCGTCCGGAGCCTGGATGTAGTCCAGGCGTTCGGTGAGCACTACGGAACCGTCGCTCGCGAGGTTGACGATTTCGAAGGCGTAGGCATCGGGGAACATCGCGAACTGGGCGGCCATGTTCTCCATGATGGCGCCTGGTCCGACGAACGCGGGCATCCCCACGTTCTGATAAACGGCCCTTTCGGCCAGGAAGGGACCCAACGCTTCGGCGTCCCGCTGCGCCATCAGGGCGCAGAAGTTGCGGACGATATCGGCTGGCGATGACATGAGTGGGATCCCTTCCCCGAAAGACTCAATGCTCGTGGATGATTACCCCACGGATGTTGCGGCCGGCGAGCATGTCGTCGTACGCCTCGTTGATGTCGTCGAGCTTGTACTCGGTGGTGACGGCTTCGTCGAGCAGCAGCTTGCCGCTTCGATACAGACTGATCAGTCGAGGGATGTCGGCGCGCGGGTTGGCTTCGCCGTACAGGCTGCCCAGGAGGCGCTTTTGGAACAGCGTGAACAACGTCAGCGGCAGCGTCGGCGTCACGTCGGACATCGATGCCAGTGCGGTGGCCACCACGGCACCACCCTTCCGCACGGCGTTGAGCGCGTCGTTGATCATCGCGCCTTCCAGCACGCCTGGGGTGAGGATGGCCGAGTCGGCCATGACGCCACGCGTGATCTCACCGACTAATTGGGTCGCTTCCTCCATCGAGGTGGCGAAGTGGGTGGCCCCGAACTGAAACGCCTTGTCGCGCTTGCCCGGTTCAATATCGACGACGACGATGTGCTCCGCCCCTGCCAGGCGCGCGCCCTGAATGGCGCCGCTGCCGATCCCACCGCAGCCAACGACGACGACCACGTCGCCGGGACTGACGTTGGCGGTATTGACGGCCGAACCCCAACCGGTGGTGATGCCGCAGCCGAGAAGGCATGCGCACGACAACGGCACATCGTTGTCGATCTTGACCACGGAGGCTTCCGACAACACGCCCCATTGCGCGAAACTGCCGACGCCAGAGAGGGCCCCGATGCCCCGTCCTCTGGCTCGGCGCCGGAAGGTTCCGTCGGCCTGAACTCCCGCGAGGATGATCGCCCCGTAATCGCAGAGGTTTTGACGGCCGGTGGCGCACCAGCGGCAGCGACCGCACGCCGGCAGGAAGGACGTGACCACATGGTCTCCCACCGCCACATCGCGCACTCCCGGACCCACCTCCCGGACGACGCCCGCCCCTTCGTGTCCACCTATCAAGGGAAAACTGACGCCGAACATGTCGCCGGTGCGGATGTGGTGGTCGGAATGACACAGGCCGGTGGCTTCGAACTCGACAAGCAGCTCGCCTTCCTGCGGCGGATCGAGTTCGATCTCTTCCACCGACCACTTCTCGTTCAGCCCCCACAGAACTGCTCCGTTGGTCTTCATGGCGACTCCTTCACGATATGTATGGCACGCTCGGGACAGTTCGCGATTGCGTTGTACGCGCGGTCTTCCCACGCCGGCGGTATATCGGTGACGGTGACGAAGGCGTTCCCGTCGTCGTCGATATCGAACATCTCCGGATACGTTGCGTAACAACGGCTGTGGCCCTGGCACATCTCCGCGTCGACTCCAAGCTTCACCGTTCAGTCCAATCCGTTCGGTCGGGTCCCGATGACGCCCTGCTCGGTCAGCGAAGCAATCGATGCGGCGTCGAGGCCGAGCAGGTCGCCGAGGATGCCCGCGTTGTGCTGTCCCAACGTGGGCGCCGGGCACCGATACCAGTTGTCGACGCCGCGGTACTTGAACGGAACCGCCGGCACGTGATGCCGTCCCACGATGGGATGGTCTAGGCTCTCGAAAAAGCCGCGTGCGGCCAGTTGTGGGTGAATCGAACCCGCCCTGGCGTCTGCCAAATCCGCAGCCGGAACACCGCGTTCAACGAGTAGCTCTGCAGCGGAACGCGAATCGTGGTGGCAAGCCCATTGCTCGAGATGCTTGTCGATCACATCGTGCGCTCGCACGCGCCCTTCGTGGGTGTCCAGCGCGGGGTCATTCGCCCAACCCGGCTCTCCGACAGCCGACTTCAGGAGGCGCCACTGCTCGTTTGTGGCGATCGAAATCGCCAGCCACCGCTCGGTGCCCGCGCATGGGTAGAGCCCCTGCGGGGCGGCGTCGCGGCTGCGGTTTCCCAGTCGCGATATCAGGCTCCCGTAGGCGGTGAATTCGACCACCTGCTCGGCGGCTGCGTTGAGTGCGGACTCCACCATCGATACCTCGATGAACGATCCTTCGCCGGTCTGGTCGCGGCGCCTCAGGCCGGCGAGCATGGCGAATGCGGAGTGCATTCCCGCCAGTGGGTCACAGGGGCCGCGGGGGATTCGCGGCTGGTCGTATTCGTGGCCGGTCACCCACGCCATTCCGGTCATTTGTTCCATCGTCTGCGCGAAACCCACGTTGTTGCGCCATGGTCCGTCGAGCCCGAACGCGGGCATGCGCACCATCACTATTCGTGGGTTCTGCTCCCTGACGGCCTCCCACGTGATGGCGAAATTGTCGAAGACTCTGGGCGAGAAGTTTTCGACCAGGATGTCCGAGCATTTGACGAGTCCGAACAATAAGTCCCGCCCTTCGGGCCGGGACAGGTCGAGGGTGAGTCCTCGCTTGTTGGTGTTGGTCGCCAGATACATCCCCGAGCGCTCCCACCACTGGGGCTGATCGGCGAACGCGGCGGCGGCCATCCGTGCGCCGTCGGGGTGGGCGGTCGATTCCAGGTGAATGACCTCGGCGCCCAGTGCGGCGAGAATGTGGGTGGAGGAGGGGCCCGCCCACCAGGCTGTCGCGTCGAGAATCCGTACGCCGTCCAGCGGAAGCCCCGGTGGACGGTCGGCGGCGCTCGCAATCCTGCTGTGGGCGGGTACTTCTGCCATTTCGCCGAGCGGTGGAGCGCCGGCGGTCGGGGCGGGTCGTCGGCCATCGATCTGGTAGGGCGCCAGCGGGTGGATGAAGCTGCCGTCGGCATACGTGCCCCACACACCGCGCGCCGCGAACTGCGGGTGGTCCAACACGGTCTGGCCATTGTTGACCGGTGAGACGGGGATCCGCAGGTCGGAGGCCAGCGCGACGATCTCGTCCGTGGAACGTCTCGTCGTCCATTCCCGCACAATCTGATTCCACTCGTCTCGGCGTTCCCAGCGCGTCGTGGCGAGTGCCCATGCCGGATCGTCGTCGAGCAGGTCCAGTCGGCCGATCATGGCCAGGAACGACTCGAATTGTTGGCGGGTATTGGTGTTGAAGCCCACCCATCCGTCTGCGGTCGGTTCGATCGACGGGATTTCGACCTGTCGGGCCGGCACGGTCAACGGGGGACGACCGGCCAACTCGCAATAGAGGTCAGCGAATCCGCCGGCGCTGAGGTGGCAGGTCTCCAGCAACGAGCAGTCGATGATCTCGCCTGGTCCGCCGAGTTGAGCCCGACGCAGGGCCGCAAGCGCCCCGACGGCGGCATAGCTGGCCATGACCCATTCGAAGACTCGGCCACCCGCCTGAATGGGCGGTTGGTCCGGGCGGCCCCGCAACGCCAGGGTGCCGCTCTCGGCCTGGATCGTGAACTCCGTCGAGGGTCGGTCCCGGTACGGTCCGGTCAACCCGTACGGAGTCAACGCCACGATCACCAGGTGTGGCGCACGGCGCAGGAGGGCCTCGCGGTCGAGCGCCCCGGGGCCGAGTGAATCGACGAACACATCGGCGGAAGCGATCAGAGTCTCCAGGTCGGCCAGCGAAGCGCCGATGACCGAACGTTTGCCGGCGTTCAAGAATTTGAACAGCGCGCCGGCGTCGCTTCGATCACCAAACATTCTGCGGCGGAACGGATCCCCGTCCGGTGCTTCGACCTTGATTACCTCAGCTCCGAGGTCGGCGAACAACTTGGTGCAGTACGGTCCGGAAATTTCCGTCGCCCACTCGATGACACGCACCCCGCCCAGCGCGTTCATCGCCTTGCGGCTTTCCGCGTCACTGCCTTCGGCAGTGGATTACTCGGGCCGATGAGTGCACACACGCCACGTCCTGTCCTCACGCTCGCGCCGATCGAGCAGGGTGCTCTGCATCCGCATGGCTGCGGCCTGGCTGGCAACGACGCTAGCGACGGGAAAGCTCAGGTGTCAAGTGTGACTCGATAACTGCGGCCGCGGTGGAGTTCGTCGGATCTCTCAGTCGGCCGGGCGCGCCTCTGGAGCTCGCTGGACCCGTCCGCCACGTTTGGCGGGCGGTTTTGTCGTTGACGTGCTGACGCCTTTGGCCAGGATCTGCGAGCCCAGTTCGATCTGCGCGCGGATGTCTGCCTCGCCCGTGCCGAACCAGCGCGGCCCGAGGCTCGTCGTGAAAATGATGAAATTGGCGAGAAGTTCGGCGAACAGGTCGGCGTCGACGTCGGCCCGGATCTGCCTCGCGGCTTGGTAGTGGCGAACGCCTTGGGCGATAACGGCCGTACGGCGTGCGTGATTGGGTTGCAGCACGCGCAGCGAGAAGTCCGGATCGGATAACGCTCGACCGGAAATGTCCCAGCCGGGAACGCCGCTCTCGCGGTCGTCGATCCGTAGCCTCGCAAAGAAAAGCTGCTCGATGTAGTCCTCGAAGCGCGCGGGGAGGGCGGCCACGACTTGCTCTTCGGCCTCGCTGACGAGGTCCGCGATCTGCCGGGAAACGACTTGCTCGAAGATGCCCCGCTTGTCCCCGAAGTAGTGGAACAGCATTGCCTCCGAGCAGTCGGCGCGACGGGCGATCTCCTTGGTCGCCGCGGCCGCGTATCCCGCTTCGGCAAAGACCTCGGCAGCCGCTTCAAGGAGGGCTCGTTGTTTGCCGTCCTTGTCGCGAACTCGCCGTCGCGCGCCTGTGGTCATCACCCATACTGTAGCGAGCGCCCCTCGGCTGCGGGGAAGCTCGCATGCGTGCCGCCCCATGTCACCCGGGCCTTCGCCGGCTCATCGCTGTTGTGCGCGCGCCCTGCGGCGCGCTGGCGGCTAGCGCCCTCAGCTAGTTATCGAGTGCGACTTGACTCTGCGTGGTCGACGACTTACTGTGCTGCCAAAGCGAATTTCGGTGTGTGCGAGGAATCCGAGGGCCGGCGCAGATGGCACATGGACGGTGGCACGATTGCGGCGTAGCCGGAAGGTGGGCGGACCCTCGTTGGGGGCTGTCCGGCCGGGTTGACCGCTGGCGGTGTCTCGGTGTCGGCGTGCCCGCGTTCGGGGGCGGAAAGGACTGCCCATGGTGAGCAAGTCACCGGAGGAACACGCCCGGAACCTCGATCTGCGTCATGAAGATTTCAACGACCAGGAGTTCCTCTACGAGGTCTACTCGGTGATGCGGGACAACGGACCGTTCAGTCACCAGGACGTGCCATTCCTGGGCCCTACGCCAGGCGGTGCATGGATCGCCACCCGCTACGACGACTGCTACGAAATCTTGCGGGATTGGCGCAGCTTCTCCAGCAAGCCCATGGGACTCGAGGGCAACCCGATGTCGTTCGGCGACATCGTGATCACCTTGGATCCCCCACGGCAGCAACAGCTCCGCAAGGTTCTCAACCCATATTTTTCTCCGGGCCGGATGAAGGAGCTGGAGCCCCAGGTGCGCTCCGTCACCGATGGGTTGATCGACAACTTCATCGAATTGGGCCGCGGCGACCTCGCAGACGTTGCATGGCAGCAACCAGGGATCGTGTTCTTCCGGTACGTACTCGGTATGCCCGTTGAGGACGTTCCGCTCTACATCGAGACAGCGGACCTCGCGATCAATGGTGAGAGCGAAGAAGTCCGAAACGGTTCGATGACGAATCTCTATCTCCGAGTGCGTGAGGAGATCGACAAGCGTCGTGGTGAACCGCCGCGCGACGACCTGATCGATGTCCTGCTCGCCGCCGAGATCGACGGTGAGAAGTTGAGCTTCGACGACGTCGTCGCGAATGTGATGCTGCTGGTGCAAGCGGGGCTCGAGACCACGTCTAGTGCAATGTCGTTCGCCTTCTTCTATCTGGGCACCCATGCTTCGGAGCGCGACCTACTCGTGCGCGATGCCGAGTTGATGCCCACGGCGATAGAGGAATTCATCCGGTTCGCCGGCTCGGTCCACGGACTGCATCGCTCGGTCGCGGAGGAGGTTGAGCTGAGCGGCCAGAAGTTCTGTCCCGGCGAGACCGTCGTCGTGAACTATGCGGCCGCCAACCGCGATGCGCGCGAGTTCGACGAACCCGACAAGTGCATTCTCGATCGACAGACAAATCGTCACCTCGGCTTTGGCGCCGGCGTGCATCGCTGTCTGGGTTCCAATCTCGCCCGGCTCGAGTTTCGGGTTGGCGTCGAACAGACACTGAAGCGAATACCCGACTACGCCATCCCCCCCGGGGCGAAGGTCGATTTTCACGGGAACTCGGTGACCCGGGGTTACCGCGCGCTGCCCATCGTCTTCGCGCCGGGTGCCCGCGTCGGCCGGTGAGGTGCGGCAAACGACCGCCGATAACGTCTCGCAGCCAACGTCATAGCGAAATCAGGGAGGAACCCGTGGACAAGCAAGATCTGCAATGGATGATCTCCGTCGATGACCACATCATCGAGCCACCGAACCTATGGGTCGACCGCGCATCGGCCGCCGATCGCGATCGAGTCCCACACGTCGAGCGCATCGACGGCGTCGATACATGGGTCTACGACCAAGCGCGCGCGTCGGTGTTGGGCATCTTGGTTGCGGCTCACCAACGGCCTGCCGAGTATTCCCCGCTGCCAGTGAATTACGACGAGATGCCGCGTGCCTATTTCGATCCGGTGGCCCGCATCCCCGACATGGACGAGGATCATGTGATCGCGGGTTTGAACTTTCCCTTCTTCCCCCGGTTCTGTGGTCAGATGTTCGCCCACCTCGGTGACCGCGACCTGGGTCTGAAGTGCGTGCGGGCCTACAACGACTTCGTCATCGACGAGTGGTGTGCGGCGGCACCCGGTCGCTACATCCCGATGGTGATCATCCCACTGTGGGATACCCGACTGGCCGTCGAGGAGACCCTGCGGTGCGCCGGCAAGGGCGCCAAAGCCATCGCCTTCTCGGAGAACCTGCATCCATTAGGGTTTCCGTCCATCCACTCGGGGGAGTGGGACGATTTCTTCGCGGTGGTGAACGAGACGAAAATGCCGCTGTGCACACACATCGGATCGTCCTCGGTTAGCCCCACCACAGCACCTGACGCACCGTTTGGCGTTCAGGCGGTCAACATCAACCTCAACCTGGCGAACTCAACCACCGACTGGCTGTTCTCGGGCAAGCTGCAGAAGTACCCCGATCTGAAGATCGTGCTTGCCGAGGGCGGCATCGGCTGGATTCCTTACCTCATCGAGCGCGCTGAACATGTCGCCGCCGACTACCAATACCTGCGCGCCAACAACTGGGCGGTTGACCCGGCCACGATGCGCTTGACCCCGGTGCCCACCGATCCCGACATCTTCCCGGAGTCTCCGCGCCAGCTGTTCCGCGACCACATGTACGGCTGCTTCATCGAGGACGACTTCGGGGCGGCGAATCTCGACTTCATCGGCGTCGAGAATGTGATGATCGAAACGGATTACCCGCACACCGACAGCCTATGGCCCAACTCCCTTCAGGCCGCCCATAAGGCACTCGACGGCCGGTCCGACCTCGACAAGTACAAAGTGCTGCAGGGTAATGCCCGCCGGGTTTTCGACTTTGAGCCCGCGCCATACCCGACGCTGACCTAGCAATGGCTTCAGTGGCTGACGGATTCGCTTGATGCGGGAGTATCAGAGCTTCATCGACGGTCGGTGGTTGAGCGACAACGCCGTCGGCACCATCGATGTCATCGATCCGTCCAATGAGGAGTTGATCGGCCGCGTCGTCAATGGTGGACCGAAACAGGCGGCCATGGCGATCGAGGCTGCCCGGCGGGCGTTCGACGACGGGCCGTGGCCGTGGATGTCCGTCCGGGAACGGGCGAAGATCATCAAGCGGCTCGCTCAGATCCTCGACGAGCGCAAAGCGGAACTGCGTGAGCTGGTCGTCGCGGAGATCGGTTCGACCGGCTTCATCACCGACCTGATTCAGGTTGGCGGCGCCATCGAGGCCGCGCACTACTACGGTGAGTTCGTCGAACACGATGTGACGTGGGTGGAAACGCCGGGCGGGCCCACGGTTTCGCCGACCGGCCTGGGCGGCGTGACGGTGGTCCGCGAACCGGTCGGGGTGGTCGGCGTCATCACGCCGTTCAACTTTCCGTTCTCGATCAACATTCAGAAGTGCCTGTCCGCCTTGGCCGTCGGCTGCACCGTGGTGCTCAAGCCCCACCCGTGGACCCCGATGAACGCCTTGGAGCTGGCCAAGGTTGGTGAGGAGGCGGGCCTGCCGCCCGGCGTGTTCAACGTCGTTGTGGGCGGTGCCGACGTGGGGGAGGAGCTGTGTACGCACCGGGGCGTCGACATGATCGGGTTCACCGGTTCGACGGCGACGGGTCGGCGCATCCGCGAAGTATCGGCGGCAACGATGAAGCGCGCACAGCTGGAACTCGGCGGCAAGAGCGCGCACATCGTCCTTGACGATGTCACGGAAAGTGATGTTGCGGGAATCGGTTTCGGGCAAGTGCTGATGCATGCCGGACAGGCATGCACCGTCACGTCGCGACTTCTGCTGCCCGAGCACCTGCTCGACGCGTATGTCGAAGGCCTCAAGGCCATGGCTCCCACGATCACGGTCGGGGACCCGCGTGATCCCGCCACCGTCGTCGGTCCGCTGATCAGGGATCAGCAGCGCCAGCGCGTCGAGTCGTTCGTTCAGTCGGGCCTCGAGCAAGGCGCGCGGCTGGTGGTCGGCGGCAAACGTCCCGAACATCTCGAACGCGGCTTCTACTACGAGCCGACGGCATTCGTCGACTGCCACAGCGGTATGCGCTTGTGCCAGGACGAGGTGTTTGGCCCCGTACTGGCCGTGATGACCTATCGCTCCGAGGACGAAGCCATTCGCATCGCGAACGACTCCATCTACGGGCTGGCGGGTTTGGTGATGACCCGTAACGCCGCAAGGGGATTCAACGTCGCCCGGCAGGTCCGGACCGGCACCATCATGGTGCAGACTGTCGCGCCCGGTGTCGATCTAGGGGTCAATCCGGGTGGCGGGCAGGGTCCCGGCTGGTCACTGCCGGCGCGCGGCATGTTCAACGGCGGTGGGCCGTTCGGCGGCTTCAAACAGAGTGGACTCGGCCGCGAGCAGGGGCGCTGGGGTTTCGAGGAATACACCGAGCTGAAGTCGATCACCATGATGTAGCGGGGCGCCGCGCCTTGGATGACGCGGCGTGGGTCCACGTCGGGGACTTGCGGTTGGAAGGGTCGGCATTATGGAACTTCTCCGGGACGTCCGGGTCCTCGAGGTGTCGCTGTTCTCCGCGGATGCGCTGGGCGGGCATCTGGCGGACCTCGGCGCAGAGGTGATCAAAGTGGAGCCGCCCGGCGGCGCCGGGTTCCGCGGTTCGGCGGTTTCCGGCGGCGGGCTGCAGGACTCGCACTGGAACCGCGGCAAGAAGAGTGTGGCGATAAACCTGAAAACGGGTGATGGTCAAGAGGCGTTTCGCCGCTTGGCCGCGAAATCGGCGGTAGTCGTCGACGGTTTACGTTACGGAACCGCGGACCGGCTCGGCTTCAGCTACGACGACATCGTCGCAGTCAACCCGACGGTTGTCTATTGCGCGCTCAATGGCATGGGCAGCTATGGGCCCTACACCCGATTGCCCACGCACGGGCTGTCCTTCGACTGTTTCGCCGGCTTGAGTCCGCCGATCATCGAAGCGGATGGAACACCACGCCTTTCGGGGGCGTCCACAGGGACGACGGGTGTTCTGGCGGGACCGCTGTACGCGGCGATGGGCGTACTCGCCGCGCTTCATGCCGCCCGCCGCGACGGCAAACCGCAGTACGTCGAAGTGGCGCAGGTCGATGCGGCGATCAACTGGAACTTTCAGCACCTCACGGCGCTCGCGAACGGTCAGCCGGGCTACGGCGAGGGAATTCGTGCTTCGCTTCGCTACCAGTACTACGAAACGGGCGACGGCAACTACGTGGTGTTCAACGCCCTGGAAGACAAGTTCTGGCGCAGATTCTGCGAGTCACTCGACAGGATGGATCTCTACGAACCAGGTCGCCGGAAGCCGGGGGAGGATCTCGAGGCAGAGGCCCGGCTGCGCGAGGAGTTGACGACAATATTCAAAAGCCGCACCCGCAGGGAATGGACTGACTTCTTCATTGCGACCGACATCGCAGGGGCGCCGGCTTTTTTGGGAGCAGACCTGTTCGAGGACGACCACATGAAGGCTCGCCGGCTGGTCTACGAACAGGCTCAGCCGGAGGGAACCTCGCAGCGATTCATCGGAACGTGCATCAAGACCAAACCCGACGAAGACTTTGCACCGCCGGCCGCGCCGCACGTCGGGCAGCACACGGAGGAGTTACTCGCCGCCCTGGCCGGCTACGAACCGGCCGGAATCGCGCGCCTCCGTGCGATCGGTGCTATCTGAACGCCGGCGGACGACTGTTGACCAGTTGGTCGCGGACCGGCCCCCGCAGCCCTTCACCGATGGGGCCACCGATCCCCGCAGTCGCATACCGGGTTACCACGAGCACAATCCGCGTTATCGTCTGCTGGTGGCCATATCGACTCCGGTGAGCGCAGCGGTCGTGACGTTGGTTGTGATAACAGCTTGTGCGACGGCGCCGCTCGCCGCCGCGGACCCGACACCCCAACAGTCGCCGTTCCCGACCGGAAAATCCGGCACCACCATCCACGTCACGGAATACAGCACCGCGACCGCCGACGTCACGCTCAACAACGCGACCTGGGTCTCGTCGGGCTGCGGCCTGACCGGCGGGGGATGCAACGTCGTCGAGCTCACCATCGTCGGCAAGTCGGATGCACCATTCAGCTACAGCGCGACCACTCTGACCGCCGCGTCCTCCCCGTGGAGGCAAGACCCCTACCGGGACGTGCAAGGCGGCTCATCCACCGCTGACTACCAGAAGATCAACAAGACGCCGCCCCTGCGTTCGGGCAGCGTCACCAACGGCCAAACCGCCCACGGATACATCGCCTACGACAGCAGTGTCAACCAGGGTGACGTGTACATCGAGTTCAACGACCCCAACGCTCCGGCGGCGCCCACCCCCCTGGCGGGCTGGAAGGTCCACACCTAGCCGCCGCAAACCGGCGACCGTTGCGGCGACATCTCGCCGACCTCGGGGATAGACTTCGGCGTCAAAGTCCCAGGCGGCGCCGGTAAGACGTAGTTTCCCAGCGACCGCCGAACGTGAAAGTCGGTGGTGCGCGGTGACCGAGCCGGTTAGCGACGCCGCGCTGGAAGTCATGCGCTCCGACGAGGAAGCGGCCACGGGTTTCCGGGAGTGGCTGGCCGCCGCGGAACGGGCCGGTCGCAGAGTGCTGCGGCAGCCCGACGGCACGTACGTGTTGTGGCGGCGCGACGACGTCCTCGCTGCCATCCGCGATGGCGAGCTCTTCGCCAGCCGCCAAGGCGAGCTGATGCCGGGCAATCCGCCATTCGGTCCGTACCGGAAAATCATGGTCGAGCAGTTGTTCACTCCCGGCAATTCGCGGGACATGCTGCAGCCCGTGCGCGCGATCGTCGAAACATGCGTCGACGCCGTAGCGACGCAACTGGACGGCTGCGACGGTGCGGGGGTCGCCGAGGTCGTTTGGCGCGCAGCCTTCGTCACGGTTTGCGGGCTGCCGACGGACGTCGCTCCCGACGCGGTCAACACCGACCTGGTGGCGGCCATCCGCCGGGCCCCGCAGGGCGGTCCCGATGTGATCAGCCTCCTCGCCGACGAACCCCTGACCGACGAAGAGGTGCTGGGACTGATGGCCTCGGTGGGTCGCGGCTTCATCTTCGCGTCGTTCGCTATCAAGGCCGGGTTGGCAGTACTGGCGCGAAAGCCGGTGCTGCAGCGCGAGTTACGTGAAAACCCTGACCGGCAACGCAGGTTCATCGAAGAGCTGCTGCGGCTGGATGGCGGGGCGAAGACCGTGTCCCGAATCACGAGCCGCAGCGTGACGATCGGCGAAACGACGGTCCCGGCCGGGGCGCCTGTCGAGTTGTGCGTCGGATTCGTTCACCGCGACGAGGCTGACGATATGTCCGGTCATGACATCAAACTTGATGGACCACAGCGGAATTGGAGCTTCGGGGGAGGGCCGCACCGGTGTCCGGCGTCGCACTTGGCCCGCGACCTGCTGGGCGTGTTCTTCGAAGTGTGGCTCGCCAAGATCCCGTTCTTCTGGTTCGACTGGAACAGCGGTGAGGTCCCCAAAGCGTGGTATCCCAAGCCCTATGGCCCGTCGCCGAGCGACATTTTCGACGGTTGGTTCCCGGTTCACGTGCCACTCCGGTGGCGGTACGCCGCGAGCGCCGCGCCGCCGCAACGGTCTGTCAGGCTCTGAGCATGAAGGAACCGTGTCCCTGCGGCGGTGACGATGACTATCGCGCCTGCTGCCGGCCGCTTCACGAGGGCGAGGTGCAGGCCGGCACGGCCGAGGAATTGATGCGATCGAGGTACTCGGCGTTCGCCCAGGGTGACGCTGACTACCTGTTCCGCACCTGGCACCCGCGCACGCGGCCGTCCGACGTGACGGTCGATCCGCACATCACCTGGACCGGTCTGAGCGTGCTTGACACCGTCGCGGGTGGTCCGGAAGACGACGGCGGGGAGGTGGAATTCATTGCCCGGTTCGAGTCCGTGGGCCGCGCCGGCAGCCTGCACGAGCGAAGCCGCTTCGAGCGCCGCGCCGGCCGGTGGTTCTATCTCGACGGCGTGGCGGAACAGGCGTAGCCGCGGGTGGCGCCCCGGCCCGCGCGTTTCCGCGGGCGGCAGTGTCCGCCACATCGTGAGCCGACGGCTAAATTACCCGTATGCGCGGTAGTCGCCTGTTCGGTGCGGTCCTGACGATCCTCACAGCGGCCTTACTGCTGGCGGCGCCCGCTGGGGCGCAGCAACCGTTGAAGCTCACGGATCACATCACCGACAGCGGCGGCGTGTTGACGGACCCCGGTCGGGCGGCGGTCAGCTCGGCAATCGACCGGCTCTACCGCGATCGGCACATCCAGTTATGGGTGGTCTACGTCGACAACTTCTCCAGGTTCAAACCGGAGAACTGGGCCGACCGGACGCGTAACGCCAGCGGATTGGGCGGCCGCGACGTGCTGCTGGCCGTGGCCACGAACACGAAGACGTACGCGTTCGCGGTGCCGCCGCAGGTGCCCGGCCTGACCCTGGCCGAGCTGGACACTCTGCGGAGCAAGCGAATTGAACCTGCGGTGGATGCCAAGGACTGGAGCGGCGCCGCGGTCGCCGCGGCCGACGGGTTGGACGTGTCGGTGAGCTCGTCGAAGCCGATCTGGTTGCCGATCGTGGGCGGCCTCGTCGTGGTCATCGTGGTCGTCGTCGTGGTCCTGGTGTTTCTCCTGCTCTATCGCGCGCGCCGGCGGCGGATCGACACCCGCGGCGGGCAGGCCAACATCGAGTGGCAGTCGCCGGCGCAGGCGTTGGCGACCGCGGACGCGCGGACGCGCCAGGTCTCGGACTATGTCGCCCGGCATCGCCAGAGCATCGGCGCCGAGGCCGCGGCCCGCGCCGAAGAGGCCAAGCGGTATCTGGCTGCGGCGCACGGCAGGCAACCGACGAACGAGGCCGAAGCAATGGCCTATGCCAACAGGGCATCGACACTGGCCGCTCAGGCGCAAACGCTGGCGAACGCCGACGTGCTCAAGGCGCACCGGCCGCGACGAGGCGGGAGCACTGCTAGCCGATGACCGGCGATACCACCGCCGGCTCGGAACGCCAGTTCAGAAGCACCCACTGACATGGACTCGCCGCCCGCCTCCCACGCACACGTTGACCGGTGGCGGTGGGGGCGGAAAGTCCTGCGGCAGCGGCGCATACGCGTCCGGCGGTGCGACGTTGGCGTTGATCGTATCGGCGACGTTGGTGCACCCGCTCACCGAAACACGCCTGCCGACGCTGGCGCAGACGTCCGCGTTGGCCGCCCCGGAGGGCTGCACGACGGCATACGTCTCCGGAATCGCGACGAGGGCCAGTATGGCTATTCCTCCTGCGGTCCGGGACCGTGCCCACGCCTTCATCGGGATCTCCTTAACCCAGGCCGTGCGTTGGCACACGGGCGTTCCCCATCAGTCTGGGGTGGCACCGGGCTGCCCGACAAGCGGTGTCCACTGGCAACGTTGCCTGATGTCCGCCAGCGGCTGACGGATGTTCTCGAGGTCGGCTTGCTCCTGCGGGTTGGCGTTGAAGTACTGCTGCACATCCTCACGGATCTGGTCTTTGGGCTGGTCCTGAAGGCCGGTGTAGAAGCCGTTCAAGTCCGGGTGGGTGTAGAGGTAGGTCGACAGCGCCGCGGCCACACCGGCCGCGACACCGGCGACGTCGGCGGCCGTGCAGTTGGGCGGCCGGGGCGGGGGGTCGGCCGCGGCGGTCCCCGCGGTGGCGCACACGAGGGTGCCGGCCACGGCGCCCGCACCGATTGCCCCGACCAACGGTCGGCGGATCAGATCTGCGCGGAACACGACGGCCCCCTTAGTCCGGCACGGTTCAAACCGAGTTGAGCAGCAGTTGGCATGGGTTAACTCTGGGCACTGAGCGAGGTCCTTTGCTCGGGCCGAAAGTCACTACCCCAACGGCCAAGCGTCACTGATGTTGCCCTGGGGTGCGGCCGCGCAGCGTGGCTCGGCGGCACGGCCGCCTCGCCTGGTTGCGGAGTCCCATAGATGACGAAATGCGTTGCGAAAAACGAGAATAACGCCTCGGTGCCACTACCCGCTACAGATGGGGGATGCCGGGCAGGGGGATGTGCGGGATGGGGACGGCCGGCGGTCCGGCGG
>NZ_MVIJ01000043.1 GCF_002086735.1 Mycobacterium scrofulaceum | reverse complement strand
GGCAACGACACACCCGGCAAAGGCCCGGCACCGTCACACCCCGATTCCGAAACCCCACCACCCCAGGGGACTTACCCCGTAATCGTCGGATCGTGTGTGGAAGTCCGTCAATGCCTAGACGCCGTACCCGCGCATCGGTATCGATGCAGTGGCATGCTAATTCGTCGATCGGGCAGCGCCAGCGGGCGATCATCGCGACGCCTCCGCGTGTCCGGCGTACCAGAACATCGCCGGCCGCATTGCCAGCATCCCGTAGGCTCCGTTTGGCATTTGTTCGATCCTTCCCTTTGTGCGCTCGCAGGGCGGTCGTATAGCTGCGCCTCGAACTTCGCTCGGCTGAGGGGGTGATTGGTTGTCGACTACCACGGTCGCCGTGCGTACAGCGCAAAACCATCACCCAGAGGGTGATGTTTACGGCCGGATGGATGCAGTACTAAACGGCCCCGAATTAAACGAGTCCGTCAATTAGAGCCGCGCATGAGCTGGGCCAACTGGGCGCGCGAAGTAATGCCCAACTTGGCGAAAGCGTTGTGTACGTGAGTTTTCACGGTGTGCGGAGACACGTGCAGCTCGGTGGCGACGTCGCGATTGGTCGCGCCATCTGCGATCAGGTTGATGACCTTGAGTTCGGCGTCGGTCAGGCTGTCCCAGCCAGTCTTTGCCCGTGGGTGCGTGACGATGCGCCGTTCCACGCCCAAGCGACGCAACGTGCGGCCGACCCGGCGGGCATCGGCGGTGGCGCCGCACTCGATGTAGGTGTCGAATGCCGCATTCAGCTGGTCGAGCGCCTCGACGTTGCGCTGTGCGCGACTCAGCTCGGCGCCGGCGTCTTCGGCGGCGCTTGCGTAAAGCAGCGGCCGCGCCAACGAGCGAAGCGACTTCGCTGCAGCCACCAATGCCTGGGCATCACGTTCGAGTATCCCGCGGGCATACCCGGCCACTCCCGCGAACAGCGGCGCGGCAGGCTGCTCGCACTCCAGCATTTCGATGGCCTGCAGGACCCGTGCGCGCAATCCGGCATCAGCAGCGACCGAAGCCACTTGCGCGCTCAAGATCAGCCGATCCAAGGCGTAGACCTGCAGGGGTGTTCCGAGTAAGGCGATGTCGCCGCCGAGCCAGCGCACCGCTTCATGGATGTCGTCGCGTTGCCATGCCGCCAGCGCGAGCGCATACGCCGCTCCGCGACGGATTGCAGGTGAGCCGGTGGAGTAGGCAAAATGTGCGTCATTGGCCACCTGCTGCAACATGTTTCGATCATCCGTGCGCACCGCCACCGAAGCCACAATCACGATGCGTAGCAAGTCCGGCTCGCTCACGCCCGTCGGCTCTGGGCGCGGGAGGGGGTCAGCTGCGTCGAGAGCGGCCGACAACCGGCCCGCAGCGAGGTGGAAAACCCCACCGATGACAGTCCACATATTGAGGACCATCGCGTTGCCTTCCCGGCGGGCCTGCCGCGCACCGTCGGCGACCCGGTCCGCCGCATCGTCCAACCGGCCGAACACTGCCAGCAGAATTGCGTAGTACATGGCGGCGTAGTGATGCGCGAGGGCGGCATCATTCGTGTAGCCCCGCGAGCAAAGCTGTTCGAAACGGCCGAGGGCGCGGACCCGATGTCCCTCACCAACGTCGAGCAAAGCGAGGGTGATCTCGGCCATGATCGTGGCCTCGAGATCACCTGTGGCTGCTGCTGAGGCGGCGGCTGCGCTTGCTGCGGTGCGCTGTTGCCCTTTTTTGTCCTGCAACACGAGGTTGTAGGCCAGCCATGCCAGGTGCCGTGCCCGGGTGACCTCGCTGATGTCGCTCAACTCGAGGGCTCGGCGATTCTCCTCCGCCCGCCGCTGGGTGCTGTGTTTGGTGTGAGCGGGGAGCCGAAGGCGGATTTCGGCCTCGACTTCGGGCGAGACGGCCTCTGAGAGCGCCGCGACGGCCAAGTGCTCGGCCTCGACGTGGCGGCCGGCCCGGTTGAGCCACTCCACCGTTTCGACGACCAGCGGTCCGCGCTGAGCGTCGTCGGCTGGCAGCAGCTCCAGTGCCTGCTTGCTCAGGTCCGCGGCGGCGCTCGCGTCGCTCCGGCCAACCGATCGGGCGGCTTGACGCAGCGCCTCGATCGCCTCCCGGTCGCCTGGTTCGGCGCTACGTGCTAGCTGGGTGGCCACCTCGGCCGGGCTCGCGCCGATACTCAGCATGACCGACGCGGACTGGCGCTCCATCGCCCGCCGCAACGACTGTGGCAACGACTGTCGGGTCGCCTCACGCAGCAAGTCGTGCCGAAACCTCAACTGCTCACCGTCTTCGACGAAAAGATCCGCGCGGACCGCCTCCTCCAGCGCCGATAGCAACGTCGTCGGCGGCCGGTCCAGCATCGCGGCCAGCAAGCCTGCCGAGAACCGATCCGGCAGCACACCTGCCACCCGCACCACCTCCGAAGCACTATCGGAGAGCAGATCCAGTCGCTGCTGCATACCCACGCCGAGACGTCGAGGCAGCGCATCTCCGGTGGCCACCGCGCGTCCGCCGCTAACGTTCAGTCGGTCTTCCTCGTCTAGACCCTGCACGAGCTCGCTGACCAAAAAAGGGTTTCCGTGAGCCTTGACGGCCAGATTCAAAAGAGACTCATCCGCGGTCGCCCGCACGGCGTCTTGGACCATGTCGGCGACGGCATCCGGCGTCATGGCAGCCAGTCGCAGAATTGTCGCGTTAGCGCGTTGCAGCACCGCCAACGTCTCTTGCACCGCCGAGCCGCCGGCCCCGGTGCGGGCAGTCAACACCCACAACACCGCCGCATCCGGCCGCGCGGTGGCCAGCGACCGCAGCGCCAGCAGCGTGCCGTTATCGGCCCAGTGAATGTCCTCCAAGAGAATCGCCAGCGGGGTCTGCACAGCCGCGGCATGAATCGCGTCGGCCAAATCGTGCACCACCCAGTAGCTCAGATCGGCCGAGCCACCTAGTTGGCGCAGCCCCTCGGCGTCTCCCACCGGGGGATCAGCGTTGAGCGTGGCCATGAACAACGAGAAGAACGGCACCGTCTGCTGGTACTCGAACGCCTCCCCGAACAAGGTGCGTGCTTTGCACTTCTCGGCCAGCACTAACACCTCGGTCAGCAACCGACTCTTCCCGATGCCGGGCGGCCCTTCGATGACTAGCACGCCCCCGCGCCCCTGGGCCAACGCGTCAATATGCGCGCCGATCGCTTTCAGCTCGTCTGCCCGCCCTCGAATCGGCGGAGTGACCAGGCGTTGGCCGCCGGCGTCAAATAGGCCGGTTGGAGGCCGCATCGGGTGTCCTGTCTAGAGCTCAATTACCGGACTGCCGTCGCAGTGCACGTCATTGTAGGCCGTGCACGGCGTCCAGCGGTTTTGCTGTCGACTATTCGGCGCCGCGGATGAGCTGGGTCAATTGGGCGCGGGACGCGATGCCGAGCTTGGCGAAGGCGTTGTGCACGTGGGTCTTCACCGTGTGGGGCGACAGGTGCAGTTGCGTGGCGACGGAGCGGTTGGTCGCGCCCTGTGCGATGAGGTTGACGATTTTGAGCTCGGAATCGGTGAGGCTGTCCCAGCCCGTTTTTGCGCGCGGGTGCATGACGATGCGGCGCTCCACGCCCAATCGGCGCAGTGCGCGGCCGACCCGGCGGGCATCGGCAATCGCTTCGCACTTGACGTAGGTGTCGAACGCCGCGTTCAGGTGCTCGAGCGCATCGGCGTTGCGCTCTGCGCGACTCAGCTCCACGCCGGCGTCCTCGGCGGCGCCTGCGTAAAGCAGCGGCCGCGCCGACGAACGAAGCGACTCCGCGGCAGCCACCAATGCCGAGGCGTCACGTTCGAGTATCCCGCGTGCATATCGGGCGACCCCCGAGAACAGCGGCACCGGTGGCTGTTCACGCTCCAGCGCCTGGGCATCCTGCAGGACACGTGCGCGCAAGCCGGCATCGCCAGCGGCCGACGCCACCCGGGCACCCAAGATCAGCAGATCTAAGACCTCAGGCGTGAGGGGCGTACTGATTAGCGCGATGTCGCCGAGCCAGCGCATCGCGTCGTGGACGTCGTCGCGCTGCCATGCCGCCAGTGCGAGCACCTGCGCCGCTGCCCGACGAACCATCGATGCGCCGGTGGGATAGGCATCTCGGGCGTCGTTAACCATTTGCTGCAGCAAGACCCGGTCATCGGTATGCACCGCCACTTCGGCCAGCAGCGCCATGCGGATTGTCTCGAGGTCAGTCGCGCTTGTCCGTTGTTGGTGTGGCAGGGATTCAACCTCGGAGCGGGCTGCGGACAACCGCCCCGCCGCGAGATGGACCCACCCGGCAATGTTGACCCATATATCAAGGGCCATAGCGTTGCGTTCCCGGCGGGCTTTTTCTACTCCGTTTTCGATCTGGGTCGCAGCGTCGTCTAACCGGCCGACCACCGCCAGGAGGTTCGCGTGGTGCGCTGCCAGCAAGTCATGCGCTGCGGTCGGGTCACTCGCGTGGGCGAGCGCGCAAGCCTCTTCGACGCGGAGGAGGGCGCGGCGGGCATGTCCTTCTGCACAGTCGAGACAGGCGACGGTGACGTCGGCGACGATCTTCGCCTCGAGGTCTCCTGTCGCCGCCGCGGCCGCGACGGCCTCGTCGGCTACGCGGCGATCTTGACCGCGTTGGTCGTAGAGCAGGTTGTACGCCAGCAAGGCCAGATGCCGCGCGCGGGTGACCTCGCTGATGCCGCCCAACTGCAGCGCCTGGCGGTTTTCCTCCACCCGCCGCTGGGCACTGTGGGTCTTGATCGTCGGGAGCCGGAGGCGAATCTCCGCCTCTTCTTCGGGCGAGGCCGCCTCCGAGAGCGCCGCGACGGCCACTTCTTCCGCCTCGCCATAGCGGCTTGCCCGGTTGAGTAACTCCACCGTTTCAGCAACCAGTGATCCGTGCTCGTCGTCATCGGCGGGCAGCAGCTCCAGTGCACGCTTGCACAAGTCCGCGGCCGCACCCGCATCGCCGCGGCCCACCGACTGAGCGGCCTCCCGCAGCGCGGCGATCGCCTCCCTGTCCCCGGGCTCTGCGCTTCGCGCGAGCTGGGTGGCCACCTCGGCGGGGGCCGCTCCCATGCCCAACATGACCGACGCCGATTGGCGCTCCATCGCTCGCCGCAGTGACTGGGGTAAGGACTGCTGAGTGGCCTCACGCAGCAGGTCATGCCTAAACCTCAGCCGCTCGCCATCTTCCACGAGCAGGTCCGCGCGCACTGCCTCCTCGAGCGCCGACAGCAACGACGCCGGTGGCCGATCCAGCATGGCGGCAAGCAAGCCGGCCGAAAACCGGTCGGGCAGTACGGCGGCTATCCGCACCAGTTCCGACGCCTCGCCGGAGAGCAGCTCCAGCCGTTGGTGCATCGTTGCGCCCAGACGCCGCGGCAACCCGTCTCCGGTGACCAACGCGCGGCCGCCGGAGAGATTGAGCCGGCCCTCCTCGCCGAGCCCCCCAACCAACTCGGTGACCAAAAACGGATTGCCGTGCGCCTTGGCGGCCAGATGCAAAAGCGGCGCATCCGCCCTCGCCCGCACCGCGTCGCAGACCATGTCGGCGACGGCCTCCGGCGTCATGGCCCCCAATCGGACGAATTTGGCGTTCGCGCGATTCAGCACCGACAACGTTTCCTGCACCGCCCGCCCGCCCGCCCCGGTGCGGGTGGTCAACACCCATAGAACAGGCACATCCGGGCCCGCCGTGGCGAGCGATCGCAGTGCCAGCAGGGTGGCGTTATCGGCCCAATGGATGTCCTCCAGCAGCACCGCGAGCGGGGTCTCCGCGGCCGCAGCACGAATCGCGTCGGCCAGATCGTGCACCACCCAGTAGCGCAGATCGGCAGACGTGCCCAAGCGGCGCAACGCCTCGGCATCACCGACTGGGGGATCCGCGCGCAGGGTGGCCATGAATAGCGAGAAAAACGGAACCGTCTGCTGGTACGCGAAAGCCTCGCCGAATAACGTCCGAACACCGGCATCCTCGGCGCGCGCCAAGACCTCGGTCAACAAGCGGCTCTTCCCAATGCCCGGCGGCCCTTCGATGACCAGTACGTCCCCGCGCCCCTGGGCCACTGCATCAACCAGCTCGCCGATCACTTTCAGCTCGGGTGCCCGCCCCCGGATCGGCGGGATGTGCACCTTCCCTGACGGCCTGGTCGTGTTCACGCGAAGCCCCGCCCGCTGCTGTGAAGAAGGCGGGCGGAAGACCTCACCATTGTGTCGTCCACAGTTCTCGCCACCGCTAGCGCTGAAAGCCAGTGTATGCGTTTTCCTTCGTCCGATTTGCTGGGGATCGCGTTCGACCATTTGTTGTGATGAACCCCGCACATTGTCTGGCCTGGGTGCGCGGGCACGATTCACGGGAACATACATGGCAGAAGCCGTTGGCTTGATGGTCATCGGAGCGTCCTTTGAGACGGGACGGTGTCGCCAATTCCACGC
The DNA here is from genome assembly GCF_002086735.1 of Mycobacterium scrofulaceum. Classification (GTDB taxonomy): domain Bacteria; phylum Actinomycetota; class Actinomycetes; order Mycobacteriales; family Mycobacteriaceae; genus Mycobacterium; species Mycobacterium scrofulaceum. The sequence goes on along the minus strand of NZ_MVIJ01000043.1, from coordinate 42,926 downwards.
ATGAACCACCCCGACGCAGAGTCGGCAGCGGGTCCAAAGCGACCGTCGATTGCGGCGACTGGACGCCATCGGAAAACTGCTTCCTTACGACCATCGATTCGCCGCAGGGGTTGCAATCGGCATAGGTGCCCGCGCCTGAAGCCACGTGGTCTTTTTGACAGGCGAGCAATAACAGCGGAGATTTCGGACCCCGATGTCATGCGGCCACCTGGACTTCCACAGCGAGGTAGGTCGCGATTTCATGCGTTGCAGGCCAGTCGCCATCGCGCACCGCTCGGCTGAGCAATTCCACCAATGGACTGCAGGCGCCCAACTCGGCCAGCCAAGAGGCCACCGTCGCCCCGACCTGATCTGTTTGGACGCGTACGGTACGGCCGTCGTGTAGGCGATCGGTTAGCTGATAGGTAGTCATTCTCGCCCCTTTCGCCGGATCATGTTGTGCTTGTCCCGTTGAACTTGCCGCTCGTGCCGTGGTGGCCGTCGCCGGATCGCTGGCAGTAGAGCCGCCGTTGCGTTCGACGATGTGCGCGGTTGCTTCCACGAGCTCACCTTCCGATCCGTCTGGTGCATTAGCTGACATGACCAATGACACCGCTGCGGGCGTATACTGAGCGTCTCAATCTGAGCAGGGTTGCGCGTCTCAATCTGAGACGCCGGCACTTGGGGGCAGCTGGGCCGTGCGGTCCGGGAGCGAGGTCCATGCATTCATGAGCTTGCGGGCCGACAGCCAAACCGATGTTCGCCGCCTCAGGGAACGGTTCTTGTGCGAGGTCACCTCGGAGGCGGAGGCCGACAGCGAACAGTTTCTGTCCGTCGAGACGCTTGGGCCGGTGCACTCAGCCGGTGAGGAAGACCTTCTGCAGCCCAGTGTCCTGGACTCCTGGCGCCGGTCGCAGACCCTTCGCGTGCACCCCGACCGGGTCGAGCTCCCGTACGTGCGGGAACCCAATACCGACTCGCGGTTGGCGCGTGCGGCCGCGCCGGTGCTGCAGCGCGTCACCGACGACCTGGCTGCCCAAGCGGTCAGCGTCATTCTGACATCTACGGACGGGGTGGTGGTTGAACGGACCGCCGCAGAGGTGTCCATCCTCAATGCGTTGGACACGGTGAGCCTCGTCCCGGGCTATAGCTTGGCTGAAGAAGTGGCTGGCACCAACGGGATTGGCACCGCGCTGGAGACCGGGCGGCCGGCGTTCATCCGTGGTGGCGAGCACTACGTCGCGATGTTCACCGGTTTCTCCTGTGCGGGGTCGCCGATACGAGATCCCCTCACGCACAGGGTAATCGGCGCCGTCAACCTGAGTTGCCCTGCCGACGAGTCCTATCCACTGTTGCTCGCGTTGGCAACCAGCGCCGGCCGCCAAATCGAGGATCGCATGCGCTCGGTGGCCCATGAGGGCGAGACGGCGCTGCTGGAGGCCTACCTACGGCACGCGCGACGGTCGTCGACTGGTGTCGTTGCGATGGGGGGGGACGTGGTGTTGATCAACCCCTATCTGCGTCGCACACTTCACGGCAACGATCAGACCGTGCTGCTCGAACACGCCTCGGATCTACTCAGCTCCACGCTCTCGGGCGCGACGCTGGCTGTTCTGCCAAGCGGGCACATCGCCAAAATCACTGTCGCCGACCGCTCCACGATACGCGCCGGCCGGACCAATGCCGTATTCCATGTTGACGTTTCCTCCCAGACACGCTCGCAAAGCGCGAACATCGCCCGCTCCGCGCGCGCTGACATCATCCCCGGATTGGCCGGTCGCGACGGCGCCTGGTTACGCTGCTGCCAACAGGTGCGGCAGTGCTGCAGCGACCGACACTGGGTGATGATCGAGGGAGAGAAAGGATCTGGTCGGGCGCGGCTGGGCCAGGCGGTGGGGCAGTACGTGGAACCGGGCCGCACCGTTCGGGTGCTGCGCGCCGAGACATTTCCCAGCGCGGCGCGTCTTGTCGCGGAGCTGGCGGCCGAGTCCGGCGATGAGGACTTCATGGTGGTGCTCGCCGACGTAGATGAAATCGATAACGACACAGTCGAATCGATCACCTCGATGCTGGCCACGCGCGCGGGCAGGGGCTGGATCGCGGCGACCAAGAGTTCCGCGCCTGCTTCGGCACCGATCAAGCAGCTGCTCCCACTGTTTACCCACACCGTCACAGTGCCGGCGCTGCGACACAGGATTGACGACCTCAAGGATCTGGTGCCGCTGTTGCTGCGCGATATCACCCGGGGTGCCGATGTTCAGCTGGCGCCCGAAGCTATGCGCCAACTCAGCAGGCTGCCGTGGCCGGGCAACGTCGCACAGCTGCGGCGGGTTTTGACCGAAACCGTTGCCCGCCAAAGATCGGGCATTATCGGCGCCGACAAGTTGCCACCGGAGTGCCGTTCCATCACGCGGCGGAAGCTGACCCAAATGGAAGCCCTCGAGCGGGATGCGATCGTTCGTAGCCTGCAAGACAACGGCGGCAACAAGCAAGAGGCGGCTCGCGCCCTGGGAATGTCGCGGGCGACGATCTACCGCAAGATAAGCGACTACGGCATCGCCTGAGACCAGTCGGGCCCTCGCGTCGACACATCGCAGTCCGATGCGACCGTCACCGCCTTCGGTGTCCTCACCCGGGTGATTGACGAGGCGGGGTGACGACAGCTCACCCTGGGGGCGGCCAGGATGCACGGAGTACCAGGTGATCCGGGAAGGGGACTGAGCTATGGGTCCCGTCGCCCTTCGGTTCGCCACCTCCGCCGGGCTGTCTTGAGCCGGCTTGGAAACCACTGCAACGTTGGAGCGCCATGACGATCTTCGATAAACGCCTTAGCCGCCGCGTGGGGTCGGTGCGCCAGTTGCCGCTCGGCCGACATCGGACCGCGGACGTCCCCGGCACCTTGCCATGAGGCATATCCTGCGGTGGGCGATCGTGTTCCTGGCATCGTGGGGGATCGGCATGCTGGCTGCGGCGTGGGTTGTTCCCGGAGTTTCGTTGTCGTTGCCGGGGTTCGCCGTGGGCGTGCTGACGTTCGCCGCATTGCAGGGGGGGTCGTCCTTCGCGATCTTGAAATTGCCCCGTGAGTACGCGTCCCTGCTCCTTGGGGCCGCCGGCTTCGCGTTGACGATCGTCGCGTTGGTCGTCGCGTCAATATCGACGCGCGGACTCACCATTAACGGCATGGCATCGTGGCTGGCCACGACGCTGGTGGTATGGCTGGTGACAACGATTGGGGCGATTACGCTGCCGGAGTTGCTCATGCGCGCCGGGTCCTGCGCGGCCTGACGAGCGCCAGGCTTGAACGGATGTACCGTGGCGGCCCGCGCGCAAAGATGCCGCGATGCGGCTCCCCCATCGACGAATTTTGAAATGTTGTCGGCCGACGAAGGGAGTGGTGATGGGAGACACGCATAACGATCCGACGGATCATTCCCGGACTACGCAACCGCACGCGGGTATCGCCGTGAAGGACAACTTCTTCTGGCCCGGCTTGGTCCTGCTGACCGTAGGCACGTTTGGGATGATCAGCACCGCGGCAGAAGCCGCGTATGAACATTACGAATGGCTTCCCACGTCAGTGCTCATCGCCGTTCTCGGTGTGGTCGCGGGAGTGCTTTGGCTCGTCATAGAGCTTCGCCGCGTCACCTGCATCGACGCGCAGTGGGACGCTGCGCACACAAATAGTAGGACGCGCCCGCGCACTCGCCAATCGCATTAGCCGAGCAGCCGGCCGGCGTCGTCCACGGACGCCCACAGGGAACCACTTCCACGCAGCTGTATCCTGTTATATTTCAGAATATTTCGCTATTTGCTTCGGAAATCGACATCCCAATCATTTTCAGTCGCAAAGAGATGGGCGACACTGGCGGTCCGTAGATGCGGCAGGGCGGCGTCGGACGCTTCTTCCCTGATCGTCATCGAGCACTAGCAAAGTTCGAGATCTCCCTCGGTGGTCGTAATGGCCACAACGCTGGCCGAATCGCCCGGGTGAATCAGTTTGCCGGGTGATGACCATTCATCCCGCGGCCATGAATGCTGGCTTGACGGTGGACAACCGTGCGGCCGACGACCGCGGACCACTGCCACAAGTTGGAGAAACCAGATGAAGCCTCGCCAAATTCAACCATCGCCTACCAAAGGCGGCTCGGTCGCCGCGCGAACACCCCGGATGCTGGATCGGATCCGGGAGGCCGCCGCCTTCGCCCGGCGTTGGGCGCATCGGAAAGGAGATACCGCGGTGGGCACTGTCCCGGCGATCGAGGATCAACTTCATGCGCTGCAGCCGGTCTGTAGTGCCCAGGGACTCTCGAATGGCTTCACCTGCGGTGCGCCGGCGGTGGCGGTCGCCGAAATCCACGCGGTCGACGGATGCGATCAGCTGGGACTCACCCCGGACGGCGACATTGTCGAGACGCTCTGCCAAACCTGCCTGGATATCGTCGAGTGGGCGATGGCGACTTACGTTGGAGACAAACGCGAGATGGCATCCCGGTGCGGCACCCACCCGGTGTGCGCTACCTGCGGACGTCCCACCGGATATTTGCGCAGCATCTTCGCAATGCGCCCGATCGGGCCCGGGGGCCTGGCATCGTGAGCCGACTACGGATTGCCACCCTGTTTATGGCTGTGGTTTCCGGGGATTACGCAGCCCTCAGGCTGATTTATGGTCAGCTAGCCGACTTCGGCGTCTCTGTCGCGGTATGCGCGGGATCCCTCGCCGCGGCGGGGTTGATCGCCCGTGCCGACAACCGGCGCCGCAATGCGATGGCGCGGGGACGCGCGGCCGTATGGGAACGCCGTGACCGGCAAGCGGCCGCCACCGGCCAGCAGTGCCCGTCATGCGGAGGTGCGGGCCAAAAACATAATGATTCACCAAATTTCGTTGACCGGCAGGTCGCGCGCCTGTGCCGAGCATGTGCGCCGGCCATTAACCCGGTTCGATGAGCCGGGTGCGGAAGTTCTGACATGAGCACGCCAGCCATCGTGCCGGGTTCAGCCCATTTAGGTCCGAGAGCGCCTGGGGCGCGGAAACCTCGACGGCACGCGTTCCGCCCGGAAGCCGCCGTGGACGTCATCCATGACCGTCCGAGCATGGCCGCGCGCATCGCCTTACTCGGCGCCCGGCTGACGATCCGGCCCGCGCTGAGCTTGGGCAGCTTCCTGCCATCGGCGCCGTGGCCCTGGGGCGTAGTCGATTTCAGCGCCCGCGCCGTGACACCGGCGCCCGGCACGGTGCGCATCGGCGTCGAGCTCAGGCACTGCACCGCGCAGCTGATCCGCGCCGCCGGTGTGCTACCAGCCGACGGTCGCCGTCGAGTTGTGCTTTATCTGCACGGCGGGGCGTTCTTGACCTGCGGCGCGTACTCACACGGGCGCCTAGCGAGCATGCTCTCCAGTTTCGCCGACAGCCCACTACTGGTCCCCACCTACCGCAAGCTTCCCAAGCATTCGATCGGTGATGCGATCGACGATTGTCACGACGGATACACGTGGTTGCGCCAAAAAGGCTATGCGCCCGAGCAGATCGTGCTGGCCGGTGATTCTGCCGGCGGCTATCTGGCCTTTGCGCTGGCCCAGCGTCTGCTCGAGTACGGTGAGCGGCCCGCCGCGCTGGTGGCGATGTCACCGCTGCTGCAACTGGCCACGCGACATAAAACGGCCCACCCGGGCATCGGCTCGGATGCGATGTTTCCGCCCAGAGCGTTCGCCGCCCTACATGGTTTGATCTCCCGCGCTGCGACACACCGCGACGCCAACGGTTATCCCGACTCGCTCTACGAGCCGCTCGACCACATCCAACCCGGATTGCCACCCACGTTGATACATGTGTCGGGCTGCGAGGCGTTGCTGCACGACGCAAAGCTGGCGGCTCACCGACTTGCCGCCGCCGCTGTACCGGTCGAGGTGCAAGTATGGCCGGGTCAAATACACGTATTCCAATTCGCCGCACCGATGATCCCCGAAGCCACCCGATCACTACGCCAAATCGGTGTGTACATCCGCGAAGCGACCCGATGACCAAGCGATCCAACCCTCATGGCCACCTCCCACTCCTGACGAGCGTCGTGGAGTCACTCACCCGGGTGAATCGGCCCGCGGGGTGATGACGACTCACCCCCCGTCGGTGAACGCTGAATCAGCAGCTGGCGAGCGGAGGTTTAAGTGCAGCCCACAAGGTACCGGATCTGCATTCGAGGCCGCGTCACCGAGCGGCTGGGATCCGCCTTGGAAGGGATGCGCCTCGAGTCCGGTGCGACCGAAAGCGGGTTCACAGGTGAAATCCGCGACCAGTCGCAGTTGTACGGGCTCCTCGACCGGGTCCGCGACCTAGGCCTTGAACTCGTCAGCGTGCAACCTCAGCCCGCGGCTGAGCCTACGACAACTCACATCGGGAAGGACCTGTAATGCAAGCCATCACAGTTTCAGATCGTGACGCCGGTGTCGCCGGCCTATCGCTGACGGAGCTGCCCTACCCACAGGCTGCCGACAACGATGTTGTCGTGCGGGTACACGCCGCCGGTTTCACACGCGGAGAGCTTGACTGGCCGCACACTTGGGTCGACCGCGCGGGTCATGACCGGACGCCGAGCGTCCCGGGCCACGAGTTGTCGGGCGTGGTGGTTGAGTTGGGCTATGGCACCACGCTTTTGAGCGTCGGCCAGCGGGTTTTCGGGCTCGCCGACTGGGCCCGCAACGGTTCGCTCGCCGAGTACGTCGCCGTGGAAGCGCGAAATCTCGCACCGCTGCCGATGGACATCGACCATACTGTGGCCGCGGCCCTCCCGATATCTGGATTGGCCGCCTGGCAGGGACTGTTCGACCACGGCCGCCTCGCAGCCGGGCAAACGGTCCTGATCCACGGCGCCGTGGGTGGGGTAGGGACGATCGCGGTGCAGCTCGCCCGCGAGCTCGGTGCGCGCGTCATTGGTACCGGCCGGACCGCAGATCGAGACCGCGCGGCGGAGCTCGGCGTGAACACCTTCCTCGACCTGGAGACCGAAAACCTCGAGGACGCCGGCGAAGTCGACGTGGTGTTCGACGTGATCGGCGGAGACATTCTCGCCCGCTCGGCGGCTCTGGTGCGGGCCGGTGGAACGCTCGTCACCATCGCGGAGCCGCCGAAGACTCTGCCACAGGATGGGCGGGCAATTTTCTTCCTGGTGGAAGCAGACCGCGCCCAACTCGCCGGCCTTGCCGCGCGAGTCAGGGATGGACGCCTCAAACCGGTCGTTGGAGCCGTATTGCCGCTCGCCGAGGCTGCCGCCGCGTTCGCTTCCAACAAACGCATTCCCGGCAAGACGATCCTTCGGGTAGCTGAAGACTGGGCAGGAGCGACCACAGAGCCCACCGCGGAAAGGAAGGGCAGGTAGAAATGGCATTGAAGTCGTCGCTCGTCGCACTTACCGTCGCCGTGATGCTTGCTCCACCGGCACATGCCGATCCGGTGCCACCAAACACACCTGAAAGGCCTTTTGTCCGAACGGTTTTCAACGATCCGAGCAATATCCCGGACAAATCGATCGAAGCAGTCGTCGTCAGCTATTCGCCCGGAGCTAAAAGCGCACCTCACCGCCACGCGAAATCGGCGTTCATCATGGCATACGTCATCTCTGGGGCGATCCGCAGCCAAGTCGAAGGCGAGCCTGGACGTGTCTATCACGCCGGTGAGACGTGGAGGGAGATCCCCGGTGCGCATCACACGGTGAGTGAAAATGCCAGTGCCACCGAACGTGCTGAGTTACTCGCGGTCTTCCTGGTCGATACCGGAGATGGCCCGCTCACGACCGACGACACCACCGAATAGAGCCGCCACGCCGGCGACGTGTTCACACGGTTTGACACCACAGCAATCAAAGGCATTGCCTTCGACCATAAACGACTCAACGGTAGGAGCCCCATGCACACGCCAAGCGCTGTTCGGGTTGTCCGGCCCGCATTACGCTTGTCGCTTGCCGCGGCGTTTCTGTCGGCTGTGGCCGACCGATTCGGCTGGTGGCAGCCGTTGGGGCAGGGGAGCTGGGGGAGCATGAGTGCCTTCGCCGACTACACCCACCAGCTTGTTCCCTTTGCTTCTGGATGGCTGTTGACGCTGGTTGTGTGGGCCGTGACCGGCGCCGAAGCGACCTTGGGAATCTTGCTTCTGGCCGGCTGGTGGCCGCGACTCGTCGGCGCGGCGGCTTGCCTGCTACTCACGGTATTTGGGACCGCTATGGCCATATCCATCGGCCTGGAAGCACCGCTCAGCTACAGTGTCTTCTCCGCGGCAAGCGCGGCCGCGGCCTACTCGGTGCTCGGCCCAATATCGTGGCCGCACACCAATGCCAACACACAGCGGCGGCGCCGGATCCAACTCGCGGACTCGAAGCACGCCGACGGCCAGCGCTACGGCCGCCCAGTGTCGCCGATCATCGGAAGTGACGGGAGATGAAGGCTGGCAAAGACTTCGACGTGATCGTCGTGGGCGGCGGGGTCGGCGGCATGGCCGCCGTGCGGAAGCTTGCGTCGGCGGGCTTTTCGGTCGCACTCGTCGAGGATCGTCTGGTCGGTGGGGAGTGTCATTACTGGGGCTGCAACCCGAGCAAAACATTGCTACGCCCGATCGAGGTGTTCAATCTCGCGAAAGCGGTACCCGGTGTGCGCGAGACGATTTCGGTCGACGAATTGGATATCGCCGCTGTCTTTGCGAAACGCGACGCGATCATCGAGTATCTCTCAGATCAAGACCGGCTGGCGTCCCTGCGGCAAGCCGGTGTAGCAGTGTTTCATGGGTTCGGCCGGTTGAGCGGCGAACGAACAGTGCGCGTGGCGCGTGCCGATCACGCGGACGCCGTATTGGAGGCACGCCACGCGGTCGTACTGGCCACCGGCACCCGGCCTAACGTGCCGGAGATACCCGGTTTGACGGACATGCACCCGTGGACCAATCGGGACTTAACAACCATGGCAGAAGTTCCATCTCGCGCGCTGGTGGTCGGCGGTGGCCCCGTAGGCGTGGAGTCCGCGACTATCCTGAACGGTTTGGGTTCAGCGGTAACACTTCTGGTACGGGGAAACGCCCTGCTTCCCGGCTGCGAACCTGAAGCCCGCGACTTGGTAGCGCAGTCACTGCGAAGCCGAGGCGTCATGATTTTTTTTGAGACGGGGTTGTCGGCCGTAGCCCGCCCAGTGGCGGGCGGGCCCGTCACCGCAACTTTCGGCCGCGAGACCATCGAGGTCGACGAGGTCGTCTTCGCGACAGGACGGCGTACCAACACCGACGACATCGGACTGGAAAACCTTGGTCTACCGCGCGGCGGGTTCGTTTCTGTCAACGACCATCTGCAGGCGGTCGGCGTCACAGGCGAGTGGCTCTACGCTTTGGGAGATACCACCGGGCGTGCTCGGCTGTCTCATATCTCCACCTACCATGGCCATCTCGCGGCCGAGATCATCATGGCCCGGGCCGCGGGACGAGAACTGAGGGCGGACGAGTTGGCGGCCCGTGATGCGGGGAGCCTCGCGCAGGTGATCTTCACCGAGCCTCAAGTCGTTAGGGTCGGGCGCACGGAAAGTCAGGCCCGAGCAGACGGGTTCGCGGTACGCACTCGAACTGCCCGCTACCCGGGAACCTTGTCGTTCCTGGCCCTATTCAGAGAGGGCTTCGAGGGATGGGCGAAGCTGATCATCGACGCCGAGGCCAACACATTGCTCGGAGCGACATTTGTCGGCCCGGAATTCTCGGAGCTTGCTCAAGCAGCCACCTTGGCCATCGTCGCTAAGGTCCCGGTCAGTCTCCTACGCCATGCTGTCGCGCCACACCCGACGGTCAATCAGGTTTGGGATCTATTGGTCGCCCAGGAGTCCGAACTCGCTTTCCTACCGATGGCCGAGGCGCGAGGAGCGCAGAAGAGCGCTTAAGCCCATCGAACCCGTCAAACCTCGATATCGAGAGGAACCACAATGAGTTACGCCCGGCCGGTCGTCGCGCTGTGACCATGGTGATAGCTGGGGTCCGCGCGTTCGGCGGCGAAGTCGAGACCATCGAGGTGGGCGAGGCGCGGCCATTGGCGGCTGACGAGGCCCTCATCAAAGTTTACAGTGCCGGGATTGGCAACTGGGACGACATCATTCGCACCGGCGGTTGGGACGTTGGCGCGACGCCACCGATGGCGCTCGGCGTCGAGGCTGCCGGTGTCATCAAGGCCGTTGGCGCCCACCCGAACGGATTCGGTGTGGGCGATGAGGTGCTGTGCCACCCGGTGCCGCTGCGCGCCCAGGGCGCGTGGGCGCCGTATGTGATCGCGCCCGTGGGATCGCTGGCCCACAAACCGCACGCGATGTCGTGGGCGACTGCGGCGATCTTTCCCGTCCCCGCGTTGACCGCCGAGCAGGTGGTGGGCGAGGCGCTGGACCTGCACGGTGGAGAAACGTTGCTCGTTCATGGCGCTGGTGGAATCACCGGTGGGCTCCTTGTTCAGCTGGCCGCCCTGCGCGGGGTCGATGTGATCGCCACGGCCAGCCCCCGCAGCGCCGATCGACTCCGCTCGAATGGCGCCCGTGAAGTGATCGACTATCGCAATCCGACCTGGCCACAACGCGCAAGGGCATTGGCGAAAGGCTCCATCAACGCGGCCGCCAACGCCGCCCCCGGGGGTGCGGCTGCGGCGATGACCGTGCTTGCCGACGGCGGCCGCCTGGCCACCATCACCCCGAGCCCACCCGCATCGACCCGCGACATCGGCGTGACCGCGGTTTACGTCCGCTCGGACGGCGCGCGACTCGAACGTCTGGCCGCGCTGCTCGATTCCGGTCGGTTGAGCATGCCGACGCCGCGTACCTGCAGCCTGGGTCAGGCCGGCCATGCCCTCGCGCAAGTCGTCGCGGGCCACGAGCCCAACGGCGTGGCCATCACGAAAGGCATCTAAAGACATTGCCGTCACACGCCGAAGAAATGTCACACCACAAAGGAATCTCGAGATGACCGCGATTAGCCGGATTCGTACCGGAGCGGCCGATCACATCGGCGGGTACACCGATGCTGTCGCCGTATCCGGGCGCGGCACACAGATTTTCGTCTCCAAAACACCCGGTGTGCGTGACGACGGCACCCTGCCGCAAAGACTTCACCGACGAAGCCCGGCAGTGCCCATGAGCGATTACCCCATCCTCGGCGATTGCGACGACACCGGCCCGACGCCCGCGATAGGTTACCGGTCATCGTCGGCCACCGGACGGCCCGGGCGGTGACGTTACGGGACGCGGCACCGACCAGCCGCGCGATGGTGGTCGCGGTGGCGGTGTCAGTGGTCGCGTTCCTCGACTCCACGGTGATCAACCTGGCTTTGCCGGCCATCGAGAACGACCTCGGCGGCGGCCTGGCGCTGCAGCAATGGATCGTCGATGGCTACCTGTTGGCAATGGCGGCCGCGATTCTCCCGGGCGGATCCATATCGGATCTGTTCGGCCGCGTTCCGGTGATGAGGTTCGGGCTGTTGACGTTCGGGGCCGGGTCGATCCTGGCGGCGGCTGCCACCGCGCCGGCGATGCTGATCACCGCGCGCCTCATCCAGGGCCTGGGTGCGGCGTTTCTCGTTCCGGGCTCGCTAGCACTGATCAACACGGTGTTCGGCAAAGCACACCGGTCCGCGGCCATCGGCGTCTGGACGGGATGGACGGGAACCGCCTTTGCGTTGGGTCCCCTGCTGGGCGGCCTGTGCGTCGATTTGCTTGGCTGGCGTTGGATTTTCGTGTTGTCAGCGATCCCCATGGCGGCCGGATATGTGCTGACCTTCTGGCTGTGCCCGCTGTCGGGGCGAGTCGAAGGCGCCCGTGTAGATTCCGCCGGGGTGGGCCTGTCGGCGCTAGGGCTGGGTGCCGGCGTGTATGCGTTGATCGAATCGCAACGGGACGGCTGGACACGCCCGATGGTCATCGCATCGTCGGTGCTGGGGATCGCCGCCCTGGCCGGCTTCGTGGCCTGGCAGCATCGCAGTACGTGCCCGATGCTTCCGTTGCCGCTGTTCACCTTCCGCAACTTCGCTGCCGCCAACCTGGTCACGGCCTTTGTCTATGGTGCGTTGACGCTGGGGTCGCTGGCCATCGCCCTCTACACCCAAGAAATCGCCCACTACTCAGCCACCGCCGCCGGACTGGCCACGCTGCCGATCCCGGTGCTGTCGTTCGTCTTCGCGCGTCATGTCGGCCACATTGCCGCGCGGGTGGGGCCACGCGCGTTCCTCATCGCCGGCCCCGCCCTGGCCGGGACCGGATTGATGCTGATCCGCCCGAAACACGATGGATTCCACGCGATTACCGACCTGGTCCCCGGGATAACCGTGCTGGCGATCGGGCTGGTCGCGACGATCACACCTCTGACAACCGTGACGCTGGCATCGGTGCCGATCGAACACAGCGGCCTCGCGTCGGCCATCAACAACGGCGTCTCGCGGCTGGCCGCGCTGATGTCGATCGGAGCAATTGGCCTGGTCAGCGCCGGGACGGCGAGTGCCATCGGATTCGCCCACGCGTTAGAGGTGAGCGCAGCACTATTCGCCCTGGGCGCGCTGTGCGCCGCGCTGCTGATAACAAACCCCCCTACCGGACGCCAAACCGCGCCCTGCGACATCGCGGCGCTGTGCCGCGACCGGCCCGGTGTGCAACCCTCCGTCGCCAGCCGGGGTGAACCCATCGGATGATGGCCCGTGGTCCGAATCCCGTTCTGTCCAGGCAACGTCGGCTGAAACAAGCCAGCCACACGGTTGAAGCGGAAGAAGTCACCAACCAAAGGCAACTCTGAAAGGGTTCATCATGAAGATCGTAGTCATTGGCGGGCGTGGGCTGATCGGCTCCAAAGTAGCGTCCAAGCTCAGCGCGCAGGGACATGACGTGATCCCCGCCTCTCGTCGATCGGGCGTCGATTCGCTCACGGGTGAGGGTCTCGCCGACGCCGTCGCCGGCGCGGACGTGCTTGTCGATGTCGCCGATTCACCAGAGTTCGACGACGAACCTGTGATGCACTTCTTCACCACCGCGACCACCAATCTTCTCTCCGCCGAACGGGAAGCGGGAGTCAAACACCACGTCGCGCTGTCAGTGGTGGGCGCGCAGATCATGCCGGACAGCGGCTACAACACCGCCAAAGCGGCTCAGGAAAGGCTGATCAAGGAGTCGGGCCGGCCGTATTCGATCGTGCGGGCCACTCCATTCTACGAATTCGCCGTTGGCTTAGCCGATTCCGCCACCGACGGGGACATCGTCAGGTTGCCCCCCGCGTTGTTCCGTCCTATCGCCGCCGACGATGTCGCCACCGCAGTGGTCGACGCGGCTGTCGGGCGCCCCACCAACGGAGTGAAGGAGATCGCCGGACCAGAAGCAATCGGGATGGACGACTTCGTCCGCATAGGTCTTGCCGCCATTGGTGATCGACGCCGGGTCGTGACGGACGCCCAGGCGCCGTACTTCGGCGCGCTGATCGACGATCACACCCTTGCGCCCGACGAGAGCGCCACCATCTTCACCACTCGATACTCCGACTGGATCGATGCACACTGCAGCGGCCGCTGGGCGCCTGAGCCGTGAGCCTTTGGTAAACGGCCCGTCACATGCGAGGCTGCTGACATGGTCATCGAGATCGCCCGCCCCAAGCTCGAGGGAAACGTCGCCGTCGGCGAGGACCGCCAGATCGGCTTCGCCGAATTCGGCGACCCGCAGGGGCGCGCGATGTTCTGGCTGCACGGCACGCCCGGCGCCCGCCGACAGATCCCGGTCGAGGCGCGGGTCTACGCCGAGAACCACGGCATTCGGCTGATCGGCCTCGACCGTCCCGGCATCGGCTCGTCGACGCCGCACCGGTACGAGAACATCCGCGCTTTCGGCGACGACCTGCGCACCATCGCGGACACGCTCGGCATCGACAAGATGGCCGTCATCGGCCTGTCCGGCGGCGGGCCGTACGCGCTGGCGTCCGCCGCCGTGCTGTCCGATCGGGTCGTCGCGCTCGGCGTGCTCGGCGGCGTCGCGCCCTTCTTCGGCGACGAGGGCATCACCAGCGGCCTGATGAACCTGGGCAAGCGGGTGGCACCCCTGCTGAAACTCGGCGGTGACCCGCTGCGGATCGGTGCCAGCCTGGTGGTCCGGATGATCCGGCCGGTCGCCAATCCCGCCCTGTATCTGTATGCCGCGATATCGCCCGAGGGCGACCGGCGCCTGCTGACCCGCCCGGAGTTCGGCGCCATGTTCCTCGACGACCTGCTCAACGGCAGCCGCAAGCAACTGGCGGCCCCGTTCAACGACATCATCCTGTTCACTCAGGACTGGGGGTTCCGGCTCGACGAGGTCAAGGTCCCGGTCCGCTGGTGGCACGGCGACAGCGACCACATCGTGCCGTTCGCGCACGGCGAGCACGTCGTGTCCCTGCTGCCCGACTGCGAGCTGATCGTGCTCCCGGGCGAAAGCCACCTCGGCGGCCTGGGCCGCGGCGAGGAGATCCTGTCCACCCTGACCAAGATCTGGGACGAGCAGAACTGACGCCGTGACCTCCGGGTAGCCTGCTGACGTGCTGCTGGCGTCCCTGAATCCCGCGGCGGTCACCGCCACCGACATCCCCGACGCGGTACGCGTCGACGGCGTCGTCTTGAGCCGCAGCGACCTGGTCGGCGCCGCCACGTCGGTGGCCGAGCGGGTCGCCGGCGCGGACCGGGTGGCGATCCTGGCCACGCCCACCGCGGCGACGGTGCTCGCGGTGACCGGTTGCCTGATCGCCGGCGTCCCCTTCGTCCCGGTGCCCGCCGACGTCGGTGCGGCCGAACGCCGGCACATGCTCACCGATTCGGCGGCGCAGGCCTGGCTCGGCCCCGTCCCGGACGAGGCGGAGGGGCTGCCGCACATCCCGGTGCGGCTGCACGCCCGATCGTGGCACCGCTACTCCGAGCCGCCGCCCGACGCCACCGCGATGATCATCTACACCTCCGGCACCACCGGGCTGCCCAAGGGCGTGGTGCTCAGCCGCCGTGCGATCGCCGCCGACCTCGACGCCCTGGCGCAGGCCTGGCAGTGGACGGCCGACGACGTGTTGGTGCACGGCCTGCCGCTGTTTCACGTGCACGGGCTGGTGCTGGGCCTGCTCGGGTCGCTGCGGGTGGGGAATCGCTTCGTGCACACCGGGAAACCGACGCCGGCGGGTTACGCGCAGGCCTGTTCCGAGGCCGGTGGCACGCTGTACTTCGGCGTCCCCACGGTGTGGTCGCGGGTGGTGGCCGACGAGGCCGCGGCCCGGGCGCTTCGCCCGGCGCGGCTGCTGGTCTCCGGAAGCGCGCCGCTGCCCGTGCCCGTCTTCGACGGGCTGGCCCGGCTCACCGGCCATCAGCCCATCGAACGGTACGGCGCCTCCGAATCGCTGATCACGCTGTCCACCCGCGCCGACGGCGAGCGCCGACCCGGTTGGGTGGGGCTGCCGCTCACCGGCGTGCAGACCAGGCTGCTCGACGACGCCGGCGCCCCGGTCCCGTACGACGGGGAAACCGTTGGGCGCCTTGAGGTTCGGGGCCCGATGATGTTCGACGGCTACCTGAACCGTCCCGACGCCACCGCCGAGGCGTTCGACGACGACGGTTGGTATCGCACCGGTGATGTCGCGGTGGTCGACGCCGAAGGCATGCACCGCATCGTGGGCCGTGAGTCGGTCGACCTGATCAAGTCGGGCGGCTACCGGATCGGCGCCGGCGAAATCGAGACGGCGCTGCTCGGCCACCCCGGGGTGACCGAGGCCGCCGTCGTCGGCATGCCGGATCAGGACCTGGGTCAGCGGATCGTCGCGTTCGTGGTCGGTGCGCCGGAGTTGAACGCCGACGACTTGATCGACCACGTCGCCCAAGAGCTTTCGGTGCACAAGCGGCCCCGCGAGGTGCGCCTGGTCGATGCGCTGCCGCGCAACGCGATGGGGAAGGTCCTCAAGAAGGAGTTGCTGTCCGGCGGCTGACCCACGGGCACGCAGCCGGACACGCAGCAAATTGCCAGCCGGCGCGGCGAGCGTGACCGTGCGGCTTCACCTACCGTCGTAACCGTGTGTCGATGCGACCGGACAGCGAGCGGCCAGCGTGGGTGAGCCGACTCGGTCCGTCACCCCCATGCGGCGGATCGCCGCCGCCTGTCTCGTCGGCTCGGCCATCGAGTTCTACGACTTCCTGATCTACGGGACCGCGGCCGCGCTGGTGTTTCCCACGGTGTTCTTCCCGCGCCTCGGCCCGACGCTGGCCACCGTCGCCTCCATGGCGACCTTCGCGACTGCGTTCCTGTCCCGCCCCTTGGGCGCGGCCGTCTTCGGATACTTCGGGGACCGGCTGGGCCGCAAGAAGACGCTGGTCGCCACGCTGTTGATCATGGGGGCGTCGACGGTCAGCGTGGGCCTGGTCCCCAGCACGGCGTCGATCGGCATCGCGGCGCCGTTGATCCTCATCGTCCTGCGGTTGTTGCAGGGGTTCGCGGTCGGCGGCGAGTGGGCGGGCTCGGTGTTGCTGAGCGCCGAGTACGCCCCTACCGGCAAACGCGGCTGGTACGGCATGTTCACCCTGCTCGGCGGTGGCACCGCGGGAATCCTGGCCAGCCTGACCTTTCTCGCCGTCAACCTCACCATGGGGGAGAAAAGCCCCGCGTTCATGGACTGGGGATGGCGGGTTCCGTTCCTGATCAGCAGCGGCCTGATCGGCATCGCCCTCTATGTGCGGCTGAACATCGACGAGACCCCGCTGTTCGTGGAGGAGAAGGCCCGTCACCTGGTGCCCAAGGCGCCGCTTGCCGAGCTGGTGCGGTTCCAGCGGAGGGAGATCGTGCTCGTCGCGGGCAGCTTCCTGGGCGGGATGGGCTACGTCTACCTGGGCAACACGTTCCTGGTCATGTACGCCCACAACCACCTGGGCTATTCGCGGAGTTTCATCTGGGGCATCGGCGCGCTGGGCGGGCTGACCAGCATGGTTTGCGTGTCGTTCTCGGCGTGGATCTCCGATCGGGTCGGGCGGCGAAAGGTGATGTTGTGCGGCCTCGCGGCGTGCCTGCCCTGGGCGTTCGCGGTCATCCCGCTGTTGGACACCCGCAAACCGGTGCTGTACGCGGTCGGCGTCCTCGGCATGTTCGCCGCCGCGGCGGTGGCCAACGGGCCCACGGGGGCGTTCGTTCCCGAACTGTTCGCCACCCGCTATCGCTACAGCGGTGCGGCGGTGGCGATGAACCTCGCCGGCATCCTCGGCGCGGCCGTGCCGCCGCTGATCGCGGGCACGCTGCTGGCGAGCTACGGCAGCTGGGCGGTCGGGCTGATGATGGCCGGCCTGGTCGTGGCCAGCTTCGTGTCCGTTTATCTGTTGCCCGAAACCCGGGGGACCGCGCTGCGCGCCGCCCCGACCGACGAGAAGGTCGCCGCCGGCCTGTACTAGTTGGCGTGCAGGTCCTCGTTGAGGGCGATGCCCTGACCGCCGCGCGCGACCACCTCGACGGCCCCGCTGACCGAATTGCGGCGAAACAGCAGATTGTTGCCGCCGGACAGCTCCGAGGCCTTCAGCACCTGGCCGTCGGGCGTGGCGACCTTGGTGCCCGCGGTGACGTACAGGCCGGCCTCGACGACGCAGTCGTCGCCCAGCGAGATGCCCAGGCCGGCGTTCGCGCCGAGCAGGCACCGCTTGCCGATCGAAATCACTTCCGTGCCGCCGCCGGACAGCGTGCCCATGATCGAGGCGCCGCCCCCGACGTCCGACCCGTCGCCCACCACCACGCCGGCCGAGATGCGGCCCTCGACCATCGAAGCCCCGAGGGTGCCGGCGTTGTAGTTGACGAAGCCCTCGTGCATCACGGTCGTCCCCGGCGCCAGGTGGGCCCCCAGCCGCACCCGGTCGGCGTCGGCGATGCGCACCCCCGTGGGGACCACATAGTCGACCATCCGGGGGAACTTGTCGATGCCGAAGACGGTGACCGGGCCGTGCCGGCGCAGCCGCGCGCGGACAGCCTCGAACCCTTCGATCGCGCACGGCCCGCGGTTAGTCCACACGACATTGGTCAATACCCCGAACAAGCCGCCGGCGTTCAGCCCGTGCGGCGCCACCAATCGATGCGACAGCAGATGCAGCCGCAGGTAGGCGTCGTAGGCGTCGGCGGCCACGTCGTCGAGCGAGCCGATGACGGTCCGCACCGCGATGGTCTCGGTGCCACGGTCGTCGTCGCGGCCGACCAGCGGGGCCAGCTCCGGCGGGACATCCGAGAGCGCCAGGCGCGACGTACCGGCGGTCCCCGATTCGGTCAGTTCCGGTGCGGGAAACCACGTGTCGAGAATCGATCCGTCGGCGGCCAGCGTCGCCAGCCCGATGCCTACAGCTCCAGTCACGGCGGTCAGGTTACTTGGGCCGCCGAGCAGACGCAGAATCGCATCCCAAGGCGGCTGACAGTGCGATTTTGCGACTGCTCGCCGCACGGCGGCGACCCGTTACCCTTGGGGGCGTGCTGGACTTGCGCGGGGACCCGATCGAGTTGACCGCGGCGTTGGTCGACATCCCCAGCGAATCCCGGGATGAGGCGCGCCTGGCCGACGAGGTGGAGGCCGCGCTGCGGGCCCAGACGTCCGGATTCGAGATCGTCCGCAACGGCAATGCCGTCCTGGCGCGCACCCGTCGCCAGCGGCCGTCGCGGGTCCTGCTGGCCGGGCACCTGGACACCGTTCCGGTCGCCGACAACCTGCCCAGCCGCCGCCAGGGCGGCGACCTGTACGGATGCGGCGCCGCTGACATGAAATCGGGCGACGCGGTCTTCCTGCATCTGGCCGCCACCGTGGCCGAGCCCGTCCACGACCTGACGCTGGTGATGTACGACTGCGAGGAAATCGACGCGGCCGCAAACGGTTTGGGCCGCATCGAGCGTGAGTTGCCGGACTGGCTGGCCGCCGACGTGGCCATCCTGGGCGAGCCCACCGGCGGCTACATCGAGGCGGGCTGCCAGGGCACGCTGCGGGTCGTGATCAGCGCCGCCGGAACGCGCGCCCACTCGGCGCGGCCGTGGTTGGGGGACAACGCTATTCACAAGCTGGGTGCGGTGCTGGACCGGCTGGCCGCCTACCGCGCGCGCACCGTGGACATCGACGGCTGCGAGTATCGCGAGGGCCTGTCCGCGGTGCGCATCGACGGCGGCGTCGCGGGCAACGTGATCCCCGACGCGGCCGCGGTGACGGTGAACTTCCGCTTCGCCCCGGACCGGTCGGTCACCGCGGCGCTGGAGCACGTGCACGAGGTGTTCGACGGGCTCGACGTGCGCATCGAGCAGACCGACGCCGCCGCGGGCGCGCTGCCCGGGCTGTCCCAGCCCGCCGCCAAGGCCCTGGTCGAGGCCGCCGGGGGACAGGTGCGGGCGAAGTACGGCTGGACCGACGTCGCGCGTTTCGCCGCGCTGGGCATCCCGGCGGTCAACTTCGGGCCCGGCGACCCCAACCTGGCGCACCGGCGCGACGAGAGCGTCCCGGTCGCCAACATCACCGCCGCGGTGGCGATGCTGCGCGGCTACTTGGGCGGCTAGTTTCGCCCGTTCGCTCCCCGAGCGTCACGCCAGCGTGACGCGCCGCGCCGAGCGTCACGCCAGCGTGGCGCGCGTGACGCCGCGCGCCGAGTGTCACGCCAGCGTGGCGCGGGTGGGCCCGGCGCCCCCGACTCGATCGCCTTCAGCCCCCGCAGCGCTGCGCCTGCGCGGCGGCGTCCGCTGCCGCCGCGCCCATCCCCACCGCGGCCAGCTCGCCCGACACCGCCCGCAGCGTCGCGGCGTCGCCGCCAGCCAGCGCCTGGGCATGGGAAAGCGCGAGTTTTCCTGCCACACAATCTATTTCGCCGCACAGCCGGGACAGCGGATCGGCCGCGCGGGTGTCGCCGAGCCGCACGGCCTCGTGCCAGGCCCGCACCGCGACGGCCCGCTGCCCGCCGCGCTCGGCCATCCGGGCGGCGTCGCGGGCCGCGGCCACCGCGCCGTGCGAATCGCGCATCGATGCCAGCCGCCACGCCCGGGCGACGCCCAGCTCCGGGGCGAACAGTGCCGATTTCGTCCCGTGCCGGGACTCGGCCCTGCCCAACGACTTTCCCGCGGCGGCGATGTCTCCCTGCTGGGCCAGCGCGGTGGCCAGCAGCGTCAGCGATAGCGGCCCCCACGAATAGCCGGTGCGTTCCAGCGTCGCGGCGGCCGGGCCGAGCAGTGCTGCCGCTCGGGCGAATTCACCGTCGGCCAGCAGCACGTGGGCCAGCAGCACCTCGCCGATCGCGCGCCCCGGCTGCTGCAACTCGGCGAAATCGGTGAACTGCTGGGCCAGTTCGCGGGCCGCGTCCAGCCGGCCCGCCATCAACAACGCGGTGGTCTGCCCCAACCCGATCGTGAAGCGCAGCAGCCCGGGATGCTCGGCGGAAAGGGCACGCTGGGCCAGCGGCTCGACGTCGTCGAAGCGGCCCTGCCGGGCCGCGCACAGCGCCGCCGCGCTGGCCGCCCACGCCACCGCCTGGTCGTCGGCGCCGGGCGCGGCCAGCACCTCGCCCGCGACCTTCACGGCGTAGCCCACGTTGCCGGCGTTCATCGCGAACGTGGCGCTCAGCGCGTCGAGCGTGGTCCGCGCACCCGCGTCCGACACGCGCTGGCGGGTGGTGCGCAGAAACGCGGTCGCCCGCTCGGGTTCGCTGAGCATCCAGAACTGGTTGGCCGCCCGCAGCAGCGCCCAGTCCATCAGGGCGTCCTCGGTCAACGCTCCGGGGTCCAGGCTGCCCAGCACCGCGTCGGCCTCGCGGCCGCGGCCCTGCCACGCCAGCGCGTGCGCCAGCGCCAGCCGCGCCGCCAGCCCACCGGACCGCTCCAGCGCCGAGCGGGCCAGCCGTTCGCCCAGCCCGAGGTCGCCGAGCCGCAGCGCCTGCTGCGCGGCGGCGACGACCTCGGCCGTCGGCTGGGGGGCGTCGCTGTCCAGGGCCAGCGACGCCAACCGCAACCGGTCGCTGAGGTGGTCCGGCAAATGCTGGGACAGCAGCCGCACCAATTCGGTGCGTCGCTGCCGCGCGCCGTCGCCCCCCAGCGCGGCGCGCGCTCGCTCGGCGAACAACGGGTGCGCCGTGTACACCACCGGATCGTCCGAGGCTCCGCCGCGCGTCCGCGTTTCCACCGCCCCGCGCTCGGCCGCCTCGCCGATCGCGTCCGCGCCGGTGAGGGCGCTCAGGTCGGCCAGCGACAGTGGCTCCGCGACGGCGAGATAATCCAGCACCGACCTGGCGCCGGCGGGCATCTCGGCGAGGAACGCGTCGACCTCGACCGGCGTGTCACCCCCGCCGGGCGCTTCGATGTCGATCCGGCGGAGCAGGCCGTCGGCCCACAGCGCCGCGACGGCCTCGGGAGAAGATTCGGCGCGGCCGGTGACGATCATCCTGGCCGCGCCCGCCAGCGCCAACTGGTACACCAGCGTGGCCGACAGGATGTCCAGGTCGTGGGCGTCGTCGACCACGAGCAGCAGGTCGGCCCCGTCGAGCGAGGATCGGGCCGCACGCAACAGCGCGGCCGGCTTGCCGATGTCGGCGATCTGCACCAGGTGGCTGAAGGCCCCGAACGGAACCGCGCGTTCGGTGGGGGTGCCGGTGACCCAGCGGATCCGCGTGCCGGGGTGTTGGCGCCCGAACTCCTCGGCGGCCAGCCGGGCCAACGTGGATTTCCCGCAGCCGTCCGGCCCGAGAACGACGGCACCCCGCCCCACCGCCAGTGCCTCGTCCAGCCGCTCCTGGGCCGACGCGTGCTGGGGGACGTTCCATCGAATCGGCATCGCCGGATTTTATTGCGCGCGGTGTGCGGGCGTAAGCACGCTTGGTCTACCTTTCGTTGTATGCGCGACTGGGCGGTGTGCGTGTACTGCGCGTCCGGGCCGGAACATCCCGAATTGCTCGCGCTCGCCGCCGAACTCGGCGAGGCGATCGCCGAGCGCGGCTGGACCCTGGTGTGGGGCGGCGGCCGGGTCTCGGCGATGGGCGCGGTGGCGACCGCGGCGCGCGCCCGCGGCGGCCGGACCGTCGGCGTCATCCCCCAAGTCCTGATGCGGGTCGAGATCGCCGACACCGATGCCGACGAGCTGATCGTCACCGAGACCATGCACGAGCGAAAGCACGTCATGGAAGAGCGCGCCGACGCGTTCGTCGTGCTCCCCGGCGGCGTCGGCACCCTGGACGAGTTGCTCGACTCGTGGACCACGGGCTACCTCGGCCTGCACCGCAAACCGATCGTCATGCTGGATCCGCTGGGCCACTACGAAGGCCTGTGGACCTGGCTGTGCGGGCTGCTCGACAGCGGGTACATCTCGCAACCGGCGATGGACCGGTTGTTGCTGGTCGACAAGGTGAGTGCCGCGGTGGAGGCGTGCACACCCGATTGAGCGCGCCGGCCCGCCGCGCACCCCTACTAGGCTGTCGGCCGAGTTGTTTACGCAGAATCGAGGGATGACGTGGCCGATCACGACGGGGGAGCGCGCACGGCGGTCAAGCTGACCGATATCGCATCTCGGGCGCCGGGCCTGCTGGCCGACATGCCGGTGATCGTGCGCGGGGCGATGACCGGGCTGCTGGCCCAACCGGGCTCGAAGAAATCGATCGGCACGGTGTTCCAGGACCGGGCCGCCCGCTACGGCGACCGGGTCTTCCTGCGGTTCGGCGATCAGGAGCTGACCTACCGCGACGCCAACGCCGCCGCCAACAGGTACGCCGCGGTGCTGGCCGCGCACGGCGTCGGCCACGGCGACGTCGTCGCGATCATGCTGCGCAACTCGCCCAACGCGGTGCTGGTGATGCTCGCCGCGGTCAAATGCGGCGCGGTCGCCGGGATGCTGAACTACCACCAGCGCGGCGAGGTGCTGGCGCACAGCCTGGGCCTGCTGAAGGCCCGGGTGTTGATCGCGGAGAGCGACCTGGTCAGCGCGGTGGCCGAGTGCGGCGGGGCGGGCGACACCGAGACCATGACGGTCGAAGACCTGGAGCGATTCGCCGTCAGCGCCCCGGCAACCAACCCGGCCTCGGTGACGGCCGTGCAGGCCAGGGACACCGCGTTCTACATCTTCACCTCGGGCACAACGGGATTCCCGAAGGCCAGCGTGATGACCCACCTGCGGTGGCTGAAGGCACTGGCGGCGTTCGGCGGCATCGGGCTGCGGCTGAAGAGCTCCGACACGCTGTACAGCTGCCTGCCGCTCTACCACAACAACGCCCTGACGGTCGCGCTGTCGTCGGTGATCAACTCGGGCGCGACGCTGGCGTTGGGCAAGTCGTTCTCGGCGTCGAAGTTCTGGGAAGAGGTGATCGCCGCCGAGGCCACCGCGTTCATCTACATCGGCGAGATCTGCCGATACCTGCTCAACCAGCCGCGCAAGGCCACCGACCGCGCGCACCGGGTGCGCGTGATCGCCGGCAACGGGCTGCGACCGGAGATCTGGGACGAGTTCACCAATCGGTTCGACATCAACCGCGTCTGCGAGTTCTACGCCTCCAGCGAGGGCAACACCGCGTTCATCAACGTGTTCAACGTGCCCCGCACGACCGGCGTCTTCCCGATGCCGTTGGCCTACGTGGAGTACGACCCCGACACGGGCGCCCCGCTGCGCGACGAGAACGGGCGGGTGCGCCGGGTACCGCCCGGGGAGGCCGGCCTGCTGCTCAGCCCCGTCAACCGGCTGCAGCCGTTCGACGGTTACACCGACAAGGAGTCGAGCGAGAAGAAGTTGGTCCGCAACGCGTTCCGCGAGGGTGACGTCTGGTTCAACTCCGGTGACGTGATGAGCCCGCAGGGCATGGGGCACGCCGCGTTCGTCGACCGGCTCGGCGACACGTTCCGGTGGAAGGGCGAGAACGTCGCCACCACGCAGGTGGAGGCCGCGCTGGCGTCCGACGAGTCCGTCGAGGAATGCACGGTGTTCGGGGTCGAGATTCCCCGTACCGGCGGCCGCGCCGGCATGGCCGCGGTCAAGTTGCGCGACGGCGCGGAGTTCGACGGCACGGCGCTGGCGCGCGCGGTGTACGGCCAGCTGCCGGTCTACGCGTTGCCGCTGTTCGTGCGGGTGGTCGAGTCGCTCGAGCACACCACGACGTTCAAAAGCCGCAAGGTCGAGCTGCGCGAGCAGGCCTACGGCTCCGACGTGCGCGATCCGCTGTACGTGCTGGCCGGCCGCGACGAGGGCTACGTGCCGTACTACGACGAATACCCCGAGGAAGTGGCCGACGGTAAGCGGCCGAAGGGCTAGACGGCCGTCTCCGCCGCGTGTGCGCCTGGCCGCACGTTCGGCGTCGGGTGTGCGACTGGCCGCACACCCGGTCCCCAAAGCCGCGCCCGGCGCGGCGACCGGGCACCATAGACGTGTGCATTCGACCTTCTGCGGCCGCCCGGTCGCGGGCGATCGGCCGCTGATCATGGCGATCGTCAACCGCACCCCCGACTCGTTCTACGACAAGGGTGCGACCTTCAGCGACGAGGCGGCCAGGGACGCCGCGCACCGGGCGATCGCCGAGGGCGCCGACGTCATCGACGTCGGCGGGGTCAAGGCCGGGCCCGGGCAGGAGGTCGACGCGGACACCGAGATCGCCCGGCTGATCCCCTTCATCGAATGGCTTCGCGGCGCCTATCCCGACCAGCTGATCAGCGTCGACACCTGGCGTTCCGAGGTGGCCAAGGTGGCCTGCGCGGCGGGTGCCGACCTGATCAACGACACCTGGGGCGGCGTCGACCCCGCCCTGGCCGAGGTCGCCGCGGAGTTCGGCGCGGGCCTGGTGTGCTCGCACACCGGCGGCGCGCTGCCCCGCACCCGCCCGTTCCGGGTGAGCTACGGCACCACCACGCGCGGCGTGGTCGACGACGTCATCCGCCAGGTCACCGCCGGCGCCGAGCGGGCGGTCGCCTGCGGCGTGGCCCGCGACCGGGTGCTGATCGACCCGGCCCACGACTTCGGGAAGAACACCTTTCACGGGCTGCTGCTGTTGCGCCACCTGAGCGATCTTGTTAGTACCGGATGGCCCGTGCTGATGGCTTTGAGTAACAAGGACTTCGTCGGGGAGACTTTGGGTGTGGAATTGACCGAGCGGCTCGAGGGGACGTTGGCGGCCACCGCGCTGGCCGCCGCCGCCGGGGCGCGCATGTTTCGGGTGCACCAGGTCGCCGAGACCCGCCGGGTGCTGGAGATGGTGGCCTCGATCCAGGGCATCCGGCCGCCCGCGCGCACGGTGAGGGGGCTGGCATGACGGCATCCGACCTGTTCGCGGGCGACGTCGCCGGCGACACCTGGCTGGCCAATCGCAGCTGGAACCGGCCGAGCTGGACCGTGGCCGAACTGGAGGCCGCGAAGGCCGGGCGGACCATCTCGGTGGTGCTGCCCGCCCTCAACGAGGAAGAAACCATCGAATCGGTGGTCGGCAGCATCTCACCGCTGGTCCGGGACTCCGGGGGGCTGGTCGACGAGCTGATCGTGCTGGACTCCGGTTCGACCGACGACACCGAGATCCGCGCCGTCGCCGCCGGCGCCCGGGTCGTCAGCCGTGAGCAGGCCCTGCCCGAGGTGCCGATCCTGCCGGGCAAGGGGGAGGCGCTGTGGCGCTCGCTGGCGGCGACCAGCGGCGACATCGTCGTGTTCGTCGACTCCGACCTGATCAACCCGCACCCGATGTTCGTGCCGTGGCTGGTGGGCCCGCTGCTCACCGGCGACGGAATCCACCTGGTCAAGAGCTTTTACCGGCGACCGCTCCAGGTCGGCGACGTGGGCGGCGCCGCCGGTGCCACCGGCGGCGGGCGGGTCACCGAGCTGGTGGCCAGGCCCCTGCTCGCCGCGCTGCGCCCGGAGCTGGGCGGCATCCTGCAGCCGCTCGGCGGGGAGTACGCGGCCACCCGCGAACTGCTGACATCCGTGCCGTTCGCGCCGGGCTACGGCGTGGAGATCGGCCTGCTGCTGGACACCTTCGACCGGCTGGGCGCCGACGCGATCGCCCAGGTCAATCTGGGTGTGCGCGCGCACCGCAACCGGCCGTTGGCCGAGCTGGGCGCAATGAGCCGCCAGGTCATCGCGACCCTGCTGTCGCGCTGCGGGGTTCCCGATTCGGGGGTGGGCTTGACGCAGTTCTTCGCCGACGGCGCCGAGGACTCCGGCATTGAGGGCTATAAGCAGCACACCTCGCCGGTGTCGTTGGCCGACCGTCCGCCCATGAAGGTCTTGCGGCCGCGCTGAACGCCACGCTGGTGCGTCGCGGTGTCGGCGGCATAAGGCAGGATCGACGACGTGGCGTTGGTGTTGCTTTACCTGGTGGTTCTGGTGCTGGTGGCGATCGTGCTGTTCGGCGCGGCGAGTCTGCTGTTCGGTCGGGGTGAGCAGCTGCCGCCCCTGCCGCGGGGCACGACCGCGACGGTATTGCCCGCCTACGGTGTGACCGGCGCGGACGTCGACGCCGTCAAGTTCACCCAGGTGCTGCGCGGATACAAGACCAGCGAGGTGGACTGGGTGCTGGACCGGCTCGCCCGCGAGCTCGAGGCGCTGCGCGGTCAGCTGGCCGCGGTGCATGCCCCCGCGGCGGCAGAAGACGACGCCAAAGCCGTGGAACCCGGGGACGGCGAGGATCGTCAGGACTAGATGTGAGCGATGACGGGCTGGTTCGGTGCAGCTGGGCGGCCATTCGGCCCGGACCTGATTTCGAGATGTACCGGGACTACCACGACCAGGAGTGGGGCCGCCCGGTGCACGACGGGGTGGCCCTGTTCGAGCGGATGAGCCTGGAGGCATTTCAGAGCGGGTTGTCGTGGCTCATCATCCTGCGCAAACGGGAGAACTTCCGGCGCGCGTTCGCCGGCTTCGACTTCGAGAAGGTCGCCGGCTACACCGACGCCGACGTGCAGCGGCTGATGGCGGATACGGGAATCGTCCGCAACCGGGCCAAGATCGACGCGACCATCGCCAACGCGCGCGCCGCCGCAGAGCTGGGAACTCCGGCGGACCTGTCGAAGCTGCTGTGGTCGTTTGCGCCCGAACCGCGCCCACGGCCCGCTGACGGATCCGAAATTCCCGCGACCACCACGGAATCAAAGGCCATGGCGCGGGAGCTCAAGCGGCGCGGGTTCCGCTTCGTCGGGCCGACCACCGCCTATGCGCTGATGCAGGCGACCGGAATGGTCGATGACCATGTCCGCAATTGCTGGGTGCCTTCCGCCCGGTGACGATGTGGGCCGCGCTTTGGTTTCGGCGGCCCGCTGAGGAACCGGGCGATCGGGTTGCGCCCGGTGACGATGTGGGCCGCGCTTTGGTTTCGGCGGCCCGCTAAGCCCGAGAACCGGGTCTTTGTACAACTCGTGACCTCGATAGGGAACAATAGAAGGGTGATTTGGCAGTTCGATGTCGGGTATGGCTGGAAAATCGCTGGCGGGGCATGCTCGGCGCCGACCAGGTCCGCAAAGGCGGGCCAGCTCGAACCTGGAGGGAGCACTCGATGGCGGCGATGAAGCCCCGGACCGGCGACGGTCCTCTGGAAGCAACCAAGGAGGGGCGCGGCATCGTGATGCGGGTACCACTTGAGGGAGGCGGTCGACTGGTCGTCGAGCTGACGCCCGACGAAGCCGCGGCTCTCGGTGACGAACTCAAGGGTGTCACGAGCTCCAGCTGAGCCGCGCCGGCGGACGGCTGCCGCCAGCGTTACGCACACACCTTCCGGTAGATGTCCAGGGTCTGCTCGGCGACGCGGGCCCAGGAAAAATCCTCGACGCAGCGTTGGCGTCCCGCCTGCCCATAGCGCTTCGCCCTGTCGGGGTCGGCGACGAGCTCGTTGACCGCTCGGGCCAACCGGGCCTGGTAGCCGGCCGGGTCGTCGGCGTCGTAGTGCACCAGCGAACCCGTCACCCCGTCGACGACAACCTCGGGTATCCCGCCGACATCGGACGCCACCACTGCCGTCGCGCAGGCCATCGCCTCCAGGTTCACGATGCCCAGCGGCTCGTACACCGAGGGGCACACGAAAACCGTTGCGGCCGAGAGTATTTCGCGTAGCTCGCCAATGGGCAGCATTTCTCTGATCCAGAACACGCCGTTTCGGCTCTGGGCCAGCCGCGCCACCGCTGACCGAATCTCGTCGGCGATCTCCGGGGTGTCGGGGGCGCCGGCACACAACACCACCTGCGCCTCGGGGTCGAAGTGATGCGCCGCCGCCACCAAGTGGGCGACGCCTTTCTGCCGGGTGATCCGGCCGACGAACGCCACGGTGGGCCGGTGCGGGTCGACGCCGAGTTCGGCCAGCAACGACCCGGTCTGCGTCGGTCCGGACGGATGCCAGACGTCGGTGTCCACCCCGTTGCGGACGACGTGCACCCCGCCGGGATCCAGTGCGGGATAGACCCGCAGGATGTCGTCGCGCATCGCGGAGCTGACGGCGATGACGGCGTCGGCGGCCTGCACGGCGGTGTGCTCGACCCACGTCGACACGCGGTAGCCGCCGCCGAGTTGTTCGGCCTTCCACGGCCGCAACGGCTCGAGCGAATGCGCGGTCAGGACGTGGGGGACGCCATAGAGCAGCGCGGCCAGATGCCCGGCCATGCCGGTGTACCAGGTGTGCGAATGCACGACGGTGGCCGCCGACGCGGCGTTGGCCATCAGCAGGTCCGACGACAACGTCGACAGCGCCGGGTTGGCGCCCTGCAAGCGCGGATCGGGCTGGTGCACGAACGCGTTCGGCCGCGGCGCACCCATGCAGTGCACGTCGACCGCGCACAATCGGCGCAGTTGCGCGACCAGTTCGGTG
The DNA here is from genome assembly GCF_002086735.1 of Mycobacterium scrofulaceum. Classification (GTDB taxonomy): domain Bacteria; phylum Actinomycetota; class Actinomycetes; order Mycobacteriales; family Mycobacteriaceae; genus Mycobacterium; species Mycobacterium scrofulaceum. Next base: position 14,193 of record NZ_MVIJ01000043.1, on the reverse strand, counting down.
ACATGCACACCGGCTCCCCCGTAGACCTCCGGTGGGTACTCCCGAGTCATCATCGCCACCCGCATACCCGCACGGTAGTTCGGTGTCGACCGGGCCCGCGAGTCGGGCCGGGCAGTCGGCGGCCGGCCGAGGGGACCAAATACCTTGACACAGCCGCACAGAACGCCGCGAATAGCGCGGTCCCTCTGGCAGCGTCTCGCCACGGCCGATAGGTTTGAACCATGAGGGAAGCGCCACACGTGCTGGGCATTGTCCTGGCCGGCGGTGAGGGCAAGCGGCTTTATCCGCTGACCGCGGATCGGGCCAAGCCCGCGGTTCCCTTTGGGGGCGCCTACCGGCTCATCGACTTCGTGCTGTCCAACCTCGTCAACGCCCGGTATTTGCGGATCTGCGTTCTCACTCAGTACAAGTCGCATTCACTCGACCGTCACATTTCGCAGAACTGGCGGCTGTCCGGCCTGGCCGGTGAGTACATCACCCCGGTGCCCGCCCAGCAGCGCCTCGGCCCGCGCTGGTACACCGGTTCCGCCGACGCCATCTACCAGTCGCTCAACCTCATCTACGACGAAGACCCCGACTACATAGTGGTTTTCGGCGCCGACCACGTGTACCGGATGGACCCCGAGCAGATGGTCCGGTTCCACATCGACAGCGGGGCGGGCGCGACGGTGGCCGGTATCCGGGTTCCGCGCGGCGAGGCGACCGCCTTCGGCTGCATCGACGCCGACGAGTCCGGCCGCATCCGCGACTTCGTCGAGAAACCCCTGAATCCCCCGGGAACGCCGGACGACCCGGCCTCGACGTTCGTGTCGATGGGCAACTACATCTTCACGACCAAGGTGCTCATCGACGCGATTCGTGCCGACGCCGACGACGACCATTCGGACCACGACATGGGCGGCGACATCATCCCCCGACTGGTGGCCGACGGGATGGCCGCCGTCTACGACTTCAAGGACAACGAGGTGCCCGGCGCCACCGACCGCGACCGGGGGTACTGGCGCGACGTGGGAACCCTCGACGCGTTCTACGACGCGCACATGGACCTGGTGTCGGTGCACCCGGTTTTCAACCTCTACAACAAGCGGTGGCCGATTCGCGGCGAGTCCGAGAACCTGGCACCGGCCAAGTTCGTCAACGGCGGCTCGGCGCAGGAATCGGTCGTCGGGGCGGGCAGCATCATTTCGGCCGCCTCGGTGCGCAACTCCGTGCTGTCGTCCAACGTCGTCGTCGACGACGGCGCGATCGTGGAGGGCAGCGTGATCATGCCGGGCGCCCGGGTCGGCCGCGGCGCCGTGGTGCGCCACGCCATCCTGGACAAGAACGTCGTCGTCGGGCCGGGCGAGATGGTCGGGGTGGATCTAGAGAAGGACAAAGAGCGCTTCGCGATCAGCGCCGGCGGGGTGGTCGCGGTGGGCAAGGGCGTCTGGATCTAGCCCTGGCGCCGCGAGCAGTCACAAAATCGCACGGGCGGCCGGTGCGACATGCGATTTTGCGTCTGCTCGCCGGCGGTGCGGGGCGCTCGCCGGGCCGGGGGCTCCAGGTCGTAGGTCTGCCGCGTGCCGCGCCCCACGATCCGCGACCACATTCGGGTGGAGTCCTCCTCCCGAACGCCGCCCGGAAACGTCAGGTCGCGGTAGGCGTCGGTGCAGCCTGCCCGCGGGCAGATGGCCCTCAGCGCCGCGACGGCCTACTGGCTGATCGCCACCTACGACACCCCGAGCATGACGACCCGAACGTCGCTCCACGGTTGCCCGGCGATTCACCGCACCGCGTCGTGGGCGTCCCCGGCCTCCGGCGCGACAACGATTTCTCGGTTCCCTCGGAGGGCCCGCAGCCGCGAGAGTCGGTATTCACCACGACGAAGTCCCGCGCCGTCCACCACGCGGGATCGGGCGCTCCCACCCGGTGAGCGCCGAGAAGGTCGCCGGTCGCGGCTGGCGCAGCATGCGGTATGCACGGAGAACGTCCACGTGTTGCCGCGGCGCCGCGGCAGATTGCCCTCGCCGTAGGGATGGATGCTCGGAATGACCGGTCGGGCCCCCGCATCGGTATGCCGGAAATCGTTGACCTGCAGGACGATTCCGTCGCGGGTCGGCGCGGCGACGTCACGTTCGGCGTGCAGTCCGGTCGGTGGATCGGTCACCGTGACGGGAGGCTTGGCGACGCCGCGTATCCGGCCCAACGCATACCGGAGGCCCCCCACAGCCGATCCCGGGCGGGCGGGATTGGGGCCACTGAGAACACCGTAAGCGGCCCGACTAGGCCGTCACCAGATGTATGGCACCAAGCGATAGCGCACGCGCTGCCGGTATTCGCCGTATCCGGCCAGCTCCTGGGTGAGCAACTTCTCCTCGTCGAGGATGCGCAGCGCGAGCATCACGCCGCCCGGAAGCACGAAGAGCAGCCCCCAGTAGGAGCCGAGCGCCAGAGGCATGCCGACCATCATGATCACGTTCCCGACGTACATCGGGTGACGCACGAATCGATAGAGACCGTCGGACACCAGCGTCTGCCCCGACTCCACTGTGACGGTGGCTGCGGCATAAGCGTTTTGGACGATGACCAGCATGGCGATCCCGAGCCCCGTGGCCACCAGCACGTCGCCCAGCACGGACAGCCACGGCGGCACCGGCGACCAGCCGAACCGGTGGTCGAGCGCGCTGACCACCATCGTCGCGAACAGGCTCAGGAACGAGCCGGTGATGATGAATTTCTGCGCGGCACGGGGTTCGGCGCGGGGTCCCGCATTCATGCGTCGCTGCAGGGCCGCGGGGTTGTTCCGCGCCAGGTAGATGACGGGGACGATCGTTGCCGCCATGAACACGGCGATGAAAACCCATGCCTGCCAATAGCGCAGCGTCCCGGCCGGTAGGAAGAGGATCAAGCCGAACGACAGGACTCCCCACAGGGAGGTCACCGTGACGCGAAGACCGGTTTTCACGACGTTGCTAGCTACGCAGATCGCGGCGTCGGAAGGCCATGACACCGAGGGTAATCAGTCCGGCGTCGAAGGCCAACAGCCACAGCAAAGGCACGCCGGTGAAAGCCGCGCCGACGCGGGGAATGTGGGCAAAGGGTTCCAGGTCGAGCAACCATTGCGGGAACCCGGCCAACGAACCGATCAGGTAGAGGGCGATGAAGCCGACCAGCACGCCCCAGGCCATCGGCGTGAATCGCGGTGTCAGACCGAAGAGGGCGACTGTCACCGCGGACAACAGCCAGACCGCGGGCAGTTGGACGGCCGCGCTTGCCAGCACGAGCGCCACCTTGCCGCCGACGTCGCCGGCGGCTGCCCCGTAGACGAGCCCCCCGGCCACACCGCTGAGGAGCATCGCGGCCGAGGACCCGGCCAATGCCGCCACCAGGTGGCTGGCCAGCCAGCGGATTCGCGACACCGCGCCGGCCAGCGTCGTTTCGGCTCGTTGGCCCGTCTCCTCCTGGTGCAATCGCAACGTCAGCGAGACGGCGAACGCGGCGGCCACCATGCCCATCATCGTGAACGCGACGGCGATGAATGCGTCCTCCAAAGCACTGGTGCCGCCCATCCGGACGACGATGTCGCGGGCGGCGTTGCTGCCGCCGAGCTCGTCGCCGATGCCATGCACCACGCTGCCCATCAGCACGCCATAGAGGCACAGGCCCACCGTCCAGAGCAGCAGCGCTCCGCGGTCCAGCCGCCACGCCAGCCCGAAGGCGTTGCCCAGCGCGGGCGCCGCGGAGCCGGGCCCGGGCCGCTCGGCGAAGAGCCCGGCGCCGACGTCGCGGCCGGCGAGCAGCCGATATGCCACCGCGGTGAGCGCGACGGTCGTCGCCAGATGCAGTGCCAGTACCGGCCAGTGGTCGCCCGCGTAGGGCCGGACTTGCAGTGACCAGCCCAGCGGCGAGAGCCACGACAGCGCGCCGGAACCGGCATCGCCGACGGCGCGCAGCGTGAAGGCGGCCGCGAGGACCGCGAACGCGGCACCGCGGGCAACGCGCGCGCTCGGCGACAACTGCGCGGCCACGGCGGCGACGGCGGTGAACACCAGGCCCGAGCAGGCCAGCGCCGCGCCGAAGGCGAGCGACCCGCCGGGCGGGACGTCGATGGTGAGCAGTCCCGCCGCGCCGATTGCTCCGGTGGCGACGCTGGCCCCGAACGACAGCAGCAGCGCGGCGCTCAGGCTGGCGTAGCGGCCCACGGCGGTCGAGTCCACGAGCTCGGTCCGGCCGGCCTCCTCGTCGGCGCGGGTGTGGCGGATGACGGTCAGGATGACGGCCACCGCGATCAGCAGGTGGAACATGCCGGCCTTCCAGATGCCGACGGCGCCGAGGCTGTCGTTGTAGACCTGCCCGTAGAGCGCCCGCTGCGCGGGGCTCGCCATGATGGAAGCCGCGAATCCCGCCCGGGCGGCCTGGGTGGGGTAGACTTTCTCGATGCTGCCGACGTACACCGTTGCCAACGGCACCGACAGCAGCAGCACCCACAGCGGCAGCGAGATGCGGTCGCGGCGCAGGTAGAGACGCAGCATCCCGAGCGTCCCGGAAAAGTTCGGTCGAAGCTGCGCCGCGGGCCGGGCGGGACGGGACGGGCGATCCAGCGTGGCGGTGCTCATGACGCGGACACCTTCTCCGCGATGTCGTAGTGGCGCAGGAACAGTTCCTCGAGCGTCGGCGGCTGGCTGATCAGACTGCGCACGCCGGCGTCACCCAGCGCACGGATCAGCTCCCCGAGGCTCTCGCCGTCCACCTGCGCGCGCACGGTGTTGCCGTCGACGCTGACGTCCTCGACTCCTTTGATTCGGGTGAGATCGCCGGGGTCGCCCGTCATTTCGGCTTTGATAGAGGTGCGGCTGAGGTGGCGCATGGAATTCAGCGAACCACTCTCGACGGTCTTGCCGGCCCGGATGATCGTCACCCTTTCGCACAGCGCTTCGGTCTCGGCGAGGATGTGACTGGACAGCAGGACCGTCGCACCGCGATCGCGCGCCTCGGCGACACACTGCTGAAAGACGTTCTCCATCAACGGGTCCAGCCCGCTGCTGGGCTCGTCCAGCAGCAGCAGGCGGGCTCTCGAGGAGAACGCGGAGATCAACGAGACCTTTTGCCGGTTGCCCTTCGAGTAGGTCCGAGCCTTCTTGTGTGGATCGAGGTCGAAGCGCTCGATGAGCTCGGCCCGACGCTTGCGGTCGATACCGCCGCGCATGCGGGCCAGCAGGTCGATCGTTTCGCCGCCGGTCAGCGTCGGCCACAGCGTGACATCGCCGGGCACGTAGGCGATCTGGCGGTGCAGGGCGACCGCGTCGGTCCACGGGTCGCCACCCAGTAGCCGCACGCTGCCGGCGTCCGCCTTCACGAGGCCCAGCAGGATGCGAATGGTCGTCGATTTTCCGGCGCCGTTGGGACCGAGGAAGCCGTGCACTTCACCCGGACGCACGGTGAGATCCAGGCCGTCAAGCGCTCGCACCTCTCCGAAGTTCTTTGTCAACCCACGGATTTCGATGGGAGCTACGTTGTCAGCTGGCATGGGTTTCTCCTCGATCCTCGGCGGCCAGGAATGCGTCGTACATGGTGCGGTCGACCATGAGTCCTTCGGTGTAGATCTCCAGCGCGGGCAGCACCATCTCGCGGGCGTAGTCCCGGAGCACCGCGCGAATGTCCGTCGGTGTCTCGTGCATCTGTAGATAGAGCAAAAAGCCGCCGCCGCCGGTGATGCCCAGATACCGGGCTCGGGCGCGGGGGTCGCGACTCGGCTTTATGGTGCCGGCCCGAACGCCCTCGTCCAGGTACTCTTCGGCGTTGTCGATCATCCTGCGCCACAACATATTTGCCAGTTCACCGCCGGACTGCATGCTGCGAACCAGGTAGGCCATCATCGGTGCGTACGACTCGATCTCGGCCATCTGCGCGAACCAGGTGGCGGGGTCTTTCGACTGCAGCGCCTCGGACTTGCTGTTGCGGATCTCTTCGGCGATGTAGTCGTCACACGCCTTGCGCAAGCCCTCCTTGGAGCCGAAGTGGTGGATGACCAACGCGGCGCTCACCCCCGCCGCCTCGGCGATCGCGCGCAGCCCCACGCCGAACCCCTGCTCGCCGAACTGCTCGATGGCCGCGTCCCGGATCCGGGCTGCGGCGGTCAGGTCGGCTGAACGCATGTTCAGTATGCTAAACGCATGTTCAGCGCTCGTCAAGAGCCTTCGTCGAGAGCGGGACGGAAAAGGGTCGGGCCGCCGCGTGGGGCCCCCACAAACTGGGTATCTGGCGTCGGGGAGCTGCGCGGCCTGGGTGAACACCTCAGCGGCGTCGCAGCCCGTAAGGAATCCACGCCTTCGCCACGCGTAACCCTGGCTGGGATCGCTCGCTGACCGGGTGAACCCGAACGACTGGTGGATTGGCCCCGGTAACAGGAGGAATGCATTGGCGATAGCGGAGGGGAAACCCAAATCACGCCCGCACGGCAAAGCCATCGCCGGACTCGCTTTGGGCGTGCTGGCCGGCATCGGGGGTTTTGTCGATACCGGCGGCGTGATCACGGCGACCGACGCCGGGGCCAGCTTTCACTACTCGCTGGCCTGGACGGTCGTCTTCGGCATGATCGGCTTCGCCCTGTTCGCCGAGATGTCCGGGCGGGTCGCGATGTCCTCGACACAGCCCACCTGGGACGTGATGCGTACCCGGCTCGGTCCCAAGATCGGCGCGATACCGCTCGTCATCAGCCTGGTGATCCACGTGCTGACGCTGGCGGTCGACCTGGTCGGTATGGGACTGGCGCTGCAGCTGCTCTTGGGGGTGTCTTACCGGGTGTGGGTCGCGGCGGTTGCCCTCGTACTGATCGTCGCGCTGTGGCGGTTCAACTTCACCGCGATCGATACGGGTGCCGCGCTTCTGGGGCTACTCATGTTGGTCGCCGTGGCTGCGATGATCAAGCTGTCCCCCGACTGGGGTGCGATGGCCAAGGGACTCATCACCCCGCAGGTGCACGAGGCACCCTCGAATGCGAAGTACCTGTTCGGTATCGCGGCGCTACTCGGAGCATTCATGACGCCCTACCAGTTCGACTTCTACTCGTCGGGTGTCATCGAGGAGCGCTGGGCGGAGCGGGATCTCATGCGCAACCGGGTGGTGGCAATCACCGGCACCGCGTTCGGCGCCGTCGTGACGCTCGGATTGATGGCCGCGGGAGGGAAGGCACTGTACAACCGTGACGTGCCCGTCGACACGATCCGCCATGCGGCGTCGCCGACCGCCGAAGCCTTCGGACACACGGGCCTGTACCTGTTCATCATCGGGGTGCTCGCGGTATCGCTCGCCGCATCGATCGAGCTGTGCCTGTCCGGCGGTTACGCGATGTGTCAGTACTATGGCTGGGATTGGGGCAAAAGCGCGCCGGCGCGAAAAGCCCCGGCTTTCAACCTCATCTACGTCGCGATGATTCTGGTCGCCGCGGTCATCGTGCTGTTGCCGGTCAACCCGATCAGTTTCACGACTGTCACCATGGCTTTGGGCGCGGCCGCCTTACCCTTCACCTTCATTCCCCTGCTGCTGATCGCAAACGACCGCCGTGTGATGGGTCGGCAGCGAAATACCCGCGCCACCAACGTATTGGCGATCATCGTGCTGTCGGTCTTGGTGTGCATCACTGTCATGACAGTGCCGCTTCTGGTGATTACTCATGGCTCGTTCTGAACCGTGCGACGACGGCGACGCCCGCGACGAGCGGGGCTTGCGCGTCAGCCAGGTCATCGACCGCGCGATCATCGACGTGCGCGGGCGCCGGGCGGGCCGAGTGGATGACCTGTTGCTGGAGCTGACATCGTCCGCCGGGGACGGTAGTCGCCTGGCGCTGACGGCGATCGTCTCGGGACCGATGGCACGCCCGATGCGGCGCCCGGTGCGTGCGGTGGCTCGTCGGTGCTACCGGCTGTTGGGGGTGTTCGATCCCCGCCCGGCGGTGATCAGTTGGCGGCACGTCGTGGGAATCAACGCGCTGGTGCACCTCGATGTCGACGGCGACGATGCCGGGCTGCGCACGGTCGACAACGCCGTGCGGCGGTATGTGACACGGGACAGGCAGAGCAGCAAGGCGTTCACCCAATGAGCGTGGAATTCTCGCGGCTGAGGGGCCAAGCCGTGCGCGCGGGCGAAGCAACGCTCGGGCGGATCGCTGATATCACGCTGCGACCCGACGGGGACGATCTTGTGGCGGATCAACTCGTACTCGTCCCGAATCGGTGGCGGTTGGCGTGGGCTCGGCTGCATCCGGACTCCGCGACGACCATGGTCCCCGCGGCCGACATCGTCGCGATCACGCGACGAGGGGTGCTCCTCGCGACAGGCTCCGGCGATGACGGCTGAGACACTCATATCGTGGGCCGTGACGGCGCTGGTCGTGGTTTCGATCGTCGGCTTTGTCGCCTACCTGATCAGCCTGCGGCACCTGCCCAGCGACGAACGACCTTGTGTCCCAACCTATGACCGCCACGGAGCGCGTATCGGCGAGTATCCCAACCCCGGCCCCGACATTGCGCCCGGACGCCCCGGCGACAACCGCTTCATCCGATAGCCTCCGCCGGGCGGCGGGGCGCCACCATCGGGCTCAATCGCGTACCGCGGCCAAAATGCCGTCGCCGAGCGGCACCAGGGCGGGGGTGAGCCGCTCGTCCTCGGCGATGAGGCGCGCCGCCTCCCGCACCGCGGCCACCTCGGCGTCGCGGGCGGCGGGATCGCCGGCCCGCCCGCCCAGGGCGGCCCGGTGGACGACGATGACGCCGCCGGATCGCAGCAACCGCACCCCCTCCACGACGTAGTCCGGCTGGTCAACCGGGTCGGCGTCGACGAACACCAGGTCGTAGGACTCGTCGGCGAGCCGCGTGAGGACCTCCTGGGCCCGGCCACCGATCAGCCGGGTGCGCGATGGCCCGATGCCGGCCTCGGAGAAGGCCTGTTTGGCGAGCCGCAAATACTCGGGCTCGATGTCGATCGTCGTCAAGACGCCGTCGTCGCTCATGCCGGACAACAACCACAGGCCGCTGACCCCCGCGCCGGTGCCGACCTCAGCGACGGCCTTGCCGCCGCTGAGCTTGGTCAGCAGGCTCAACAGCGCGCCCACCGCCGGCGTCACCGCGCCCGCGCCGATGTCCACGGCGCGTTCGCGGGCGGCCGCCAACAGGGCGTCCTCCGAAATCGAGCCCTCCGCATGCGCGAAGAGGGATTCGGCTCGACTGGGCGCCGGCTGGCCGGGGGTTTCTGCGTCGGTGCCGTCCATGCCCGCAGCGTATTCCACTTCGCTGCGGGCCCCGGCATGGCGCGCCTAAGCCGCGCCGTTACGACACGCCCGGCAACGCCGCCGCGTTTAACTTCACCCTGCTGCGGATATCACCTGCACAGCGCTGGTAACGATCCGGTTTCTCAGCCTGAGCTCAGACTGTTCATATATCGCACATACGCCGATACGCGACGGTGTCCCTATGGATCGCGGAGCGCGTTGGCACGGGAATACGGACTGGCGGCCGCGTGTTGCCGCCGGTGACGACTTGTCGCTTTTTGGCAGGACGGATTCGGAGGATTCGATCATCACCACGCTTTTGGGCCCGACCAGCATGTCCCACGCACAGGACTGTCCCGCGGACGAGTGGGTGGAGCCGTCCGACGGTTTGCAGGGCACCGCGGTTTTCGACGCGACCGGGGACAAGTCCACGATGCCGTCCTGGGACGAGCTGGTGCGTCAGCATGCCGACCGGGTGTACCGGCTGGCTTACCGCCTCTCGGGCAACCAGCACGACGCGGAGGACCTCACCCAGGAGACGTTCATCCGGGTTTTTCGCTCGGTGCAGAACTATCAGCCCGGAACGTTCGAGGGCTGGTTGCACCGCATCACCACCAACCTCTTCCTGGACATGGTCCGCCGGCGCGCCCGCATCCGGATGGAGGCGCTGCCCGACGATTACGAGCGGGTGCCCGCCGACGAACCCAACCCCGAGCAGATCTACCACGATGCACGGCTCGGGCCGGACCTGCAGGCGGCCCTGGACTCGCTGCCGCCGGAGTTCCGCGCGGCCGTCGTGCTGTGTGACATCGAGGGCCTGTCCTATGAGGAGATCGGCGCGACGCTGGGCGTGAAGCTGGGCACCGTGCGCAGCCGCATCCACCGCGGCCGCCAGGCGTTGCGGGATTACCTGGCCGCGCACCCCCAACGGGGCGCCGGCGGGGAGATCGCGCACGCAGAGTCGGCTTAGGCCGGCGATCGGCCGAAACGCCGCGCCGCGTGGCCGACGAGCCAGCGGATTTGCGGTCATTAGCCGCGGTATTGTGCACCGCCTCGCGCTACATTCGAGGGGTAGGCGCAACGAAAGGACCCGGTGATGGCCGATCGAGGACATGTCTTCCGCCGCGCGTTCTCCTGGCTTCCCGCACAGTTCGCCTCTCAGAGCGATGCGCCCGTCGGCGCCCCCCGCCAGTTCGGTTCGACCGAGCATTTGTCGGTCGAGGCCATCGCCGCCTTCGTCGACGGTGAGCTGCGGATGAACGCGCACCTGCGGGCCGCGCATCATTTGTCGTTGTGCCCGCAGTGCGCGGCGGAGGTCGACGACCAGAGCCGGGCGCGTGCCGCGCTGCGGGACTCCCACCCGATCCGCATCCCGAGCACGCTGCTCGGCATGCTCGCCGAGATTCCGTACGACTCTCCCGACGACTCGACCCCCCGGACGCCGGAGCGTTTTGCTGACCGCGACGCCCGTGAGCAGCGCAAGCGCCGCTAGCTCGACACCTTCTCGCCCAAATCCGCATGGCTGACCGCGCCGAATTTTGCGCGCCCCGGCCGTGCGCTCATGGGCGAGGTGCGCAGAACCGTGGATACTAGGGTGGACACGGCCACGCCGGTGTCGGGTATATCGCCCGGTGAAGGGCCCGTCTCGAGCGCTCAAGAAGAGGATCCAAAGGGGTAACGTGACCTCCGATCAAGGCTTCGACCAACGGCAGGACGGCGGCAAGAACAGCGGCAACCGGTTGGCGCCGCGGCCCATCTCCCGTCCGCCGGTCGACCCGGCATCGCGGCAACTGTTCAGCCGTCCCGACGGGCTGCGCGGTTCCTTCGTCGCCGAACGTGTCCGCCCGCAGAAGTATCGGGACCAGGCCGAGTTCTCCCCGCACGATGAGCCGGCCGATCCGGTTCTCCAGGAGGCGTTCAGCCGGCCGGTCGGCAGCCCCGAATCGCTGCAGCGACACCCCGTCGACGCCGGGGCACTGGCGGCCGAGAAGGACGGCGCCGAGCCGGACGAGCCCGACGACCCCTGGCGAGACCCGTCGGCGGCCGCGGCGTTGGGCACTCCGGCGGTCGCCCCGGCCGGACCGCGCGGGCCGCAGGGCTACGGCGGCAAGCTCGGCGTGCGCGACGTGCTCTTCGGCGGCAAGGTGTCCTACCTGGCGTTGCTGGTCCTGCTGCTGATCGCGCTGCTCATCGGCGTGATCGGCGGGGTGGTCGGCCGCAAGACGGCCGAGGTCGCCGAGGCGTTCACCACCTCGAAGGTGACGCTGTCGACCGACGGCAACGGCGAAGGGCCGGCCGGCCGGTTCGCCAAGGTGGCGGCCGCGACCGCCAACGCGGTGGTGACCATCGAGTCCAAGAGCGACCAGGAGGGCCTGCAGGGTTCCGGCGTGGTGATCGACGGCCGCGGCTACATCGTCACCAACAACCACGTGATCTCCGAGGCCGCCAACAACCCCAGCCAGTTCAAGACGACCGTGGTGTTCAACGACGGCAAGGAGGTGCCCGCCAACCTGGTCGGGCGCGACCCGAAGACCGACCTGGCCGTGCTCAAGGTCGACAACGTCGACAACCTGAGCGTGGCCCGGTTCGGGGACTCGGACAAGGTGCGCGTCGGCGACGAGGTCCTCGCGGCGGGCGCCCCCCTGGGGCTGCGCAGCACCGTGACCCACGGCATCATCAGCGCGTTGCACCGGCCGGTGCCGTTGTCGGGGGAGGGCTCGGACACCGACACGGTCATCGACGCCCTGCAGACCGACGCGTCGATCAACCACGGCAACTCCGGTGGCCCGCTCATCGACATGGATTCGCAGGTGATCGGCATCAACACCGCGGGTAAGTCGTTGTCCGACAGCGCAAGTGGGCTGGGTTTCGCCATCCCGATCAACGAGGCGAAGATGGTGGCCCAGACGCTGATCAAGGACGGCAAGATCGTGCACCCGACGCTGGGCATCAGCACGCGGTCGGTGAGCAACGCGATCGCTTCCGGCGCCCAGGTCGCCAACGTCAAGGCGGGAAGCCCCGCGCAAAAGGGCGGGATCCTCGAGAACGACGTCATCGTCAAGGTCGGCAACCGCACCGTCGCCGACGCCGACGAGTTCGTCGTCGCCGTGCGCCTATTGACCATCGGCCAGGACGCGCCGATCGAAGTGGTCCGCGACGGTCGGCACGTCACCCTGACGGTCAAGCCCGATCCCGACGGCAGCTAGATGTTCGGCAGCCTGAGCTGGGAACACATCCTGGTCCTCGTCGTGGTCGGGTTGGTGGTCCTCGGCCCCGAGCGGCTACCGGGTGCGATCCGTTGGACGTCGAACGCGCTGCGGCAGGCGCGCGACTATCTCAGTGGGGTGACGACTCAGCTGCGCGAAGATCTGGGGCCGGAGTTCGACGACCTGCGCGTTCCGCTCAGCGAATTGCAGCGACTGCGCGGTATGACGCCGCGTGCGGCGCTGACCAAGCACCTACTCGACGGCGACGATTCGTTTTTCACCGGGAACTTCGACCGGCCGGCCAGCGGGCCGGCGGTCGCCCCGTCGGAGGCGTCGACACCCGGGCAGCCCGGAATGCCGCCCGCGGGCGGGGGACACTCCCCGGGACCGACGCCGTTCGACGCCGACGCGACCTGAGCCAGGCCTAGCGTCGCGTCGGGTCCAGCCCGAGCGACACGCCCGCCAATCCGCGCCGCCGCGACGACAGGGTGTCGGCCACGCCGCGCAGTTGCTTGCCCGCGGGCGAGTCGGGTGCGCTCAGCACGATCGGGGTGCCGGAATCGCCGGCGGCCACCAGCGCGGGGTCGAGCGGGATCTGCCCCAGCAGCGGCACATCGGCGCCGACTGCGCGCGACAGACGCTCGGCCACTTGCCGGCCACCGCCCTCGCCGAACACCTGCATCGTCGAACCGTCCGGCAGGGTGAGGCCGGACATGTTCTCCACCACGCCGGCGATGCGCTGACGGGTTTGCATCGCGATGCTGCCCGCCCGCTCGGCGACCTCGGCCGCGGCCAGCTGGGGCGTCGTCACCACCATGATCTCCGCGCTCGGGATCAGCTGAGCCACCGAGATGGCGATGTCGCCGGTGCCCGGCGGCAGGTCCAGCAGCAGGATGTCCAGGTCCCCCCAGTAGACGTCGGCCAGGAACTGCTGCAACGCCCGGTGCAGCATCGGCCCACGCCACACCACCGGCGTATTGCCCTCGGTGAATTGGGCGATCGAGATGACCTTCACCTCGTGGGCGATGGGCGGCAGGATCATCGACTCGACCTGGGTGGGCCGGTCGGTGGTGCCCATCATCCTGGGGATGGAGTGGCCGTGGATGTCGGCGTCGAGTACGCCGACCGACAGGCCGCGGGCCGCCATCGCCGCGGCCAGGTTGACCGTGACGGTGGACTTGCCGACGCCGCCCTTGCCCGAGGCGACCGCATAGACCCGCGTCAGCGAGTTCGGCTGGGCGAAGGGGATCACGGGCTCGCGGGCGTCGCCGCGCAACTGCCTGCGCAGTTCGGTGCGCTGCTCGTCGTTCATCACGTCCAGGGTGACCTTCACGGCGCCCGTGCCCGGCACGTCGGACACCGCCTGGGTGACCCGCTCGCTGATTTCGGTCTTCTTCGGGCAGGCGGCGGTGGTCAGGTAGATCGCTACGTGCACCCCGCCGTCGGGCTCGGTGTCGATGCTCTTGACCATGCCGAGTTCGGTGATGGGGCGCCGCAGCTCGGGGTCGATCACTTTCCCCAGTGCGGTGCGGATTGCTGCGCTCAAGTCGGCGCCGTCGTGATCAGACATCACCGCCGAGTGTAGGCGCGCGACGAGAAGGGACGGTCAGCCGCCCGCAACGGGGCCCGGCTGCCTCGGCGCCACGCTCGGCGGGCCGGCCGGTTTCGGCGCCGGCGGCGCGGCCGCCTGCGGGTCGGGAGGCGGCGGGGCCATCGGCGGGGGGGCCATCGGCGGTGGTGGCG
>NZ_MVIJ01000042.1 GCF_002086735.1 Mycobacterium scrofulaceum | reverse complement strand
GGACGGGGCCCGGGCGCGCCGGGGTGCGGCCGGCGCGGCGGCGACGCCCAGTTGGGCGGCCGGCCGGCCGGTCCCGGAGGCGGGCCGGGCGGGGCGGCGACGGGCGGGCCGCCCGGTGCGGCGGACCAGGCCGTCCCCCCCGGGTGAGCCGCCACCGGTATGCCCATCGATTCGGTCTGCGGTGGGCGCCCCGCCATGCCCTGGTGCCGGCCGACCTCGAAGATCAGCTGCGGCCCATCCGGATTCCCGATGTTCAGGCACTGGCCGTCGTGAATCTCCACCACCGGCACCCGCCGGCCGTTGACGAAAGTGCCGTTGAGCGAACCGTTGTCGATCGCGAGCCACCGGCCTTGGTCGAAGCGCAGCAGCAGATGAGCGCGCGAGATCAACGGGTGCGTGATACGCATGTCGGCGCGCAGGTCGCGCCCCACCACCACATCATGGCCGGCGGCGAACGTGCGTTCTGAGCCGTCGAAGCGAACCGTCAAGACGGGCGGGGCTGGTGCACTCATCGAACCAACTGTAACTCGTGGACCAAAGGCCAACCTGAGGCCCAAATGTGCGTTAGCGGGGCGATCACCGCCGGCGCGCTAACTTCGATTGCCCGCCAAAACATCCGGGGCGCCGGTGACCACGCAGCGCGTTCGCGTGTAGATGGTGGCCATGCACTTGTTGCAGTGGGTGCACGCCGAGCGCACGCTGTGCGCGGCTCCGTCGGCGGCGATCCGGTTGATCAGGTCCGGCTCGGCCAGCAGCGCCCGGCCCATCGCGACGAACTGGAAGCCCTCGGCCATCGCCAAGTCCATCGTGTCGCGGTTGGTGATGCCGCCGAGCAGGATCAGCGGCATGGTCAGCTCGGCGCGGAACAGCTTGGCGTGGCGCAACAGATAGGCCTCGCGGTAGGGGTACTCGCGCAGGAACTTCTTGCCCGTCATCCGCATGCCCCAACTCAGCGGCGGCTTGAACGCCGCGGCGAACTCCTTGAGCGGCGCGTCGCCGTGGAACAGATACATCGGGTTGACCAGCGAGCTGCCCGCGGTGAGTTCGATCGCGTCCAGGCCGCCGTCGTCCTGTAGCCACTTCGCGGTGGTGAGCGATTCCTCGGTGCTGATGCCGCCGCGCACGCCGTCGGACATGTTGAGCTTGGCGGTCACCGCGATCGGCGTGCCCTCCTTTTCCACCGCGCGGCGCACGGCCATTACCATGCCGCGCGCCACCTTCGCCCGGTTCTCAAGCGACCCGCCGAACTCGTCGTCGCGACGGTTGATCAGCGGGGACAGGAACGAGCTGGCCAAGTAGTTGTGGCCCAAGTGGATTTCGACCGCGTCAAAGCCGGCTTCGATGGCCAGGCGCGCCGCGTTGGCGTGCCCCTCGATGACGTCGTTGATGTCGTCGCGGGTCGCCTTCTTGGCGAAGCGCATCCCGATCGGGTTGAAGAACCGCACCGGCGCCAGCGCCCTGGCCTTGTTGGATTTGGCGTTGGCGACCGGGCCGGCGTGGCCGATCTGCGCGCTGACCGCCGCGCCCTCGGCGTGAATCGCGTCGGTCAGCCGGCGGAACCCCGGCACCGCCTCCGGGCGCATCCAGATCCCGTTGCCCTCGGTGCGGCCGCCGGGGGAGACGGCGCAGTAGGCAACCGTCGTCATGCCGACACCGCCCGCCGCGGGCAGCCGGTGGTATTCGATCAGGTCGTCGGTCACCAGGGTGTCGGGCGTGCGGGCCTCGAAGGTCGCCGATTTGATGGTGCGGTTGCGCAGCGTGATCGGGCCGAGCTTGGCCGGGCTGAACACGTCCGGAGGGGTAGGCATATCGGGAGCCTAATCGCGATCGCAAGCGCGGCGAAGCCGCCTTCCCGCTCCGCACCACATAACCAGTGGCCGGCTTCCCGCTCCGCGACACATAACCAGTGGGGACGACTCGCCGATGACGTTCGCACTGGATTATGTCTCGCGATGTGCCCGCGGGGTGGGCCGCCGTCGTCGCCAGACACGCCCGTCGTGCCAGACTGTCAGGCGTGGGCGCAATCACACTGGACGGCAAGGCCACCCGCGACGAGATCTTCGTCGACCTCAAGCAACGGGTCGCCGCGCTGACCGCGTCGGGCCGCACGCCCGGGCTGGGCACCATCCTGGTCGGCGACGACCCGGGGTCGCAGGCCTACGTCCGCGGCAAGCACGCGGACTGCGCCAAGGTCGGCATCACGTCGATTCGCCGCGACCTGCCCGCCGACATCGGCACCGCGACGCTGCAGGACACCATCGACGAGCTGAACGCCAACCCCGAATGCACCGGCTACATCGTGCAGTTGCCGCTGCCCAGGCATCTGGACGAGAACGCGGCGCTCGAGCGCGTCGACCCGAACAAGGACGCCGACGGGCTGCACCCGACGAACCTGGGCCGGCTGGTGCTCGGCGTTCCGGCGCCGCTGCCGTGCACCGCGCGTGGCATCGTGCACCTGCTGCGGCGCTACGACGTCGAGATCGCCGGGGCCCACGTGGTCATCATCGGCCGCGGTGTGACGGTCGGCCGCCCGCTGGGGCTGCTGCTGACCCGTCGTTCCGAGAACGCCACGGTGACGTTGTGCCACACCGGAACCCGCGATCTGGCCGCGCACACCAGGCAGGCGGACATCATCGTGGCTGCCGTCGGGGTGCCGCACATGCTGACCGCCGACATGGTGCGTCCCGGCGCCGCGGTCGTCGACGTGGGCGTCAGCCGGACCGACGACGGCCTGGTCGGCGACGTGCATCCCGACGTGTGGGAGGTGGCCGGGCATGTGTCGCCGAATCCGGGTGGTGTCGGTCCGTTGACCCGGGCGTTCCTGCTGAGCAACGTGGTCGAGCTGGCCGAGCGGGGATGAGCGCGCGGTCCGTCGTCAGGGCCCAGTGGCCGATCTTGCTGGTGGGCCTGACCTTCGCCACGGCGCTCGCGCTGGTCGGGGCCAACTTCTGGCGCCGCGGCTCGCTGCTGATCGGCATCGGCGTCGGCCTGGCGGCCGCACTGCGGCTGGTGCTGTCCGACGATCGATCGGGTCTTTTGGCGGTGCGCAGCAAGGGGATCGACTTCGTCACCACGGCCGCGGTCGCGACCGCGATGGTCTACATCGCGTGGACCATCGACCCGCTGGGCACCGGTTAGATACCCGGCACCGCGGGGATCTGCCCGGCCATGCCGGGGATCTGGCCGCCCACGCCGGGGATCTGGCCGGGGATTTGCCCGCCCATGCCGGGGATCTGCCCGGCCATTCCGGGCAGTTGCGGCACCGCGCCCGACAGGTTGCCACTGGCCAGGTTGGCCATCTGCTCCGGGCAGTAAGTCTGGATCGCGATGGTGGTGAACATGCGGGCCATCATGGGCGACATGCCCCGCCCGGAGACGCTGGACGCGGCCGCGGCGAAGTTGCCGCCCGGCTCTGCGAGCATCGGGCAGATGGACTGGCCCACCGACATCGCGTTTCCGGGTTCGCCGAAGTCGATGCCGGCGTGGTTGAGCGCGTCGATGAAGTTGTCGTCGGGGTTGTCTGCCCCGGCGGGCGCGGCCAGCGCAGATGCCGCGGTCAGCAGCCCGGCGGCCGCGGCCAGCAGACGAACGGTCAGCGGCTGGGTCCGAAACAGCCAGATCCAGCGGTGCGTTCGTCCCCATGCCTTCATGCGGCCTCCCCCTCGGTCGTGGAGTGCGCCGGAGGCACTCGAATCACGTTACGAACTCTGAGCTATCACTGTCACGTTTGCGACACGGAGGGATAAATGTTCGCACAATAAGCGTTTTGTGATTTCGTCGCGGCCGCGGCGTCGATTATTGGGCGGTCGCCCGCCGCGCGGATCGAAGCCACACTGTGACCTGACACGGGCGCCGTCGCCGGGTTTTTGCGTGAGAAATGTTTGAGAATCTCCGCACATGACGACGAATCGCAGCCGTCCGCTGGACCCCGCCCTGCCAAGGGGCATCTCGCGCCAGACATTCCTTCGGGGCGCCGTCGGGATGTTGGCCACCGGCGCAGTTTTGGGTACCGCGCGGGCGGCCGCGGACGCCGCCGCCGGCTGGGACGGGCTGGCGTCTTCCATCGGCGGCACCGTCGTGCTGCCGACCAACGCCACTCAATTCACCACCAGCAAAAAGGTTTTCAACTCGTTCTACGACAACTCCAGTCCCGCCGCGGTGGTGACGGTTTCGTCGCAGGCGGATGTGCAGAAGGTGGTCGCTTTCGCGGCGGCCAACAACCTCAAGGTCGCCCCGCGCGGTGGCGGTCATTCCTACGTCGGCGCCTCCAGTGCCAACGGCACCCTGGTGCTGGACCTGCGCGGGCTTCCCGGTGGCGCCAACTTCGACGGCAACACGGTCACCGTCACGCCGGCGACCACCCTGTATGCAATTCATCAGGCCCTGACCGGCGCCGGCCGGGCGATACCCAGCGGCACCTGCCCGACGGTCGGCGTCGCCGGACTCGCGCTGGGCGGCGGGATAGGACCCGACGCCCGGCACGCCGGCCTGACCTGTGACGCGTTGCAGTCGGCCACCGTGGTTCTGCCCAGCGGCGACGTGGTGACCGCCTCCGCGAACGACAACCCGGATCTGTTCTGGGCGCTCCGCGGCGGTGGCGGAGGCAATTTCGGCGTGACGACGTCGATGACGTTCTCCACCTTCGCCACGGCATCCAGCGATGTGGTGCGCCTGGACTTCCCGCCCGCGTCGGCCACGCAGGTGCTGGTCGGCTGGCAGTCTTGGCTGAGCGCCGCGGACCGAAACACCTGGGGCATCGTCGATCTCATGGTCGGCTCCGCGCCGAATTGTCATGTGCTGGCCACCTGCCCCGCAGGCTCGGGGTCGGGAGTGGCCGACGCGATCAAGTCGGCGGTCGGGGTGGCACCCAGTTCGGTATCGAACAAGACCATGAGCCGGTCGGATCTGGTGATGTTCCTGGCGGGCGGTAGCTCGACGCCACCGGCGCGCGCATTCGTGGCCGGCTCCGACGTCATCGGTCCGGTGGATTCGGCTGCGGCGCATGCCATTGCCACCGCGATCGGCCAGTGGCCGTCGGGCGCCGGACAGGCGTCGGTCCTGGTGGACCCGCTCGGTGGCGCTGTCGCCGACGTGGCAGCGGGCGACACCGCGTTCCCGTGGCGCAATCAGGCGGCCGTTCTGCAGTGGTACGTCGAACCCTCCAGCAGCCAGGTCAGCGCCGCGAACACCTGGCTGAGCTCCGCGCACCAAGCGGTGCAACAGATTTCGGTGGGCGGATACGTGAACTACCTGGAGGCCAACGGCGCTCCGGCGCGCTACTTCGGCTCGAACCTGTCGCGGCTGACGACCGTGCGGCAGAAGTACGACCCGAATCGGGTGATGTTCTCGGGGCTGAATTTCTAGCTGGGTTTTTTGCGAAACGTTTTGCGCGAGTGTGAATCTGTGGTGATTTCTGGGGGCGTTTTTGTCGGTGGGGGTGGCTAGTTTGGCGGTATGAGTCCCAGTGGTCATCCCGAGGTCGAGGCGGTGTTCGACGACCTTGATGCGGTCATGGCGCGTGCCCGCGCGTTGCCGGTGGACGCGATGACGGTTGGGCAGCAGCTGGCGATGCTGCAGCGTTCCGAGCAGGTCCGCCGCCAACTGCCGGCTATCGAGCATCCGGTGGTCAATTCCCTGGCCCGCCAGGCCACCCCCGAAGAGCTCGGCGGCACGCTGGCGCACGCGATCGCCGAGACCACGTTGATCAGCCGCGCCGAAGCCTCCCGGCGCGTGAAGGAGGCGGCTGATCTGGGTCCGCGGCGTGGGTTGACCGGTGAACCGCTGGAGCCGCTGCTGCCCGCGACCGCGGCCGCCCAACGCGCCGGCAGGCTGGGCACCGGGCAAGTGGCGGTGATCCGGCGGTTCTTTCACCGGCTGCCCGGCTGGGTGGACTGCGCCACCCGCCAAGCGGTCGAGGCTGACCTGGCCACGCACGGGACGCAGTATCGCCCCGAACAGCTGGCCGAGCTCGCCGAGCATATCGCCGACTGCCTCAACCCCGACGGCACCTACACCGACGACGACCGCGCCCGGCGCCGCGGGCTCACGCTGGGCAAGCAAGGCCCCGACGGCATGTCCGAACTACGCGGCACTGTCAGCCCCGAACTGCGCGCCACCATCGAGGCGGTGCTGGCGAAGTTGGCGGCGCCGGGTATGTGCAACCCGCTCGACGACACCCCCTGCGTCGACGGGGCACCCAGCCAAGAGGCGATCGACCGTGACGCCCGCTCGGCGCCACAGCGCAACCACGACGCGCTGCTGGCGGCCAACCGCGCCCTGCTGGCCTCGGGAAAACTGGGCCAACACAACGGCTTACCGGCCTCCATCATCGTCACCACCACCCTGGCCGAGCTCGAAGCCGCCGCCGGGCGTGGGCTGACCGGCGGCGGCACCATCCTGCCGATGAGCGACGTGATCCGCCTGAGCCGCCACGCGCGTCACTATCTGGCGATCTTCGACAAAGGCAAACCCTTGGCCCTGTACCACACCAAACGACTCGCCTCCCCCGGCCAGCGAATCGTGCTCTACGCGAAGGACAGGGGATGCTCGGCGCCGGGCTGCACCGTGCCCGGCTACTACTCCGAGGTCCACCACGTCACCGACTGGACCCAATGCCGGCGCACCGACATCGACAACCTCACCTTCGCCTGCGGACCCCATCACCGCCTGCTCACACCCGACGGCTGGACCACCCGGAAAAACACCCAACACGACACCGAATGGATCCCACCCCCGCGCTTGGATCGGGGCCAGCCCCGCACCAACACCTTCCACCACCCCGAGAAACTGCTCCGAAACGAGGACGACCGCGACGACAGCGACGACGAACCGTAGCGTTCGCTACTCGGCGAGCGCCGCCCGGATGCAGACGGTGACGTAGGGCAGCGCGAGGCCGGCGGAATTCGACAGCGCCGGATGGGTGGCCAGCAGTTCGCGCACCTGATCCAGCGTCCTGGTGCGGACCTCGGTCGGCGAGGTGATGCAGTAGCTGCGCGATGCGACCAGGTCGATCAGGGCTTGCGGCGTAAGGTAATTCGTCCACTCCACCTGGTGGCGCTCCGGCTCGGTGAACGACGCCGACAGGTCGACGTCGAAGCGGCCCCGGTCGCCGTCGGAGCCGATGATCTCGCCCAACTCCCGCACCCAGCCCAACCGCTCGTCGCGGGTGTTCCACACCAGGCCCAGCCGGCCGCCCGGGCGCAGCACCCGGGCCACCTCGGGAATGGCGCGCTCGGCATCCACCCAATGCCACGCCTGCGCGACCAGCACCACGTCGACGCTGTTGTCCGGCAGCGGGATCTCTTCCGCCGTGCCCAGCAGCGCCCGGGTTTCCGGCAGCGAGGTGCGCAACACCTCCAGCATGTCGGGAATCGGGTCGACGGCCACCACGTCCAGCCCGCGTTCCACCAGCCGGGTGGTCAGCTTGCCGGTCCCCGCGCCCAGGTCCAGCACCTGGCGCGCGCCGCGGGGCAACAGCCAGTCGATGGCCTCCGGCGGATAGGACGGACGGCCCCGTTCGTAGGCTGCCGCCGCCGAACCGAACGACAGGGAGCGGTCGTGGCGAGAGCGGGTCACCGCCGGCACGTGCCTTCTGCCGCGCCCGCTTTGGCGGCCAGATCCAACGTCTGGCGGATCAGGTTGCCGACCGCGTCGGTTTCCACCAGGAAGCCGTCATGCCCGCAGATGGACTCGACAACCTGCAGCCCGTCGCAGCCCGGCAGCAGCTCGGCGAGCTCCTGCTGCAGTCGGAGCGGGTAGAGCCGGTCGGAGGTGATGCCGCCGACCACCGCGGGCACCGGGCAACCGCTGAGGGCCCTGCCCACCCCGCCGCGGCCGCGGCCGACGTCGTGGCTGTTCAGCGCCTCGGTCAGGGTCACGTAGCTGCCCGCGTCGAAGCGGGCCAGCAGCTTGTCGCCCTGATGTTCCAGGTAGCTCTGCACCGCGTAGCGACCGCCTCCGAATGGGGGGCCCGGATCCTCGCCGCCCTGGGAATCGTTGCCGAACCGGGTGTCGAGCTCCTCCTCGCCGCGATAGGTCAGGTGGGCGAAGCGGCGGGCGAGGGTCAGGCCGGTGTCCGGTGTGCGGCCGGTGCCGTGGTAGTCGCCGCCCTGCCAGTTCGGGTCGGCCTTGATGGCCGCGATCTGCGTGGTCTGCGTGCCGATCTGGTCCGCGGTCGCGCGCGCACCGACCGCCAGCAGCAGCCCCGCCCGCACCCGGTCGGGGTGACCGATCATCCACTCCAAAGCCCTTGCGCCGCCCATCGATCCGCCGACCACCGCGGCCACCTCGTCGATGCCCAGAGCGGCCAGCGCGGCGATGTCGGCCTCCACCTGGTCGCGCACCGAGATCATCGGAAACCGTGAGCCCCAAGGCTTTCCGTCGCGGGCCAGCGAGCTGGGCCCGGTGGACCCCCGGCAACCGCCCAGCACGTTGGTGGCCACCGCGCACCAGCGGCCGGTGTCGATCGGCGCGCCCGGCCCGGCCACGCCGTCCCACCAGCCGGCGGTCGGGTGCCCGGGCCCGGCGGGCCCGGTGATGTGCGAGTCACCGGTCAGCGCGTGCAGCACCACCACCACGTTGTCGCGCGTCGGCGACAGCTCGCCCCAGCGCTGAACGGCGATGCAGACGTCGTCGATCACCGCGCCGCTCTCGGTGGTCAGCGAGCCGATGTGCACCAGCCCGATCTCGCCTTCGGCCGGCAGCGTCTGGGTGGGGACGTCGGAGATCGTCATCGCCGGGCTCCTCAGAACGCCGCCACTGCTTGCGGGTCGGCACCCGAGTTGTTCGCGTCCGCGCCGAATTTGCGCGCCGCGGCGAAGCCGAGCTCCAGATCGGCCAGGATGTCGTCGATGCCCTCGATCCCGACGGCCAGCCGCACCAGCCCGGGGCTGACGCCGGTGCTCAGTTGCTCGGCCGGGCTGAGCTGGGCGTGGGTGGTCGACGCGGGGTGGATCACCAGCGACCGCACGTCGCCGATGTTGGCGACGTGGCTGTGCAGCTTCAGCGCGTTGACGAACGCCTTGCCCGCCTCGACTCCGCCGGCCAGCTCGAACGACAGCACCGCGCCGGTCCCCTTGGGCGCCAGCTTCTTTGCCCGCTCGTGCCAGGGCGAGCTGGGCAGGCCCGCGTAGTTGACCGCGAGCACACCGTCATGGCCGGCCAGGTATTCGGCGACCCGTTGCGCGTTGGCGACGTGCCGCTCGATGCGCAGGCTCAGCGTCTCGATGCCCTGGGCGACCAGGAACGCGTTGAACGGCGAGGCGGCGGACCCGAGGTCGCGCAGCAGCTGGACGCGCGCCTTGAGCGCGTACGCCGGCGGGCCGAGCTCGGCGAACACCACGCCGTGGTAGCTCGGATCGGGCGTGGTGAACCCGGGGAAGCGGCCCTGCGTCCAGTCGAAGGTGCCGCCGTCGACGATGACGCCGGCGATCGCGGCCCCGTGCCCGCCCAGGTATTTGGTCGCCGAATGCACCACGATGTCCGCGCCGTGCTGCAGCGGCTGGATCAGGTACGGCGTGGCGATGGTGTTGTCGACGATCAGCGGTATCCCGTTGGCATGCGCGATCCCGGCCACGCCGGGGATGTCCAGCACGTCGATCTGCGGGTTGGAGATGGTCTCGCCGAAGAACGCCTTGGTGTTCGGCCGCACGGCGGCCTGCCAGGCGTCCAGGTCGTCGGGATCGTCGACGAAGCTGACCTCGATGCCCAGCTTGGCCAGCGAGTAGTGGAACAGGTTGTAGGTGCCGCCGTACAGGCGCGGGCTGGAGACGATGTGATCCCCGGCACAGGCGAGGTTCAATATGGCGAACGTCTCAGCGGCCTGTCCCGAGCTGAGGAACAGCGCGGCCACACCGCCCTCGAGCGCGGCGATGCGCTGCTCGACGACGTCGGTGGTCGGGTTGCCGATCCGGGTGTAAATGTTGCCCGGCACCTCGAGCCCGAACAGGGCCGCGGCGTGGGAGGTGTCGTCGAAGGTGTACGACGTGGTCTGGTAGATCGGCAGGGCGCGGGCGTGGGTGGCCCGGTCCGGTTGCTGGCCGGCGTGCACCTGCTTGGTCTCGAACGACCAGCGCGCGGCCGGATCGGTGTCGTCGCTGGTGGCGTCGGTGCTGGTGGTGCTGGTGGTGGTGTTGTCGGGGCTCACGTGGGTGTGCTTTCTGCTTCGGGGTGGGCGAATCGGGTATCGGGGTTGCTGGCGGGTTAGCCGCGGGTTAGCAACGACACGCGATTCGACACATGAGCCGATCCGAAGGAGCCGAACAAGAAAGGGCCGAAGAAAGAGCCGAAGGTGTGCACATGACGTCTTCCCCTCTAGTCAGGGGTCCGTTATGGCGGACCCGCGCTTGCCGCGCAGCCTGTGGCTACTAGACCTGGTCATCACCCGGGGCACCCCACCGCGGTTGGAGGGTTGCCGGCCAGCAAGCCGGGGCTTGATGCTGGCGCTCATGACCAATACGAAGATTAGCTTACTGTGCCGACTCCGTGCCAATGGCAGGTCGACACCTGCCCAAACGCCCTTGATAACGTGGCAGGAAGAACGCTGAGCCCCCCAGATATCTGACCGATATTCGAAGATTTTCCACGCCGGGAGAGGGACCGTGAGCGCCGAACAGCCGACCGTCATCTACACGCTGACCGACGAGGCGCCGTTGCTGGCGACCTACGCGTTTCTCCCGATCGTGCGCGCCTTCGCCGAGCCGGCGGGCATCGAGATCAAGACCAGCGACATCTCGGTCGCCGCCCGCGTCCTCGCCGAGTTCTCCGACTACCTGACCGAGGAGCAGCGGGTTCCCGACAACCTGGCTGAGCTGGGCCGGCTGACCAAGCTGCCCGACACCAACATCATCAAGCTGCCCAACATCAGCGCCTCGGTGCCCCAGCTGATCGCCGCCGTCAAGGAGCTGCAGGGCAAGGGATTCAAGATCCCGGACTTCCCGCAGAGCCCGAAGACCGACGAGGAGAAGGAAATCCGCGCCCGCTACGGCAAATGCCTGGGCAGCGCGGTCAATCCGGTGCTGCGCCAAGGCAACTCGGACCGGCGCGCGCCCAAGGCCGTCAAGGAGTACGCGCGCAGGCACCCGCACAGCATGGGGGAGTGGTCGCCGGCCTCGCGCACCCACGTCGCGACCATGCGGCACGGCGACTTCTACCACGGCGAGAAGTCGATGACGCTGGACCGTGCCCGCAACGTGAAGATGGTGCTCAAGACCCGGGGCGGCGAGACCCTCGAGCTCAAGCCCAAGGTCGAGCTGCGCGACGGCGACGTCATCGATTCCATGTTCATGAGCAAGAAGGCCCTGGTCGAGTTCTACGAGGAACAGATGCAGGACGCCTACGAGACCGGCGTGATGTTCTCCCTGCACGTCAAGGCCACCATGATGAAGGTCTCGCACCCGATCGTCTTCGGCCACGCCGTGAAGGTCTTCTACAAGGACGCCTTCGCCAAGCACCAGGAGCTCTTCGACGAACTCGGTGTCGACGTCAACAACGGGCTGGTCGACCTCTACAGCAAGATCGAGTCGCTGCCGGCGTCGCTGCACGAGGAGATCATCCGCGACCTGCACGCCTGCCACGAGCACCGCCCCGAGCTGGCGATGGTCGATTCGGCCAAGGGCATCACCAACTTTCATTCGCCCAGCGACGTGATCGTGGACGCGTCGATGCCGGCGATGATCCGCGCGGGCGGCAAGATGTGGGGCGCCGACGGGCGGCAGAAGGACACCAAGGCCGTCAACCCCGAGTCGACGTTCTCGCGCATCTACCAAGAGATCATCAACTTCTGCAAAACCCACGGGCAGTTCGACCCGACGACGATGGGCACCGTGCCCAACGTCGGCCTGATGGCGCAGCAGGCCGAGGAGTACGGCTCGCACGACAAGACGTTCGAGATCCCCGAAGACGGTGTCGCCGACATCGTCGACCTCGACAGCGGGGAAGTGTTGCTCACTCAGAACGTCGAGGAGGGCGACATCTGGCGGATGCCGATCGTCACCGACGAAGCGATCCGGGACTGGGTCAAGCTGGCGGTCACCCGGGCGCGCAACTCCGGCATGACGGTGGTGTTCTGGCTGGACACGGAACGGCCGCACGAGGTGGAGCTACGCAAAAAAGTCAAGGCGTACCTCAAGGAGCACGACACCGAGGGCCTGGACATCAACATCATGCCGCAGGTGTGGGCCATGCGGTACACGCTGGAGCGCGCGATGCGCGGGCAGGACACCATCGCCGCGACCGGAAACATCCTGCGCGACTACCTCACCGACCTGTTCCCGATCCTCGAACTGGGCACCAGCGCCAAGATGCTGTCCATCGTGCCGCTGATGGCCGGCGGCGGGATGTACGAGACGGGAGCGGGCGGTTCTGCGCCCAAGCACGTCCACCAACTCCTCGAGGAGAATCACCTGCGCTGGGATTCGCTCGGCGAATTCCTGGCCCTGGGAGCGTGTTTCGAAGACATTGGTATCAAGACCGACAACGAGCGCGCCAAGATCCTCGGCAAGACGCTCGACGCCGCCATCGGCAAGCTGCTGGAGAACAACAAAAGCCCCTCGCGCAAGGCCGGCGAACTCGACAACCGCGGCAGCCAGTTCTACCTGGCGCTGTACTGGGCGGAAGAACTCGCCGGGCAATCCGACGACGAGGAGCTGCGCAAGCACTTCGCCGCGCTGGCGGACTCGTTGCGCGAGAACGAGGACACCATCGTGGCCGAGCTCGCCGAGGCGCAGGGCGAGACGGTCGACATCGGTGGCTACTATCAGCCGGACAGCGAGAAGACGACGGCGATCATGCGGCCGAGCAAGACCTTCAATGAAGCGCTAGCCGCTTCGCAAGGCTCGTAAGGCCCGGGGCCGCGGGCCCAGGGCCGCGAAGAGAAAGCCGAGCTCGGTATGTCCAACAAGATCAAGGTCAAAGGGCCCGTAGTCGAGCTCGACGGTGACGAGATGACCCGCGTCATCTGGAAGTTCATCAAGGACATGCTGATCCTGCCGCACCTCGACATCAACCTGGACTACTACGATCTCGGCATCGAGAACCGTGACCGCACCAACGACCAGGTGACGATCGACGCCGCGTATGCCATCAAGAGGCACGGCGTGGGCGTCAAGTGCGCCACCATCACCCCCGACGAGGCGCGCGTCCACGAATTCAACCTGAAGAAGATGTGGCTATCGCCCAACGGCACCATCCGGAACATTCTGGGCGGCACCATCTTTCGTGAGCCGATCGTGATCTCCAACGTGCCGCGGCTGGTGCCGGGCTGGACCAAGCCGATCGTCATCGGCCGGCACGCGTTCGGCGACCAGTACCGGGCCACCAACTTCAAGGTGGACAAGCCGGGCACCGTCAGCATCACGTTCACGCCCGCCGACGGCAGCGAGCCGATGGTGCACGAGGTGGTGTCCATTCCCGACGACGGCGGCGTCGTGATGGGGATGTACAACTTCAAGGAATCCGTCCGGGACTTCGCGCGCGCCTCGCTGGCCTACGGCCTCAACGCCAAGTGGCCGGTGTACCTGTCCACCAAGAACACCATCCTCAAGGCCTACGACGGCATGTTCAAAGACGAGTTCCAGCGCATCTACGACGAGGAGTTCAAGGACCAGTTCGAGGCCGAGGGGCTGACCTACGAGCACCGGCTGATCGACGACATGGTGGCCGCCTGCCTCAAGTGGGAGGGCGGCTACGTGTGGGCCTGCAAGAACTACGACGGGGACGTCCAGTCCGACCTCGTCGCGCAGGGCTACGGCTCGCTGGGGCTGATGACGTCGGTGCTGATGACCGCCGACGGCAAGACGGTGGAGGCCGAGGCCGCGCACGGCACCGTCACCCGGCACTTCCGGCAGTACCAGGCCGGCAAGCCGACCTCGACGAACCCGATCGCGTCGATCTTCGCCTGGACGCGGGGGCTGCAGCATCGCGGGAAACTGGACGACACCCCCGAGGTGATCGAGTTCGCGCAGACGCTGGAGGACGTGGTCGTCGCGACCGTCGAGAGCGGCAAGATGACCAAGGACCTCGCCATCCTCATCGGCCCCGACCAGGAATGGCAGCAGAGCGAGGAGTTCCTCAACTCGATCGCCGAGAACCTGGAAAAGAAGCTGGCTAACTAGCCGAGGGGTTGGCGCCCCGGCTCGTCGAGGTGCACTCCTCGAGGAACTCGGTGATCAGTTCGGTGACGCGCTCGGGCGCCTCGAACATCGGGATGTGACCCACGCCGTCGAGCTTGGTGACCTGGTGGTCGTCGGGCAGGTGGGTGGTGAAGTGCCGGCTGAACCGGGGCGCGGGCACGATCCGGTCCTTTTCGCAGATGACCAGGTGCGCCGGGACGGCGTTGTCGGCCAGCTCCCGCAGGCCGTGCAGCAGCAGCGACTTGACCAGCAGCTGGAAGTAGGCGGGGCAGTGGGCGACGTCGTCGATGCAGCCGAGCAGCTGCTCTTCGGTGACCCCGTCGGGCGTCGCGCTGATCGCGTAGGTGGCGAGCCGGCGGCTGAACGGAAGCCGCATCACCTTCGGCCCGAACAGCCAGGCCAGCACCAGCAGCGGGATGCCCAGGACGAACTTGGCGATCACCTCGAACTTGGCCGGGCTCCAGCGCGTCCACCCGCCGGCCGGGGCGATGCCCATCACGCTGCGCGCCCGGCCGCGCCGCTCGAGTTCGAACGCGACCCAGCCGCCCAGCGAGTTGCCGACGATGTGGGCGGTGTCCCAGCCCAGCTCGTCCATCTGCCGTTCCACGTGGTCGGCCAGCACGGCCGAGGACAAAAACCAGGTCCCGGCCGGCGGCCCGCCGTTGTGCCCGGCCATCGTCGGCGCGAAGACCTCGTACCGCCCGGTGTCGGCCAGCCGCTGGGCGACGTCCGCCCACACCGCCTGGGACAGCAGGAACGGGTGCAGCAGCAGCACCGGTTCGCCGGAACCGAGATGGATCGGTGGACGTGTCCCCAAGCTCCCCATGGTCCCGACATTAAATGCGGTACCGCCGGTACCGCAAGGCGGGCCCGGCGCGAGGGCGGGGGCGCCGGTCGCTCGCGAGTGTGAAGCTGGCCGCACACTCAGCGGCCGCGGCCCCGCGGAAAGGCCCGCGTGAAAAGATCGATGCATCATGAGCACCGCTACCGGATCCCGCCGGATCTTCTCCGGCGTGCAGCCCACCTCCGATTCGCTCCACCTGGGGAACGCCCTGGGCGCCATCACCCAGTGGGTCGCGCTGCAGGACGACCACGAGCCGTTCTTCTGCGTGGTCGACCTGCACGCCATCACCATCCCGCAGGATCCCGCGGCGCTGCGGCGCCGGACGCTGGTCACGGCCGCGCAGTACCTGGCGCTGGGCATCGACCCCGCCCGCAGCACCGTCTTCGTGCAGAGCCACGTGCCCGCCCACTCCCAGCTGGCCTGGGTCCTGGGCTGCTTCACCGGCTTCGGGCAGGCCTCGCGGATGACGCAGTTCAAAGACAAGTCGGCCCGCCAGGGCGGGGACTCGACCACCGTGGGGCTGTTCACCTATCCGGTGTTGCAGGCCGCCGACGTCCTGGCCTACGACGCCGAACTGGTGCCGGTGGGCGAGGACCAGCGCCAGCATCTCGAGCTGGCGCGCGACGTGGCGCAGCGGTTCAACAGCCGGTTCCCCGGCACCTTCGTGGTTCCCGACCTGCTGATCCCCAAGGCCACCGCCAAGATCTACGACCTGGCGGATCCGACCTCGAAGATGAGCAAGTCGGCGGCCACCGATGCCGGCTTGATCAATCTGCTCGACGACCCCGCCGCGTCCGCCAAGAAGATTCGCTCGGCGGTCACCGACAGCGAGCGGGAGATCCGTTTCGACATCGACGCCAAGCCGGGCGTGTCCAATCTGCTGACCATCCAGTCGGCGGTCACCGGCGTGGGCATCGACAAGCTCGTCGAGGGCTACGCCGGACGGGGTTACGGCGACCTGAAGAAGGAGACCGCCGAGGCGGTCGTCGAGTTCGTCGGGCCGATCAAGGCCCGCGTCGACGAGTTCCTCGCCGACCCAGCCGAATTGGAGGGGGTGCTCGCCGCGGGGGCGCGGCGGGCCGAGGACATCGCCGGCGAAACCGTCCGGCGGGTCTACGATCGGCTCGGGTTCCTTCCGCAGCGAGGATGAGTTTCACATGAGCGAGCCGGCCAACGCGGGCCTCCTCGATCGGCTGCGGGCCCGGTACGGCTGGTTGGACCACGTCCTGCGCGCCTACCAGCGCTTCGACGGCCGCAACGGCGGGTTCTTCGCGGCCGGTCTCACCTACTACACGATCTTCGCGTTATTCCCGTTGCTGATGGTCGGTTTCGCGGCCTTCGGGTTCGTCCTGTCGCGGCGGCCGGAGCTGCTCAAGACGATCGACGACCACATCCGGTCCCAGGTGACCGGCGCGCTGGGCGATCAGCTGCTGGACCTGATGAACTCGGCGATCAACGCGCGGGCGTCGGTCGGTGTCATCGGCCTGGCGACGGCGGTGTGGGCGGGCCTGGGCTGGATATCGCACCTGCGCCAGGCGTTGACGGAGATGTGGTGGGAGGAGCGCATCGAGTCGCCGGGCTTCGTGCGCAACAAGCTCTCCGACCTGGTGGCCATGCTGGGGACGTTCGCGGTGACCATGGCCACCGTCGGCCTGACCACCGTCGGCCACGACGCACCCCTGGGCGCGCTACTGAAATGGCTTGGCATACCGCAGTTTGCGGTGCTGGACTGGTTCTTCTGGCTGCTGTCGATCGTGATCTCGACGGCGGTGTCGTGGTTGCTGTTCGCTTGGATGATCGCCCGGCTGCCGCGGGAGAAGGTGAGCCTGGCCGACTCGATGCGGGGCGCGCTCATCGCGGCGGTCGGGTTCGAGGCTTTCAAGCAGGCGGGATCCCTGTATCTGCGCGCGGTGCTGCGCAGCCCGGCGGGCGCCACCTTCGGCCCGGTGCTGGGCCTGATGGTGTTCGCCTACATCACCTCCTATCTCGTGCTGTTCTGCACGGCGTGGGCCGCGACGGCGTCCGATCACCCGCGCTCCCGCCACGTCGCCCCGCCGCCGCCGGCGATCATCGCCCCGCGCGTACAACCCGACGAGGGGATCAGCGCGCGGCAGACGCTGACCGCGATGGCGATGGGAGCCGTTGGGGCGCTGGCCCTTTCCCGCGTCACCCGGCGGCTGCGCTAGCCGCCCACCCGCCAGCGGCCGGCCGCCATCACGGCGGCCACCCGCAGATCGCGATCCAGCACGACCAGATCGGCGTCGTAGCCGGCGTTCAGGCTGCCCACCCGATCGAGGCCGACGGCGCGCGCCGGCGTCGCCGACGTCGTCTGCACCGCGGCGGCCAGTCCCGCGTCGGCGGCCACGTTGCGAAAGAGGCGGTCCATGGTGGCGGTGCTGCCCGCGATCGTCGACGTGCCGCGCACGCGCGCGACACCGGCCTCCACGTCGATCGGCACCGCGCCGAGCCGGAACGACCCGTCGTCGCAGCCGGCCGCGGCGATCGCGTCGGTGACCACGGCGACCCGGCCGGGACCGGCCGCCCCGACCACCGCGCGCGCGACGGCCGGGTGCATGTGCACGCCGTCGGCGATCAGCTCGACGGTGACCCCTTGGTGGCGCAGCAGGGCGAGCGCCGGGCCGGGCTCGCGATGGTGCAGCGGCGGCATCGCGTTGAACAGGTGGGTGCCGACGGTGGCGCCCAGCGCGATCGCGTGCTCGGCCTGCTCGTAGGTGGCGTCCGTATGCCCCACGGCCACAACGACCCCGGCGTCGAGCAGGCGCCGGATCGCCGCGTCGGCCCCGGGTAGCTCGGGCGCCAGGGTGACCATCCGGACCGCGCCGTCGGCGGCGTCGAGCACGGCGTCGATCTCGGCCGGGTCCGGGTCGCGCATCCGGGCGGGGTC
This sequence comes from Mycobacterium scrofulaceum, assembly GCF_002086735.1. Classification (GTDB taxonomy): domain Bacteria; phylum Actinomycetota; class Actinomycetes; order Mycobacteriales; family Mycobacteriaceae; genus Mycobacterium; species Mycobacterium scrofulaceum. The sequence goes on along the minus strand of NZ_MVIJ01000042.1, from coordinate 34,131 downwards.
GTGCGCACCGCAGCGGGCCCGGCTCAGCCACGGCCCCTCCAGGTGGATACCGGCGACGGTGCCGCGCCGGACGGCCTCGGCGAGCGCGCGCACCCCGGCGAGCAACTCCGCGGGCGAGGCCGTCACCAGGCTGGCGAGCGTCGTCGTGGTGCCGTGCCGCAGGTGGAAATCCGCGGCCCCGGCGATGCCGTCGGGGTCGGTGTAGGACGCGCCGCCTCCGCCGTGCACGTGCATGTCGACGAAGCCGGGCACGACCGTGCCGTCGGGGAATTCGGCGTCGGCCGCGCGGGGCGGCGCACCCGCCCCGCAGGCCGCGATCCGCCCGCCTTCCGTCTGCAGCCAGCCCGGCCGGTGCACCCGACCGTCGAGCACCGCGGTGCCCGCGGCGATCACTACCATCGGCCGCCGTTCTCCCAGAAGTGCCGGATCTCTTCCAGCTGGCGGCCCTTGGTCTCGGGCGCGTACCGGTAGACGACGACGAAGGCGAGAACGGCCAGCGACGCGAACAGCGCGAAAGTGCCTGCGCCACCGAGGGAATGCAACAGGGTGAGGAACACGGCGGCGATGATCGCGTTGGCCACCAGGTTCGAGGTGAGCATCGTGCTCGACCCGATGGACCGCAGCCGCGACGGGAAGCTCTCGCTGGCGTACACCCAGCCCAACGAGCCGAACCCCATGGTGTAACCGAAGATGAACAGCACGATGCCGGCGAAGCCGAAAACCGCGCCGCCGAGGCCGCCCCCGAACACGGCTATCAGCACGACGTCGGCGGCGATCATCATGGCGATGCCGGACAACAGGGTCGGGCGCCGGCCCACCCGGTCGACGAGCAGCAGCGCGGCGCCCACGGCCCCCAGCCCGGCGAACTGAACCAGCGCCGGCAGCGCCAGCAGCGCGAAATTGCCGGTGAACCCCATGGTCGCGAAAATCCTTGGGCTGTAATAGATGATCGCGTTGATGCCGGTGATCTGGAGCAGAAACCCGAGCGTGATCACGAAGGCGGTGGCCCGCGAATACGGGCGTCGCAGCATCTCCGACCAGCCGCCGCGCCCCTCGCCCAGCGCGCGGCCGATCTCGGCGAGCTCCTCGTCCACCCGGGCGCCGGGCTCCACGCGCAGCAGCGCCGAGCGGGCGTCGTCGAGCCGGCCCTTGAGCACATACCACCGCGCCGTGTCGGGCGCCCGAATCAGCAACGGCAGCAACAGCATCGCCGGCACGGCGGCCAGGCCCAGCATCCAGCGCCAGCCGTGGATGCCGGCCAGCAGGTATCCGGTCAGGTAGCCGGCGATGAGCCCGCTGACGATGGCCAGCTGATAGGCGGTCAGCAGCGAGCCGCGGACCGCCGTGGGGGCCGACTCCGCGATATACACCGGCACCACCACCACCGCCACGCCGATCGTCAGGCCCAGCAGCAGCCGCGCCGCCAGCAGCATCGGCAGGGAGGCCGAGAGCGCGCCCAGCAGCGCGAACGCGGCGTAGGCGACCAGCAGCAGCACCACCGACTTTTTGCGGCCGATCGCGTTGGCCAGCATTCCCGCGCCGAGCGCGCCGGCGATCTGGCCGATCACCGCCATCGTGGTGAGCAGTTCCTGCTGCCGGGTGGACAGCCCGAAGTCCTCGGTGACGTACAGCTGCGCCCCGGCGATGATGGACAGGTCGTAGCCGTAGACGAGGCCGACGCTGGCGGCGGTCAACCCGACCAGCAGCCCGCGCGACCGGGCGGGCCGCGATCTCACCGGTGCTGCGGTCGGCGGTTCATCGAGCGTGCGACCATGATCAAACTAAACACGATGACGGTCCCGATGACGGCGACACCCACCCGGATCGGCAGCGCGTCCGCCGACGGGATGAGCCCGGCGGCCTGCGCGCCGTTGGCTTGCCGGTCGGCGGCGCTGTCCCGCTTGGCGGGCGCCAGCGACGGGTCCGGTTCGATCAGGCTGCCGACCTGGGTGCCCTGCGGCGTGCTGAACCCGTAGTCCAACAGGTGCGCCGCCTGCTCCCACGGGGCGATCGGCTGCCGCGTCCCGTGCAGCAGCACCGCCATCAGGCGTCGCCCGTTGCGGTTGGCCGCTCCGACGAAGGTCTGGCCGGCGTCGTCGGTGTAACCGGTCTTGCCGCCCAGGGCGCCGGGGTACTTGTAGAGCAGCTGGTTGTCGTTCTCCAGTTCGTAGCCGGGATGGTCGCCGTGGCCGGGGAAGTCGAACGTCCGGGTGGCGACGATGTCCGCGAAAGTCGGGTTCTGCCAGGCGTATCGGTAGAACAGGCCGATGTCGTAGGCCGACGTGCTCATGCCCGGCCCGTCCAGCCCGGACGGCGTCGCCGCCCGGGTGTCCTTGCCGCCGAGCTTGGCGGCCAGCACGTTGATCTTCTCCACCGCCTGCTGCATGCCGCCGAGCTGCATGGCCAGCGCGTGCGCGGCGTCGTTGCCGGAGTGCATGAGCAGGCCGTGCAGCAGCTGGTTGACCGTGAACACGCCGCCCTCTTCGACGCCGACCTTGGTGCCCTCGGCGGCCGCGTCGTCGGCGGTTCCGGGCACGGCCTTGTTCAGGTTGAGCGCGTTGATCGACGCCATGGCGACGAGCACCTTGATGATGCTTGCTGGGCGGTGCCGGCCGTGCGGGTCCTTGGCCGCCACCACCGCGCCGCTGTCCAGGTCGGCCACCAACCACGCGTCGGCGGAGACGTCGGTGGGCAGCGGCGGCGTGTCGGGGGCGGCGACGATGCCGCAGCTGCCGAGCGCGTCGCCGCCGACCGGCTTGGGCGGCACCGCCAGCGGGATCGGCGGGTCCCCCGCCTGGGGAACCTCCGAGGAATCCACCGCGGGCGGGGTGTTCACCTTGAACGGGCAGTTCGCGGGGGCGGCGTTGGGTTCGGCGCCGGGTTCCGCGCGGGCCGGGGGGGCGGCGAGCGGCATCGGGGCCACGGCCAGGAAAGCGGCCGCTGCCAGGCACGATGCGGAGCGTAGGAAGTTCATTGCTTGTGCAGACTAGGCGATCGCGGGCCGGATCCGGGGGAGCCGCGCTGTGACTGGTGAGACGGAAGTTGCGAGTCGGCTCGCCCGGCGGGAACGCGGTCGAGCCACTACGCTGGGCATGCCGTCAGCGTGACAGCGACGCACCTCACCCGCCGAACACCAAAGGGTCTGCCATTCACCACGATCGTTTCTGGTCCCGACGGCGGCGTCGCGACGCCCCCCGGTCGCTGCACCGGCTGCTGAAGGAAGTCGAGAAGGCGACGCAGGTACGGCGCTCCGGGCTCGAGGGCGTGCTGACCGAACTGCGCGAGCATCGTGACGCCGCGTCCGACGCCCGCCGGCGGGAGGCGCTCACCTGGCTGTGCAACGCGGTTTCGCGGATGGCCGACAACCCGACGGCGGCGCATTCCCGGGAGGTGCTGATCGCGGCCGACGCGGTGAAGCGCGCCTAAACCCGTCGAGACGCTTCGCCGAGCACGTCGCGCAAAACCGATTCGATGGTGTCGAACTCGGCCTGACCGCTGATCAGCGGCGGCGCCACCTGGACCACCGGGTCGCCGCGGTCGTCGGCGCGGCAATACAGGCCCGCCTCGAAGAGCGCCGGCGACAGGTAGCCGTGCAGCAGCCGTTCGCATTCTTCACCGCTGAAGGTCTCCTTGGTCGCCTTGTCCTTGACCAGCTCGATGCCGTAGAAGTAGCCCTCGCCGCGGACGTCGCCGACGATGGGCAGGTCGTACAGCTTCTCCAGGGTGGCGCGGAAGGCCGGCGCGTGTTGCCGCACACGGTCGTTGAGGCCCTCGCGCTCGAAGATGTCGAGGTTGGCCAGCCCCACGGCCGTCGAAACCGGGTGTCCGCCAAAGGTATAGCCGTGTGGAAAGACGGTGGCACCGTCGTTGAACGGCTCGAACAACCGCTCGCTGGCGATCATCGCGCCGAGCGGCGAGTACCCCGACGTCAATCCCTTGGCGCAGGTGATCATGTCGGGCACGTAGCCGAAGTCTCCGAGGTCCGATGAGCAGGCGAACATCGACCCGATGCGGCCGAACGCGCAGATGACCTCGTCGGAGACCAGCAGCACGTCGTACTCATCGCAGATCCGGCGCACCCGCTCGAAATAGCCCGGGGGAGGCGGGATTGCGCCGCCCGCGTTCTGCACCGGCTCCAAAAACAGCGCGGCGACGGTCTCGGGACCCTCGAACTCGATCGCCTCGGCGATGCGGTCGGCGGCCCACTGGCCGAACGCCTTCGGGTCGTCCCCGAACGGGTCGGGCGCGCGGTAGAAGTTCGTGTTGGGCACCCGGAATCCACCCGGTGTCACCGGTTCGAACGGCGCCTTGTACGACGGGAGGCCGGTGATCGCCAGGGCGCCCTGGGTGGTGCCGTGATAGGCGATCGAGCGCGAAATCACCTTGTGCTTACCGGGTTTGCCGGTCAGCTTGAAGTACTGCTTGGCCAGCTTCCACGCGGTCTCGACGGCCTCGGTCCCGCCGGTGGTGAAGAACACCCGGTTCAGGTCGCCCGGCGCGTGGCCCGCGAGGCGCTCGGCGAGCTCGACCGCGCTCGGGTGGGCATACCCCCACAACGGGAAGTACGCCAGTGTGCTCGCCTGCCGGGCGGCGACCTCGGCGAGTTCGGTGCGGCCGTGGCCGACCTGGACCGTGAACAGCCCCGACAGCGCGTCGAGGTAGCTCTTGCCGCGGTCGTCGAAAATGGTGACGCCGTCGCCGCGGACGATGATCGGCGGCGTGATGCCGGCGCCGTGCCGGGCGAAGTGCAGCCACAGGTTTTGCGTCATCCTGGGCCTGAGCGTAGCGCGCTAGGCTCACGTTATGACCGCAGCGCGGCAGGTCAGCGAATTCCAGTCGCTGCGGCCGCATCTGATGGCGGTCGCCTACCGGCTGACGGGCAGCGTCGCCGACGCCGAGGACATCGTGCAGGAGGCCTGGCTGCGCTGGGACTCCCAGGACGCCCGGATCACTGACCTGCGGGCCTGGCTGACCACCGTGGTGAGCCGCCTCGGCCTGGACAAGTTGCGCTCGGCGGCGCACCGCCGCGAGACATACACCGGAAACTGGCTGCCCGAGCCGGTGGTGACCGGCCTCGACGGCTCCGATCCGCTGTCCGCCGTGGTCGCCCGCGAGGACGCCCGGTTCGCGGCGATGGTGGTGCTGGAGCGCCTGTCGCCGGACCAGCGGGTCGCCTTCGTCCTGCACGACGGGTTCGCGGTGCCCTTCGCGGAGGTGGCCGACGTGCTCGGCACAAGCGAGGCGGGCGCGCGGCAACTGGCGTCGCGGGCGCGCAAGGCGGTCGCGGCCGAGCCGCCGCCCGCGCCCGACCCGTCGCACGCCGAGGTGGTCGGCCGGCTGATGGCCGCCATGGCCGCCGGTGACCTGGGCACCGTGGTGTCGCTGCTGCATCCCGACGTCAGCTTCACCGGCGATTCGAATGGCAAGGCGCCCACGGCCGTTCAGGTCATCCACGGGGCGGACAAGGTGGCCCGCTTCATGTTCGGCCTGGCCCGTCGCTACGGCCCGGCCTTCTTCACGGCCAACCAGCTGGGGCTGGTCAACGGCGAACTGGGCGCCTACACGGCGGGCAGCCCCGGCGACGACGGGCACTGGCAGATGCTGCCGCGGATCCTCGCGATCACGGTGCGCGACGGAAAGGTCTGCGCGCTGTGGGATATCGCCAACCCGGACAAGTTCACCGGCTCTCCGCTGCGGTCTCGCTAGCCCACGGCACGCGGCAGGCGTCCCCGGAGTTGAAGCCCTGTTCGGTGATGCCCAGCGCCGTGTTCATCCGGGCCCGCATGTTCTCCACGCCGATCTGATAGGTCAGCTCGATCACGCCCGCGTCGCCGAAGCGGGCCCGCAGATCGGCGACCTGCTCGTCGGTGACGGTGTGCGGATCGGTCGTCATCGCGTCGGCGTAGCGGATCGCGGCCCGCTCGTCGTCGGTGAAAAGCGGCGACGTCGCGTAGCGGTCGATGTCGTTGAGGCGCTCGACGTCGAGGCCGTCCAGGCGCTGCAGCATGGAGCCGAAGTCGACGCACCAGGAGCAGCCGATGCTGCGCGCCGTCCACAACACCGCGAGCTCCCGCACGCTGACCGGCAACGCCGTGGACGCCCGGTCGATCATCGTCTCGTGCACGGCGCCGGCGACCATCAGCCTGCGGTGGTGGGCGGCCACGGTGAACGGCTCGGGGACCTGGCCGTAGCGCCGCTTGGCGATCCGGTACATGGCGCGGGTCAGCAGCCCGGCGCGGTCGGGGGGCAGGGGCTCGATGCGGGTCTTCTGTGTCATACCCCTCAGACGAGACGGGCCGCGAAAGTGTGACGGGCTTCCGGCGAACGGGCCACCTGAGCCGGACAGGTTGATAGCATCCAGCCACCACTTCGTGTGCTCAAAGGAGGTCTGCGGTGGACGAGGTGGGGGGCGAGGTATTCGGGCGCTATCGGCTGTTCGAGGTGCTGCGATCGAGCGGCACCGGCATCGTGTACAGAGCCTACGACACGATGATGAGCCGCGGGGTGGCCATCAAGGTGCTCCCGCCGGAGTTGGCCGCCGAGCCTGGTTGCCAGGAGCGGTTCCGGCGTGAGGTCTCCGCCGCAGCACAACTGAGCGACCCGAATCTCATCCCGATCTATGAAGCCGGCGAGATCGACGGCCAGCACTATCTGGTGATGCCCGCTGTCCCTGACGGCAGCACCGTGCAAGACCTGCTACGCCGCGAGGGGCCGACCAACCCGGTGGTGGCGGTGCGGGTGATCGTGCAGGCGGCCTCGGCGCTGGAAGCCGCACACGTCGCCGGGCTGGTTCACGGCGACATCAATACGTCGAACTTGTTGGTGGGCGGCCCTTTCGTCTACCTGATCGACTTCGGCGCGACACCGACCGCCACCGATACCGCCGACGCTCGCACCGACATCTACGCTCTGACCGCAGTGCTTTACGAATGCCTGACCGGTCAGCCCGCCGTTGTAGGAGATCTTGGCCCGCCCAAACCTACCGACATCGACCCGGCCATCCCGCCCGGCTTCGACGACGTGATCGCGCGCGGCATGGCCAAAGACCCCGACGACCGTTATCAGACCGCCCGCGAGTTGGCCGCCGCCACGCATAACGCGCTCACCGCCGAGAGCCCTGCCGCTTCGGGAGCGGCGCCGGCGAAGGTAGTGGAGTTCGGTCGCTATCGGCTCTTCGAAAAGCTCGGTCAGGGCAATATGGGCGCGGTTTATCGGGCCCACGACACCGCGCTGGGACGGGATGTGGCGATCAAATTGCTCCAGCCGGAATTGGCTGCCGAGCCGGGTTATCAGGAGAGATTTCGCCGCGAGGCCTACGCTGCTGCCCGGCTGGCCAGCCCGAACATCATCCCTGTCTACGAGATCGGTGAGTTCGACGGGCGCCTGTATCTGGTGATGCCGATCGTCGATGGCGTCGATCTGAACAAGGTCCTCAAGACCGATGGAGCGATGAGTCCGCAGCAGGCGGTGCGGGTGGTCGAACAGGTTGCGGCGGCCCTGGATGCGGCCCACAAGTCGGGGCTGGTGCACCGCGATGTGAAGCCGTCGAACCTGTTGATGGTCGGTGAAGACTTCGTGTATCTGATCGATTTCGGACTCGTTCACGAGGCCGATGCCACTCGCCTGACGCTCACGAACGTCGCCCCGGGAAGTCCGGCGTACATGGCCCCGGAACGCTTCGGTGGTGGCAAAGTCGTCGACGCTCGTGCCGACGTGTACTCGCTTGCCTGTGTGCTGTACGAGTGCCTCACCGGGCGCGTGCCGTTCAGCGGTGGCGGCGTGGAGGGGCTGACCGCCGCCCACCGCAGCGACGCTCCGCCCAAACCCAGCTGCTTCGATCCCGCGATCCCCGTCGGGTTCGACGCGGTGATCGCGCGGGGCATGGCGAAGGAACCCGACGACCGCTTCCAATCGGCACACGAACTGGCGGTGGCCGCCCGCGCGGCCCTCACCGACGACTTCGGCGCTCACGCTGCGCCGTTAGCCTCCGCCGATGACGCCGCACTCTTGGAGAAAGGCAGCCTGCCCGAAAACCCGTCCCCACCCCGCACCCCGCGCAAAAGACTCGGCCGCGCCGGAGTTCTGACCCTCGCCGCGGTGGTGGTCGTCGCCGTAGTCGCTGGTGTCGCGTTATTGCGAGTCACCAGAGGGTCCCCGTTGCATTCGGCGAAACCCAAGGGTCAGGTCGTGCTGCCGTTCACCGGTCTCGACAATCCCCAGCGCGTCGCGGTCGATGCGAAAGGCGACGTCTACGTCACCGACACCGGCAACAACCGGGTGCTGAAACTGGCCGCGGGTTCGACCAGCCAGACCGTGATACCGATAGCCGGCCTGGACGGTCCCCTGGATATCGCGGTCGACGACGCGGGCGGCTTGGAGGTCACCGAGCCCGCGCATCACCGGGTGCTGGATGTGACGGCCGGGTCGACCGACCCGACCCTGCTGCCGTTCACCGATCTCGGGGACCCCACGGGTGTGGCGGTCGCTACCCGCGACCCCGGCGACGAGCGCGCCGTCGTCGTCACCGACTGCGCGCACAATCGGGTGGTGGAGCTGCTCGGGTATTCGACCGAGCAGAATGAGCTGCCGTTCGGCGGCTTAGCGTGTCCCTCGGCCGTGGCGGTGGATCACGCCGGCGCCCTCTTCGTCATCGACCGGAACAACGAACGGGTGCTGAAACTGCCGCTGACCGGGACCGTTCCGACTGTGCTGCCGTTTATGGTCGGACATCCGGACAATGTGGCCGGCGACACCAGCGGAAACGTGTATGTGACCGACGTTTACTACAATCGCGTCACGGAGTTCATCGCGGCCTCCAACACGTCGAAGACGCTGCCGTTCAACGGAATCAACAATCCTCAGGGCATCAGCGTGGACACCGCCGGGAATGTCTACGTCGTCGACACGGGCAACAACCGGGTGCTCAAGCTCCCGCCTGGTAACGCTTAGCCCTCAGCGCGTGAACATCAGCGCGCGCTTGACCTCTTGGATCGCCTTGGTGATCTGGATGCCGCGCGGGCAGCACTCGGTGCAGTTGAACGTGGTGCGGCACCGCCACACGCCGTCCACCTCGTTGAGGATGTCGAGGCGCTCGGCGGCGGCCTCGTCGCGGCTGTCGAAGATGAAGCGGTGCGCGTTGACGATCGCCGCCGGGCCGTAATAGCTGCCCTCGTGCCAGAACACCGGGCAGCTGGTGGTGCAGGCCGCGCACAGGATGCACTTGGTGGTGTCGTCGTAGCGGGCGCGGTCGGTGGGGCTTTGAATGCGTTCCCGCGTGGGCGGATTGCCACTGGTGACCAGGTACGGCTTGACCGCGCGGTAGGCGTCGAAGAACGGCTCCATGTTGACCACCAGGTCCTTCTCCACCGGCAGGCCACGGATCGGTTCCACCGTGATGGTGAGTTGCTTGCCCTTCTTCTCGGGCAGCAGGTCGCGCATCAGCACCTTGCAGGCCAGCCGGTTCACGCCGTTGATGCGCATGGCGTCCGAGCCGCACACCCCGTGGGCGCAGGAGCGCCGGAAGGTCAGCGTCCCGTCCAGGTAGCTCTTGATGTAGATCAACAGGTTGAGCAGCCGGTCGCTGGGCAGGCAGGGCACCCGAAAGCTTTGCCAGCCGCCGGTTTCCGCGAACGCGTCGGGGCTGTCGGGGTTGAAGCGGGCGATCTTGAGGGTCACCAGCACCGCGCCCTCTGGGATGGGCGGCAGCGGCGGCTCCACGCGGGGTGCCGCTGCGGGTTCGACGGCCTCGCCTGCGGTCATCAGTACTTCCGTTCCTTCGGTTCGTAGCGGGTCTGCACGACGGGCTTGAAGTCCAGGGCGATGTCGCTGAGCAGGTCGGTGCCCTGCTTGTAGGCCATCGTGTGGCGCATGTAGTTGACGTCGTCGCGGTTCGGGTAGTCCTCCCGGGCATGCCCGCCGCGGGACTCCTTGCGGTTCAGCGCGCCGACCACGGTCACCTCGGCCAGCTCCAGCAAAAAGCCCAGCTCGATGGCCTCCAGCAGGTCGCTGTTGAAGCGCTTTCCCTTGTCGTGCACGGTGATTCGCGAATACCGCTCCTTGAGCGCGTGAATGTCCGTCAAGGCCTGTTTCAGCGTCTCCTCGGTGCGGAACACCGCGGCGTTGTTGTCCATCGACTGCTGCAGCGCGTTGCGAATGTCGGCCACCCGCTCGTTGCCGTGCTCGGAGAGGATGTCGCCCACCCAGCCGACGACCATCGCCGCCGGATCCCTTGGCATGTCGACGAAGTCGTGCCCGTCGGCGTAGTCCGCGGCGGCGATGCCGGCGCGGCGGCCGAAGACGTTGATGTCCAGCAGCGAGTTGGTGCCCAGCCGGTTGGCCCCGTGCACCGACACGCACGCGCACTCGCCGGCCGCATACAGGCCCGGCACGGTAGAGGTGTTGTCCCGCAACACCTGCCCGGTGACGGTGGTGGGGATGCCGCCCATCACGTAGTGGCACGTCGGGTACACCGGGACCAGCTCGTGCACCGGGTCGACACCCAGGTAGGTGCGGGCGAACTCGGTGATGTCGGGCAGCTTGGCCTCCAGCACGTCCTCGCCCAGGTGGCGCACGTCGATGTAGACGTAATCCTTGTGCGGGCCCGCGCCGCGGCCCTCGAGCACCTCCAGCACCATCGAGCGGGCGACGATGTCGCGGGGTGCCAGGTCGACGATCGTCGGCGCGTAGCGCTCCATGAACCGCTCGCCCTCCCCGTTGAGCAGCCGGCCGCCCTCGCCGCGCACGGCCTCGGAGATCAGGATGCCCAGCCCGGCCAGGCCGGTCGGGTGGAACTGATGAAACTCCATGTCCTCCAACGGAAGTCCCTTGCGGAAGACGATGCCGATGCCATCGCCGGTCAGGGTGTGCGCGTTGGAGGTGGTCTTGTACATCCGGCCCGAACCGCCCGTCGCGAGCACCACGGCCTTGGCGTGGAAGACGTGGATCTCGCCGGTGGCCAACTCATAGGCCACCACCCCGGTGGCCACCGGCCCGCTCGGGGTCTGCGTCAAAACCAGGTCCAGCGCGTAGAACTCGTTGAAGAACTGCACGTCGTGCTTCACGCAGTTCTGGTAGAGGGTCTGCAGGATCATGTGGCCGGTGCGGTCGGCGGCATAACAGGCCCGGCGCACGGGCGCCTTGCCGTGTTCGCGGGTGTGTCCGCCGAACCGGCGCTGGTCGATGCGGCCCTCGGGGGTGCGGTTGAACGGCATCCCCATCTTCTCCAGGTCCAGCACCGCGTCGATGGCTTCCTTGCACATGATCTCCACCGCGTCCTGGTCGGCGAGGTAGTCGCCGCCCTTGACGGTGTCGAAGGTGTGCCATTCCCAGTTGTCGTCCTCGACGTTGGCCAGTGCCGCGCACATCCCGCCCTGGGCGGCGCCGGTGTGGCTGCGGGTGGGGTAGAGCTTGGTCAGCACCGCCGTGCGCACGCGCGGGCCGGCCTCCACGGCCGCCCGCATGCCGGCCCCGCCGGCGCCGACGATCACCACGTCGTATCGGTGTTGCTGGATCACTTCGTCAGCCCCCTAAATCACGAGATATTCGGGTCGAATGTCACCAGCACGTAGGTGCCCAGCACCAACGTGAACCCCATCGACAGCAGCAGCAGGCTGTTCAGCCAGAACCGGGTGCTGTCCTTGCGGCTGTAGTCGTCGATGATGGTGCGCAGCCCGTTACCGCCGTGCAGCTGCGCCAGCCACAGCAGCGCCAGGTCCCAGAACTGCCAGAACGGCGAGGCCCAGCGCTGCGCCACGTAGTTGAAGTCGATGCGGTACACGCCGTCGTCCCACATCAGCATGATGAACAGGTGCCCGACGGCCAGGACGAGCAGCGCGACGCCGGAGAACCGCATGAACAGCCAGGCGAACTTCTCGAAGTTGGGGATGCCGGCCCGGCGCCGCGGCGAGCGCGGGTTGTCCAGGCTGGCCGGCCGGTCGTGGCTGCGCTGGCGCACCGGGGCCACCTGACCGCGGCCCAGCTGCAGGTCGGGGGAGTTCATCGGAGGTGCTCCCAGATATGGATGCCGGTCACCACGCCGGCCGGAACCATGAGCAGCATGAAGACGACGCCGACGATCCAGAACATCAGCTTCTGGTAGCGGGTGCCCTCGGACCAGAAGTCGATCAGGATGACCCGGATGCCGTTGAGCCCGTGGAATGCCACCGCGGCCACCAGCCCGTACTCCATCAGGCCGACCACCGGGGTCTGGTAGTCGTGGATCACCGCGTTGTAGGTCTGCGGGCTCACCCGCAGCATCGCGGCGTCCAGCACGTGGACGAACAGGAAGAAGAAGATCGTCGCGCCGCTGATGCGGTGCAACACCCACGACCACATGCCCGGGTCGCCCCGATACAGGGTCCGGGGGGGTCGCCGTTTGCGCGAGGGGGCAGATGCTGTTGCCGGATCCGCGGTTGTCGCCTGCGTGGTCACCCAGTCCTCACCGCCTTCTGACATAGGAGGGCAATTCAGCCTAACCCGCCCGGGGGACGGCCCGCGCCGAGCGGGCGGCCAGGCGAAACACCGTGCCGGGGTTAGGGTGACAGTCTCACGGGCCTGAAAGGCGAACGGGATTGAGTATGTCTGATATCGATTGGAACACGCTGCGCCACAAGGCAATCGGTGCCGCAGTGGGCGCCTACGCGCCGTACTCGCGGTTCCCGGTGGGGGCGGCCGCGCTGGTCGACGACGGGCGGATGGTCACCGGCTGCAATGTGGAGAACATCTCATATGGCCTTGGTCTCTGTGCCGAATGCGGCGTGGTGTGTGCCCTGCACACCAGCGGTGGCGGGCGGCTGATCGCGCTGGCCTGCGTCGACGGGCAGGGGTCCCCGCTGATGCCGTGCGGGCGATGCCGCCAGCTGCTGCTCGAGCACGGCGGCCCCGAGCTGCTGATCGACCACCCGGCCGGGCCCCGCCGCCTCGGCGAGCTGCTGCCCGACGCCTTCTGGGCCGACCTGCCGCGGGAACCCCGTTGACCGGCTTTGAATTCCACGAGGCCTTCGACGCGCCGACGGTGATCCGGACCAAGCGCGACGGCGGCCGGCTGTCCGACGCCGCGATCGAGTGGGTGATCGACGCCTACACCCACGGCCGGGTCGCCGAGGAACAGATGTCGGCGCTGCTGATGGCGATCTTCCTGCGCGGCATGGACGGCGGCGAGACCGCCGGCTGGACCGCGGCGATGCTGGCGTCCGGCGACCGGCTCGACTTTCGCGACCTGCCGTTACCGACCGTCGACAAGCACTCCACGGGCGGCGTCGGGGACAAGATCACCCTGCCGCTGGTGGCCGTCGTCGCCGCCTGCGGCGCCGCGGTGCCCCAGGCGTCGGGGCGGGGGCTCGGGCACACCGGCGGCACCCTGGACAAGCTCGAGTCGATCGCCGGGTTCACCGCCGCGCTGTCCAACCGGCGGGTGCGCCAGCAACTCCGCGACGTCGGCGCGGCCATCTTCGCCGCCGGCGAGCTGGCCCCGGCCGACGCCAAGCTGTACGCGCTGCGCGACGTAACCGCCACCGTCGAGTCGCTGCCGCTGATCGCCAGCTCGGTGATGAGCAAGAAGCTGGCCGAGGGGACCGGGGCGCTGGTGCTCGACGTGAAGGTCGGCTCCGGAGCGCTGCTGCGCTCCGCGGAGCGGTGCCGCGAACTGGCGCACACCATGGTCGGCCTGGGCGCGGCCCACGGCGTGCCCACCCGCGCGCTGCTGACCGACATGAACGCGCCGCTGGGGGCGACCGTCGGCAACGCCCTCGAGGTCGGCGAGTCGCTGGACGTGCTGGCCGGCGGCGGGCCGCCCGACGTCGTCGAGCTGACGCTGCGGCTGGCCCGCGAGATGCTCGAGCTGGCCGGCGCCGACGGCCGGGAGCCGGCCGAGACGCTGCGCGACGGCACCGCGATGGACCGGTTCCGCCGGCTCGTCGCCGCTCAGGGCGGCGATTTGTCGGTTCCGTTGCCGATCGGAGCGCATGCCGAGACCGTGACCGCCGGGCGGGGCGGCACAATGGGCGATATCGACGCGATGGCAGTGGGGCAGGCGGCTTGGCGGCTCGGTGCGGGCAGGTCCCGACCGGGCGAACGAGTGCAGGCCGGCGCCGGTATCCGGATCCACCGCCGCCCCGGCGAGGCCGTCGCGGCGGGGGAGCCGCTGTTCACCCTCTACACCGACACCCCGGAGCGGTTCGGCGCCGCGCTGGCCGAGCTGGACGGTGGCTACCGCGTCGGCGACGCGCCACCGCCCGCCCGGCCGCTGATCATCGATCGGATCGTCGCGTGATGACTCCACTGGGCCTCGAGCAGATCAAGAAGGCGCCCAAGGCGCTGCTGCACGACCATCTCGACGGGGGGTTGCGCCCGGCGACCGTCGTGGACATCGCCGGCCAAACCGGCTACGACGGGCTGCCCACCACCGACGTCGACGAGCTGGCCACCTGGTTTCGCACCCGGTCGCACAGCGGCTCGCTGGAGCGGTACCTGGAGCCCTTCTCGCACACCGTGGCGGTGATGCAGACCCCCGACGCGCTGCACCGGGTCGCGTACGAGTGCGTGGAAGACCTGGCCGCCGATTCGGTCGTCTACGCCGAAATTCGGTTCGCGCCCGAGTTGCACATCGATCGCGGGCTGTCCTTCGATGCGATCGTCGACGCCGTGCTGGCCGGGTTGGCCGACGGTGAGAAGGCGTGCGCCGCCGCGGGCCGGCCGATCGTGGTGCGTCTGCTGGTCACCGCCATGCGGCACGCCGCGGTGTCGCGCGAGATCGCCGAGCTGGCGATCCGGTTCCGGGACAGGGGGGTTGTCGGCTTCGACATCGCCGGCGCCGAGGCGGGCAACCCGCCGACGCGGCACCTGGACGCCTTCGAGTACATGCGAGACCACAACGCGCGCTTCACCATTCACGCGGGTGAGGCCTTCGGGCTCCCGTCGATCCACGAGGCGATCGCGTTCTGCGGCGCCGACCGGCTGGGCCACGGGGTGCGCATCGTCGACGACATCGACGTGCTGGGCAACGGCGAAGTCAGGCTGGGCCGGCTGGCATCCATTCTGCGGGACAAGCGAATTCCGTTGGAGCTGTGCCCCAGCTCCAACGTGCAGACCGGCGCGGTGAAAAGCATCGCGGACCATCCGTTCGACCTGCTGGCCCGCACCCGGTTCCGGGTGACCGTCAACACCGACAACCGGCTGATGAGCGATACCACGATGAGCCTGGAAATGTGCCGGCTGGTCGAGGCTTTCGGATATGGATGGAGCGACCTCGAGCGGTTCACCATCAACGCGATGAAGTCGGCGTTCCTTCCCTTCGACGAGCGGCTGGCGATCATCGACGACGTGATCAAGCCGCGCTATGCCGTGCTGATCGCGGGCTGACGCCGCCCGCCCGAAAACCGGGCGAGCGGCGCAGCTTTGGGCTCAGCGGGTGAGGCGGGTGCCGGTACGGCGACCGGTGAGCGCCTCGTAGAGCGCGATGAGGACGATCGCGGCGCCGACTCCGATGAAGAACGGCACCCAGGCGATCCCGCCGTTGGCGTTGTGGTATCCGAATTGGCTGGCGACCGCCGAGCCGATCAACGCGCCCACGGCGCCGATGACGACGGTCATGATCATGCCGACGTTCTGCTTGCCCGGCATCACCAGGCGGGCGACCACGCCGATGATCGCGCCCACGATGATGGCGAGGATGATGGATCCGACCATTTCAGCTCCTGTCGTAGCGGCTCCCGGGGTGGGCGCCATCCTCGACAAGGATTTCCCCGAAAAGACGGACTTCTAACACAATTCGCGCGGGAGTCAGATCAGGTCTTCGGCGAGTCCGATCGCCCGCACCGTACCGGCCAGGTGCGTTTGCACCGCGCGCAGCGCCCGCCGGCCGTCGCCGTCGCGCAGCGCCTCGGCGATCTCGCGGTGCTCGTCGAGGATCCTGGTCACCCGCTCGGGGTCGCGCAGCGCCGACTCGCCGATCATCCTCATCTGCCGGTCCCGCAGTGACGCGTAGAAGTCCGACAGGATGGCGTTCCCCGATTCGGCGAGCGTGACGGCGTGGAAGGCGCGGTCGGCGTCGAGGAACTCGGGCCAATCGCCGCGGTCGACGGCGGCGCGCTGCCGTTGCAGCTCGCCCTGCAGTCGCTGGAAAACCCCGGCGCAGGCGGCCGGTCCGCGGCCCACCACCTTGGTGGCGGCGAACTGCTCGAGCACCAGCCGCGCCTCCATCACCGACCTGACCTCGCCGGGCGAGACGGGGACCACGAGGGCACCGCGCTGCGGGTACAGCCGCAGCAGCCCCTCGGCCTCCAGTCGCAAAAACGCCTCGCGCACCGGTGTGCGCGACATGCCGAGCGCCGCGGCGACGTCGCCCTCGCTGATCAACTCCCCGCCGGGGAACGCGCCGGTGAGGACCCGCGTCTTGACGTAGTCCAGCGCGCGGTCCTTGGCCGTGCCCGGCCGCGGGTCCCTCGATGCCACGGCAGCCTTCCGGTAGCTAAGTCGTATCCCAGCAGTGTGGTGACGGTACACCACGCCGTGCATTGACAACGCGACAACTTAGATACAAGATAGATACGAGAAAGACATGAGATGCGCCCGCCAGCCCGCGAGCAGCCGAAGGAGACCCGAGATGCCCGTCACCGAACCAGCACTGACCCCCGACCTGGACCCGACGATCCCGGCGCCGGCGATCAACGTCGCCGAGTACGGATTCGAAGGCCGGCTCCAGGACTGGGCGCAGGACGCCGAGTTCTTCGAGTACTCCAAGGCCGCCAACCCGATCGGCTCGGGCCACGTCCCGCAGGTGCCGATTACCCGCTTCGACGCGGACGTCTACACCGACGCGCCGACCGGGGTCATCCCGCTGGACCTGTCCAAGGAGCTGGGCGTCGAGACCGGCGCCGCGACCAGCCCCGCGCTGCTGGCCAACTTCGTGCGGATCCACCCGGGCGAACAGGTCGACACCAGCCCCAACGCCACCTCGCAGCTGTACTACGTGCTCTACGGGCGGGGCTTCGCGGCGGTCAACGGCCAGCTGGTGGGCTGGGAGAAGGGCGACTTCCTGACCCTGCCCGCGGGCACCCACTCGGTGTTCTACGCCGCCACCGACACGGCCATGTACTGGGTGCACGACGAGCCGCTGATGCGCTACCTGGGCGCCGAAGCCACCCAACCGCGGTTCCGGGCGACCAAGTTCCGGCGCACGGACGCGGTGGCCAAGCTGGAGGAGATCGCGTCGCGCCCGGGCGCCAACGAGAAGAGCCGGGTCAGCGTGCTGCTGGCCAACGCCAACCAGGAACAGACGCTGACCATCACCCACGTGCTGTGGGCCATGTTCGGCGTGCTGCCCGCGAACCAGGTGCAGCGCCCGCACCGGCACCAGTCGGTGGCCCTCGACCTGATCCTGGACGCGCCGGCCAGCGGCTGCTACACCCTGCTGGGCACCCGCCTGGACGAGCGCGGCGACATCGTCGACCCCATCCGGGTGGACTGGCGGGCCGGCTGCGCGTTCACCACCCCGCCGGGCATGTGGCACGCGCACTACAACGAGACCGACGAGCCCGCACACCTGATCCCGATCCAGGACGCCGGGCTGCAGACCCACCTGCGCAGCCTCGACATCAAGTTCACGCAGCGCCGCGACCTCGTCGCCGGCTGACCCGGTGGGCCGTGCACGGCCCACGTCCGGCGCATAGTGTGGCTGGACATGAAGTTGCCCCTGCTGGGCCCCGTGTCGGTCACCGGCTTCCAGAACGCCTGGTTCTTCCTTTTCCTGCTGGCCGTTCTGCTGATCCTGGGCATCTACGTCGTGCTGCAGTTCGCCCGCCGCCGTCGGGTGCTGCGGTTCGCCAACATGGAGGTGCTCGAACGGGTCGCGCCGGCGCACCCGAGCCGGTGGCGGCACGTGCCGACGATCCTGCTGGCCACGTCGCTGGTGCTGCTCACCACGGCGATGGCCGGCCCGACCTCCGACGTCCGCATCCCGCTGAACCGTGCGGTCGTCATGCTGGTCATCGACGTGTCGGAGTCCATGGCCGCCACCGACGTTCCCCCCGACCGGCTGACCGCCGCCAAGTTGGCCGGGAAGCAATTCGCCGACGAGCTGACGCCGGCCATCAACCTGGGGTTGGTGGAGTTCGCGGCCAACGCCTCGCTGCTGGTCTCGCCGACCACCAACCGGGCCGCCGTCAAGGCGGCGATCGACAGCCTGAAGCCGGCCCCCAAGACCGCGACCGGCGAAGGCCTGTTCACCGCGCTGCAGGCGATCGCCACGGTCGGCTCGGTGATGGGCGGCGGCGACGGCCCGCCGCCGGCGCGCATCGTGCTCGAGTCCGACGGCGCGGAGAACGTGCCGCTGGACCCCAACGCCCCGCAGGGGGCGTTCACCGCCGCCCGGGCCGCCAAGGCGGAGGGGGTGCAGATCTCGACGATCTCGTTCGGGACGCCGTACGGCACCGTCGAATACGAGGGCGCCACCATCCCGGTGCCCGTCGACGACCAGACGCTGCAGAAGATCTGCGAGATCACCGACGGTCAGGCGTTCCACGCCGACAGCCTGGAGTCGCTGAAGGACGTCTATTCGACCCTGCAGCGCCAGATCGGCTACGAAACCGTCAAGGGCGACGCCAGCCTGGCCTGGATGCTGCTGGGCGCGGTCGCCCTGGCCGGCGCCGTCCTGGCCGGCCTGTTCCTGAACCGCCGGCTGCCCGCCTGACGATCAGACCGGCAGCCGCCTGTTGATCACCAGCGCCAGCGCCGTCGCGATCAACGCGGTGAGGACGCCCAGCCGCAACCACCCGGCGCTGCCCGGCCCCGGCACCGTGCGGTAGCCGATGTCCTTCTCGATGGCGTTGTAGCTCTTGTTGAGCTCGGCGAGGTTGCCGGCGGTGTAGGACTGCCCGCCCGAGAGCTTCGCGATCGTCTTCATCTGGTCGGTCGAGACCGGGACCGCGACCCGCTGGCCGTCCATCTCGATCTCGCCGGTCTTGGTGCCGAACGAGATCGTCGAGATCGGCACGCCCTCGTCGCGGGCCAGCCGCGCCGCCGTGTAGACACCGTCGTGCGGATCGCTGGGGTTGGACGGCTTGTTCTCCCCGCCGTCGGAGAGCAGCACGATGCGGGCCGGGGGCGGGGTGTCGCCCCCCGTGATGGCCGTCGCGCTGACCGCGTGCAGGGCGGTGAAGATGGCCTCACCGGTGGCCGTGCTGTCGGCGAAGTCCAGTTTCTTGAGCGCGTCGATGGTCGCCTGGTGCTGGGGGGTCGGCGGCACCAGCAGGTACGGCGTGCCCGCGAACCCGACCAGCCCGAGGTTGATGCCCGGCGTCAGCTGGCTGGCGAACTGGCTGGCCGCCTCCTCGGCGGCCTTGAGCCGGTTGGGTGGGACGTCGGTCGCCCGCATCGACTGCGACATGTCGATGACCAGCACGATCACCGCGCGGTTGCGGGGGATGCGCATGTCGTGGGTGGGGGTGGCCAGCGCGATGGTCAGCAGCGAGAGGCTCAGCAGCGAGACGGCGATCGGGAGGTGCCGTATCGGCGACTGCGGCACGCTGGCCTCGGTGAAGCGGCGCAGTCGGCGCCGGCGGCGGCGCTGGACCAGGACGTAGACCGCGAGCAGGGCCAGCGGGAGCAAACCGAACAGGAGCATGCCCGGGCGTTGAAAGCCGTACAGCGGTAGCGGGCCTATCCCGGGAAGCGACACCCGCCAGTAAAGAGGAGACTCCGGGGCCCGTCAAACGGGGGCCCGTTCGGGCCCTACTCCCGCCTGAGCCGGCCGTCGACGAACTGTTCCAGGTTCTCCCATTCCCGTACGGCCGAGGCGTACGGGGCCGACGGCTTGCCGACCGAGCCGGGCTCGAGCACGTAGGCCACCAGCTTGCCCAGCGGCCGGCCCGGCTCGAGCGCCTTGTCGACCGTGCCCTCCTCCGAGTAGTCGCCGATGTCGCGGAGCAGCTCGACGGCCAGGTCCAGCTGGTCGCGGTCCACGGCGTCCGGCCCGTCGGCGATGTCGTCGGCCAGCCCGCTGAGCACGTAGACGTTGTCCTCGGTGACCTGGACCTCCAGCGAGCCGTCCGTGGCGGCGGTCCTGATGTCGTCGTAGGTGCTCAGGTCGGCCAGGTCGTGGTCGTGCTCGTCGGCGAGGTACCGGGCCAGCGCACGCTCGGAGCCGAAGACGCTGATCCGCCCGTTGCGGCCCAGGAAGATCGGGCGGTCGTCCAGGTAGCACCGCAGCGTGTAGAAGGTGCCCGAACTCGTCATGATCCGGATCGGGTCGATGCCCACCTGAACCCAGAAATCCTCGTCGCTGCCCAGGACCACGGTGTCGCCGGCGGCCCGGGATTCCTCGTCGTCGGCGTCCACGAGCTCGTCGGCCTCCGCGTCCTGTTCGGCGGCTTCGGCTTCGGCGTCATCGTCGGCCTCGGTGTCGTCGGCGTCCTCGGTGTCTTCGTCCTCGCGCTCCTCGGCCAGCTCGTCGGCGGCCTTGGCCGACAGCTTGGCGTCCACCTCCGGGGTGGTGACGATGCCGTCGATCGCGCCGAGCGCGTCGTCCCAGCCGCGCCCGATGATCTCGCCGATCGCGGTCCAGCGCTTGAGGCCGGCCTTGCCGGTGAAGTGGTCGATGCCGCCCGAGACGGTGCCCAAGGTCGGGTTGCCGTTGAAGAACTTCGACACCGCGGCGAGCTCGCACACCGACCCGATGGACGAGACCAGCGCCAGCGTGCGCGCGAGCGCGGCCACCGACTCCTCGGTCGGCTTCTCCGAGACCAGCTCCTCGACCGCGACCAGATCGAACTGCCTGTCCTCGGCCGGTTCGAACTTGTACGCGGGCGCCGAGGTCAGGTCCTTCCACGCCGGGTGGTCGACCAGGTCGTTGTCGGTATCGGAGCGCACGAACGCGACCAGGTCGGCGACGGAGGAGAACACGTACAGGTCCTCGTCCTTGCCCAGGAACGCCTCCCACTCGTCGCCGGCGTCGCGCCAGCGGGGCGCCCACACGGTGTAGCGGTCACCGTCGGACAGGCTCAGGCGGATGGGCACGAGGTCAGCAGCCATGCGGCACACAATAGCGGCGGCGGGCGGGGGCGCCCGGCGCGGCTAGCCCCAGATATCGGTGATCGGCGGCGCGCTCGCCGCGTACCCGGTTTTGGGCAGCCCGTACATCTGCTCGAGCGTGGAGAGCACGTTGTAGTGGTTGATCTGTTCGGCGTAGTTGCCGGGGCGGACGTGCGCGCCGTAGAAGACCGTCGGGATCTGGTTGCGCCGCCCGCCGTCGTCCTCGTCGAACGTCACGATCAGCAGGCTGTTGTTGGCCACCGCCCAATTGGCGTAGCCCGACAGCTGCCGGTTCAGCCAGGTGTCGGCCTGCGCGATCGAGCCGTCGTGCATGTTGTCGTCGTTGTTCGGGATGACGAACGACACCGTGGGCAGGCGGGCGTAGTCGCCCATCGGGAAGGCGGAGAACGGCAGGGAGTACGCCGGCGGCACGTTGGTGAAGTTGGCCCAGGGCACGTGCTTGCGCGCGTACTTGCCGGCGCTGCACACCGGCGAGCCGGCGGCGGGCAGGCCCTCGGCGAAGCCGGCGAACGTGTAGCCCGCGGCGAGCAACTCCGACCCGAGGTTGGGCGCGGCGCCGGCGTTGACCGGGCACTGGTCGGTGGTCACCCCGAACGTGTTGCCGGCGAACAGCGCCAGGTAGTTCGGTTCGCTCGGGTGGGTTTCGGCGAACGACTGGGTCATGTTGGCGCCGCCCGCGGCCAGCGCGGTGATGAAGGGCGCCGACTTGTTGCCGATGATGCCGCTTTCGGAGCGGTTCTCCTCCACCACGATCACGATGTGTGCGGGCTGCGGAACGGCCGTGGCCACCAGGACGATCCGCGGATTCAGCGGGCTGGCCGCCAGCCCCACCAAGGCCGCCGCACCGAGCAGCCCGAGGACTCGAATCACCCTGCCCGTCAACCCTGTTGAACCCGCGATTGCGCCCAGCACCACGGGAGCATACGGGCGCACCGGTGCGGCGGCCGCGGCGACGCGGGAGGCTTCGGCGGGGCGTTAACGAAATGCGGCCGGATCGTTATATAGGGTCGAACACCGTGGAGGTGCGCGTTGTCGATCACCCGCTGGCGGTCGCCCGGCTCACGACGATGCGCGACGAACGCACCGACAACGAGGGTTTCCGGGCGGCGCTGCGCGACCTGACCGCGATGCTGGTCTACGAGGCCACCCGGGACGCGCCCCGAGAGACCTTCCCGATCCGCACGCCGCTGGCCGAGACGCAGGGCGTGCGGCTGGCCGGGCCGCCCCTGCTGGTGCCGGTGCTGCGGGCCGGGCTGGGCATGGTCGACCAGGCGCTGGCGCTCTTGCCGCGGGCGCGGGTCGGCTTCGTCGGCGTGTCGCGAAACGAGGAAACCCACCAGGCGACCGGGTATTTCGAGTCGCTGCCCGACGAACTGGCCGGCCTGCCGGTGCTCGTGCTGGACCCGATGCTGGCCACGGGCGGCTCGCTGAAACACACCGTCGGCCTGCTGCTCGATCGCGGCGCGGCCGATATCACGGTGTTGTGTGCGGTGGCCGCGCCCGAAGGCATTGCCGCGCTTGAGAAAACGGCCCCCGGCGCGCGGCTGTTCACGGTGGCCGTCGACGACGGGCTCGACGACAACGCTTACATCGTGCCGGGCCTCGGCGACGCGGGCGACCGCCAATACGGGCCCCGCTAGCCGGCTACCAGCTCCGCACCTCGGCCACCAGCCGGTCGCGCAGCGCGCCCGCCCGCTCCCGGGCCCGGGGCAGGCCGTCGCTCACCGCGCAGCGAATCTCGATGTAGCACTTCAACTTCGGCTCGGTCCCGGACGGCCGCACCACCAGCCGGACTGATGCGTCGTCGCCGCCGCCGGTGAAGATCAGCGCGTCGGTGATGTCGGTGACGGTCACGGCGACACCGGCCAGCGTTTCCGGTGGCGCCGCCCGCAGCCGGCGCATCAGTTCGGCGGCTTCGGCGGCGTCGGCCACGCGGCGCGACACCGCCGCGACGTCGTGCACGCCGTACCGTTGCGCGAGCCGATCGAGCGCGTCGGAGACCGAACGGCCCCGGTCCTTGAGCGAAGCCACCAGGTCGCACACCAGCACCGCGGCGCTGATGCCGTCCTTGTCGCGCACGGCGTCCGGGTCGACGCAGTGCCCGATCGCCTCCTCGTAGGCGTACACCAGGGCGCCGCCGGGGACCTGGGCGTCGGCGCGCGCCAGCCACTTGAAGCCGGTCAGGGTTTCGACGTGGACGGCTCCGTACCGGCGCGCGATCGCCGCCAGCATCCGCGACGACACCACGGTGCTGGCCACCACCGCTTTGCTGGGATCGGCGACTCCCGACAAGATGTAATCGCCCAGCAGCCAACCTGTTTCGTCGCCGGAGAGCATCCGCCATCCCGATTCGGTCGGGATGCCGACCGCGCACCGGTCGGCGTCGGGATCCAGCGCGACCGCGACGTCGGCCGTGACGTCGGCGGCCAGGGCGAGCAACGCGTCGGTGGCGCCGGGCTCCTCGGGATTGGGGAAGGCGACGGTCGGGAAGTCGGGATCCGGCGCGAACTGGGCGCCGACGGTGTGCACCGGCCCGAAGCCGGCGCGTTGCAGCGCTTCCACGGCCACGACGCCGCCGACGCCGTGCAGCGGGGTCAGCGCCACCCGCACCGAACCGGCGGCGCGCCGCAGCCCGGCCGCCCGGGCGACGTAGCGCTCGACCAGATCGGTCGCGGCGGCTTGCACGGGCGCCCTGGCGATTTCGTCGGCCGGGGGAGCGGCGGCCATCGCGGCCTCGATCTCGCGGTCGGTGGGCGAGACGATCTGGATGCCGCCGTCGACGTAGACCTTGTAGCCGTTGTCGGCCGGCGGGTTGTGCGACGCGGTGATCTGTATCCCGGCGGCCGCGCCGGTGTGGCGGACGGCGAACGCGACCACCGGTGTCGGCACCGGGCCGGGCAGCAGTCGCACGGAAAATCCCTGGGCCGCAAGCACTTCGGCGGTTACGGTGGCGAACACCGCGGAGCCGTGCCGGGAGTCGCGCCCGACGATCACGAGAGCGCCGGCCAGGCCGCGCCCGCGCAGTACCCGCGCCACCGCCCAGGTCGCGCGCGACACCACCGCCACGTTCATGGCGTCGGGGCCGGCGCGCACCGGACCGCGCAGCCCCGCGGTGCCGAACCTGAGCGGGCGCGCGAACCGCGCGGCCAGCTCGGCGGGCTCGCAGGCGGCCAGCTCGGCGGCCGTCGCCGGGTCGGGATCGTGGGCGATCCACTCCGCCGCGGCGCTCGCACCCCGGGCGTCGCCGGGGGCCGCGGGTCGCCGCCATTCCTCGGGCGTCATCGCACCTAGAACCGGGCGACGACGTCGGCCAGCAGCGCGCCCATCCGGCTCGCCGACGCGGCGCCGGCGGCGAGCACCTCGGCGTGGCTCAGCGGTTCGCCGCTGATCCCGGCGGCCAGGTTGGTGACCAGCGACACCCCCAGCACCTCGGCGCCCGCCGCCCGGGCCGCGATGGTCTCGTGCACGGTCGACATGCCGACCAGGTCGGCGCCCAGGATCCGCAGCATGCGCACCTCGGCGGGCGTCTCGTAGTGCGGGCCGGGCAGGCCGGCGTAGACGCCCTCGGTCAGCCCGGGATCGACCCGGCGGGCCAGCTCGCGCAGCCGCGGGGAGTAGGCGTCGGTCAGGTCCACGAACTGCGGGCCGGCCAGCGGCGAACGCGCGGTCAGGTTCAGGTGGTCGCTGATCAGCACCGGCTGCCCGACCGCCATGTCAGGCCGCAGCCCGCCGGCGGCGTTGGTGAGCACGACGATGCGCGCCCCGGCCGCGCAGGCCGCCCGCACCGGGTGCACGACGTGGCACAGGTCGTGGCCCTCGTAGGCGTGCACCCGACCGACCAGCACCAGCACGCGGCGTTCGCCGATGCGCGTCGACATCAGCTCGCCGGTGTGTCCGACCGCGGTGGGGGGCGCGAACCCGGGCACGTCGGCCTGGGGCAGCACGGCGGTCGGGGGGCCGAGCGCGTCGGCCGCCGGGCGCCATCCCGATCCGAGCACGACGGCGACGTCGTGCCGGGCAGCACCGGTGCGGTCGGCGATGACCCGCGCCGCCCGCCGGGCCAGATCGGCGGGGTCGGATGCGACGTCGCTCACAGTCGGCGAGCATAGTGCGGGTCGTCGGGGTTAGCGCCGCGATGGCGCGCGCCGGGATATGTGAAAATCTGCCGCATGAACCTTCGTAGGTGGCCGGTCGTCGGCCTGGCCGTCGCCGTTGCGGTGTCGGTGTTTTCGATCACGAGCGGCGCGCTGCCGTCGGCATTGGCCGACGGGTGCCCCGACGTGCAGCTCATCTTCGCCCGCGGCACCGCCGAGCCGCCCGGGCTGGGGGTCGCCGGTGATGCGCTGCTCGCCGCGCTGCGGTCGGACCTCGGCTCGCGCAGCGTCGACGCCTACCCGGTGAACTACCCGGCCAGCTACAACTTCCTGCAGACCGCCGACGGCGCCAACGACGCGCGCGACCACATCGCACAGATGGTCGACCAGTGCCCGTCGACGAAGCTGGTGCTCGGCGGTTTCTCCCAGGGCGCCGCCGCCGTCTCGATGCTCGCCGGGGTGCCGCCGCTGGGCGAGCGGATCGGCAACTTCGGGTCGGCTCCCGCGCTCGACCCCGGCCTGGCCAACAAGGTTGCGGCCGTCGCGGTGTTCGGCAATCCCGGCAACCGGTTCAACACGCCCCTGTCGACGGCGGGCCAGTTCGCCGGGCGCGCCATCGACATCTGCAGCCCCGGCGATCCGGTGTGCGTCGT
Source organism: Mycobacterium scrofulaceum (assembly GCF_002086735.1). Lineage (GTDB taxonomy): Bacteria > Actinomycetota > Actinomycetes > Mycobacteriales > Mycobacteriaceae > Mycobacterium > Mycobacterium scrofulaceum. Next base: position 8,339 of record NZ_MVIJ01000042.1, on the reverse strand, counting down.
CGGCGGCCGGGACCGGGAGGCCCACCACGATTACGGCGTGCCGCCCTACCCCGGACAGGCGGCGGGCTTCATCACCGGGCTGGTGTAGCCCGGGGCCCGACGGCGCGGTGGGATACTGCGAGAATGCCCCCCACCGCATCGGACAACCTCTCAGACACGGTCGAGGATGTCGTGCGGCGACGCGGCCCCGACCTGGTTGAGCTATCCCACGCGATACATGCCGAGCCCGAGCTGGCGTTCGCCGAGCACCGCAGCTGCGCCAAGGCCCAGGCGCTGGTCGCCGAACGCGGCTTCTCCCTCACCGCATCCGCCGGTGGCCTGGACACCGCCTTCCGTGCGGACTTCGGCAGCGGGCCGCTGACCGTCGGGGTGTGCGCCGAATACGACGCGCTGCCCGAGATCGGCCACGCCTGCGGGCACAACATCATCGCCGCGTCGGCGGTGGGCACCGCCCTGGCGCTGGCCGAGGTGGCCGACGAGCTGGGCCTGCGGGTGGCGCTGATCGGCACCCCCGCCGAGGAGGCGGGCGGCGGCAAGGCGCTGCTGCTGAAGGCCGGGGTGTTCGACGACGTCGCGGCGGCGGTGATGCTGCATCCCGGGCCGGCCGACATCGCCGCGGCCCGCTCGCTGGCGCTGTCGGAAGCGATCGTGCACTACCGTGGCAGGGAATCCCATGCCGCCGTCGCGCCGCATCTGGGGATCAATGCCGCCGACGCGGTGACCGTCGCGCAGGTGGCCGTCGGGGTGTTGCGCCAGCAGCTGGCCCCGGGCCAGCTGGTGCACGGGATCGTCACCGACGGCGGCCAGGCGGTCAACGTCATCCCCGGGCACGCGACGCTGCAGTATGCGATGCGGGCGGTCGAGTCGGATTCGCTGAGACAGTTGGAGGGCAGGATGTACGCGTGCTTCGCCGCGGGCGCGCTGGCCACCGGGTGCGAATACGACATCGACACCCCGGCGCCCCCGTACGACGAACTCACACCCGACGAATGGCTGGCCGACGTCTTCCGCGAGGAGATGCGCCGGATCGGGCGCGAGCCGGTGGCCCGCGAGTTCGAGGCCGCGCTGCCCATGGGCAGCACCGACATGGGCAACGTGACCCAGGTGCTGCCGGGAATCCACCCGATCGTCGGGGTCGAGGCCGGCGGCGCCACGGTGCATCAGCGCGCGTTCGCCGACGCCGCCGCCGGCCCCAGCGGCGACCGCGCCGTCATCGAGGGTGCAATCATGTTGGCCCGCACCGTGGTTCAGCTGGCCCAGACGCCTGCCGAACGCGACCGCGTGCTGGCGGCCCGGGAGCTGCGCGGGGCGCACGCATGAGCCTCGCCGACGCCGCCACCTCCTGGCTGGCCGCCCACCACGACGACCTGGTCGAGTGGCGCCGGCACATCCATCGCTATCCCGAGCTGGGCCGCCAGGAGTACGCCACCACCCAGTTCGTCGCCGAGCGGTTGGCCGACGCGGGGCTCAACCCGAAGGTGTTGCCCGGCGGGACGGGACTGGTCTGCGACCTCGGTCCCGAACACGAGCCGAGGATCGCGCTGCGGGCCGACATGGACGCCCTGCCGATGGCCGAGCGGACCGGCGCGCCGTACACGTCCACCATGCCCAACGTCGCGCACGCGTGCGGCCACGACGCGCACACCGCGATCCTGCTCGGCACCGCACTGACCCTGGCGTCTGTGCCGGAGCTGCCCGTCGGGGTGCGGCTGATCTTCCAGGCGGCCGAGGAGCTGATGCCCGGCGGCGCGATCGACGCGATCGCCGCCGGCGCGATCGGCGGGGTGGCGCGCATCTTCGCCCTGCACTGCGACCCGCGGCTGCAGGTCGGCCAGGTCGCGGTCCGGCACGGCCCCATCACCTCGGCGGCCGACCAGATCGAGATCACCTTGCATTCGCCGGGCGGGCACACCTCCCGTCCGCACCTGACCGCCGACCTGGTCTACGGGCTCGGCACGCTGATCACCGGGCTGCCGGGGGTGCTGTCCCGGCGCATCGACCCGCGCAACGGCACGGTGCTGGTGTGGGGCGCGGTCAACGCCGGGGTGGCCGCCAACGCCATCCCGCAGACCGGCGTGCTGGGCGGCACCGTCCGCACGGCGAGCCGGCAGACCTGGGTGGGCCTCGAGGAGATCATCCGCGAGACGGTGTCGGCGCTGCTCGCGCCGCTGGGCATCGAGCACACGCTGCAATACCGGCGCGGCGTGCCGCCGGTGGTCAACGAGGACGTGTCGACGCGCATCATGACCCACGCGATCGAGGCGATCGGCCCGGACGCGCTGGCCGACACCCGCCAGTCCGGTGGGGGTGAGGACTTCTCCTGGTACCTCGAGGAGATTCCCGGCGCGATGGCGCGGCTGGGCGTCTGGTCGGGCGAGGGGCCGCAACTGGATTTGCACCAGCCGACGTTCGACCTCGACGAGCGGGCCCTGGGGATCGGCCTGCGCGTGATGGTCAACATCGTGGAGCAGTCGGCCGCGTTCTCGGCGTCCTAGGACCCGCGAGCGACCGTGTTTGTACGGCGACACGCCGTTGAACGTGGCAACTTGCGGACGCTCGGCAGGGTGAATTGTCGGTGCCGCTTCACACGCCCAGCATGGCCGGCATGCACCCAGAGCTCAGCAGGCTGCTCGACGCGCAGGGCGGGGTCGTCACATCCGCCCAGGCCCTGCGGTTCGTTACCCGCCGCGGCCTGGAGGCGCACGTGAATGCCGATGCCCTACAAAAGGTTTGGCATGGCATCTACGGCCGGGGCCGACTCACAACTGCCTTGCAACTTCGCGGGCTTGACCTGGCGACCGGCACGAGTGTCGCAGCTTGCATGGGTACAGCCGCGGCGGTCCACGGTTTCGACACGGAGGCGACAACCGATTTGCACGTGCTCAATCCTCGCGGCCGTCGCCTCCGATCAGCCGACGGGCTGGTCGTGCACCGGCGGGCGGGCGCGCCGTTGAGCGTGGTCGCCGACCGGCCCGTCACCACGCCCGCGTGGACGGCCATCGAGGTGGCCCGCGGGCTGCCTCGACCAAGGGCGTTGGCAACGCTGGACGCCGCCCTGCGCAGCGGCACATCCGGCTTGGCTGACCTGCGGCAGGCGCTCAACCGGCAAGCAGGACGGCGCGGCGTCGTGACCGTACGCGAGTTACTCGGTCTGGCCTCGCCGCTGGCCGAGTCACCGATGGAGAGTGAGGCGCGGCTGGTCATGATCGACGGCGGGTTGCCGCCACCGGTCCTGCAGTACCAGGTGACCGACCTGCAGGGCTACACCTGGCGGCTCGACTTCGCCTGGCCCGAGCTGCGCGTCGGCGCAGAGTACGACGGTGTCGACTGGCACAGCGGGCCCGAGGCATTCCTGCGGGATCGCCGCCGGAGCGCGGCGCTGCAAGACCTCGGGTGGGTGGTCGTGCCGATCGTGGCCGGGGATGTCAGATACCGGCGGGTGGAACTCGTCCGGCGGCTCGAGATGCGATTGAAACGCGGCCGGGCGGCTTGAGCTCGTCGCGAGAGTCCGCAAAATGCCGGCTGAAGCGGCGTGTCGCCGTGCAGACACGCGCGCTCGCGGGCAAGCGGGAGGGCCCTACGAGCCGGTGCCCGGGCCGATGTTGTGGGCCGGCCGAGTGCGCAGGTTGTGCACGTAATCTGCTGGGGCACCGGCGATTTCGGCGGCATCGGCCATCACGCCCAGGTACCTCGCCGACGGCAGGCCACCCTCCCAGGCGTCGAGCACGTAGAGCCACGCCAGCACGGGGTCGGTGCTGGTGTCCGACGAGATGCGCTCCACCCGGCAGCGGATCTTCTTGTGCACCCCGAACTCCGAGCCCTCCCACCGGTCCAGGTTGTTCTCGTCGGCCGGGGTCATGTCGTAGAGGACGACGAACACCTTGGAATTGGGATCCTCCACGACGGTGGCCAGGGCGCCTTCCCAGCCGATGTCCTCGCCCCCGAACGTCAGGCGCCAGCCGTGCAACCAGCCCGTTCCGGCCATCGGCGAATGGGGTGCCCGCTTGAGCATCTGCTCAGGATCCATGTTCGACCCGTAGGCGGCGTAGAGCGGCACGGGGAAAGCTTAGACGTCACACGTGCGAGTGGTCTTCTCCCGCGGGACTCGCCGCGCTGCGGGACGGCGGGTGCCCCCGCTAGGTTGGGGCTGTGGCGACCCGCATCGTGATCCTCGGTGGCGGCCCGGCCGGTTACGAAGCCGCGCTGGTGGCCGCCACCTCCCACCCCGACAGCACGCACGTCACCGTCATCGACTCCGAAGGGATCGGCGGGGCGGCGGTACTGGACGACTGCGTGCCGTCCAAGACGTTCATCGCCTCGACCTGGCTGCGCACCGAGTTGCGCCGGGCCCCGCGGCTGGGGTTCGACATCGACATCGACGATGCCAAGATCTCCCTGCCGCAGATTCATGCCCGGGTGAAGCAACTCGCCACCGAGCAGTCGGCCGATATCACCGATCAGCTGCTCACCATGGGCGTGCACGTTGTCGCCGGCCGCGGCGAGCTGATCGACCCCACGCCCGGGCTGGCCTGCCACCGCGTCAGGGCCACCCATTCCGATCCGGGGCCCGACGGCCCCGTCACCAGCGAGCACGAGGCCGACGTGGTGCTCATCGCGACGGGCGCCAGCCCGCGCGTCCTGCCGTCGGCCCAGCCCGACGGCGAACGCATCCTGACGTGGCGGCAGCTCTACAACCTGGAGGCGCTGCCCGAGCACCTGATCGTGGTGGGCTCCGGCGTCACCGGCGCCGAGTTCGTGCACGCCTACACCGAGCTGGGCGTGCCGGTGACGGTGGTGGCCAGCCGGGACCGCGTGCTGCCCTACGAGGACGCCGACGCCGCGCTGGTCCTCGAGGAGGCGTTCTCCGAGCGCGGCGTCGCGCTGGTCAAGAACGCCCGCGCCCAGTCCGTCACCCGCACCGACGACGGCGTGCTGGTCACCCTGGCCGACGGGCGCACCGTGGCGGGCAGCCACGCCCTGATGACCATCGGGTCGGTGCCCAACACCGGCGGCCTGGGCCTGGACCGCGTCGGCATCGAGCTCGGCCGCGGCGGCTACCTGACCGTGGACCGGGTGTCGCGGACCTCGGTGGCCGGCATCTACGCCGCCGGCGACTGCACCGGACTGCTGCCGCTGGCCTCGGTGGCCGCCATGCAGGGCCGGATCGCGATGTACCACGCGCTGGGCGAGGGCGTCAGCCCGATCCGGCTGCGCACGGTGGCGGCGACGGTGTTCACCAGGCCCGAGATCGCGGCCGTCGGCGTGCCGCAGACGATGATCGACGACGGTTCGGTGTCGGCCCGCACCATCATGCTGCCGTTGCGCACCAACGCGCGGGCCAAGATGTCGGGGCTGCAGCAGGGCTTCGTGAAGATGTTCTGCCGCAAGTCCACCGGCGTGGTGATCGGTGGCGTGGTGGTGGCCCCGATCGCCTCGGAGCTGATCCTGCCGATCGCGGTGGCCGTGCAGAACCGCATCACCGTCAACGAGCTGGCGCAGACGCTCGCCGTTTACCCGTCGTTGTCCGGGTCGATCACCGAGGCCGCTCGTCGGCTGATGGCGCACGACGATCTGGACTAGCCTTGGTTCGACACCGTCCTACTGGCGAGTAACCGACAGGAGTTTCCCGGTGACCGATCCGATCCACGCGCCCAGCGAGTTGGGCTCGCCGGCGTCCGTGCTGGGACCGCAGCACCGCGAGGTGGCCTGGGAGCGGCTCGGCACCGAGCAGTTCGACGTCGTCGTCATCGGCGGCGGCGTGGTGGGCTCGGGCTGCGCGCTCGACGCTGCCACCCGCGGGCTCAAGGTGGCGCTGGTGGAGGCGCGCGATTTCGCGTCGGGCACCTCCAGCCGCTCGTCGAAGATGTTCCACGGCGGGCTGCGCTATCTCGAGCAGCTCGAGTTCGGGCTGGTGCGCGAGGCGCTCTACGAGCGGGAGCTGTCGCTGACCACGCTGGCGCCGCATCTGGTCAAGCCGATGCCGTTCCTGTTTCCGTTGACCAATCGCGTCTGGGAGCGGCCGTATGTCGCGGCGGGCATCTTCCTCTACGACCGGATGGGCGGCGCGAAATCGGTTCCGGCCCAAAAGCATCTGACGCGGGCCGGTGCACTGCGGTTGAGCCCGGGCTTGAAGCGGACATCGTTGATCGGGGGAATCCGCTACTACGACACCGTCGTCGACGACGCGCGGCACACCATGACCGTCGCGCGCACCGCCGCCCACTACGGCGCGGTGGTGCGCTCCTCCACGCAGGTGGTCGCCATGCTGCGCGAGGGCGACCGGGTGACCGGCGTGCGGGTGCGCGACTCCGAGGACGGCGCCGTCACCGAGGTCCGGGGCCACGTCGTCGTCAACGCGACCGGGGTGTGGACCGACGAGATTCAGGCATTGTCGAAGCAGCGCGGGCGATTTCAGGTGCGCGCCTCCAAGGGCGTGCACGTGGTGGTGCCGCGCGACCGCATCGTGAGCGACGTCGCCATCATCCTGCGCACCGAGAAGTCGGTGATGTTCGTCATCCCGTGGGGCAGCCACTGGATCATCGGCACCACCGACACCGATTGGGACCTGGACCTCGCTCATCCCGCGGCCACCAAGGCCGACATCGACTACATCCTGCGCACGGTCAACACCGTGCTGGCCATCCCGCTGACCCACGCCGACATCGACGGCGTCTACGCCGGGCTGCGCCCGCTGCTGGCCGGGGAGAGCGAGGAGACCTCCAAGCTGTCCCGCGAGCACGCCGTGGCGGTGCCCGCGCCGGGCCTGGTGGCCATCGCGGGCGGCAAGTACACCACCTACCGGGTGATGGCCGCCGACGCGATCGACGCGGCCGCCCAGTTCGTCCCGGCCCGGGTGGCGCCGTCCATCACGGAGAAGGTCAGCCTGCTGGGCGCCGACGGGTACTTCGCACTGGTCAATCAGGCCGAACACGTTGCGGCGCTGCAAGGTTTGCATCCGTACCGGGTGCGCCACCTGCTGGACCGCTACGGTTCGATGATCGGCGACGTGCTGGGGTTGGCGGCCGGCAACGCCGATCTGCTCAGCCCGATCAAGGAGGCGCCGGGCTACCTGAAGGTGGAGGCCCTGTACGCGGTGACGGCCGAGGGGGCGCTGCATCTCGAGGACATCCTGGCCCGCCGGATGCGCATCTCCATCGAGTACTCGCACCGCGGTGTCGACTGCGCCCGCGAGGTCGCCGACGTGGTCGCGCCCGTGCTGGGCTGGAGCGCCGCGGACGTCGAGCGCGAGGTGGCGAACTACTCCGCGCGGGTGGAGGCCGAGATCCTGTCGCAGGCGCAGCCCGACGACGTGTCGGCCGACGAGCTGCGGGCGAGCGCCCCGGAGGCGCGCGCCGAGATCCTCGAGCCGGTGCCGTTGAATTGAGCGTGCGGTGAGGCCCGCGCCACTTCCGGTGCGGGACGGCCTGGGCCCGGCGCGGGTGCGGCTGCGCGGCGGCCCCGTGCTGGCCGAGCTGACCGCCCGGTTCGGCGCCGCCGCGCGGTCGAAGGTGCTGGCCGGGGAAGTGGTCGACGCCGACGGTTTACCGGTCGACGAGGCCACCGTGCTGCCCGCCGGTGCCAGCGTCTACCTCTATCGCGAACTGCCCGAAGAGGTCCCCGTCCCGTTCGACATCCCGGTGCTGCATCGCGACGCCGACATCGTGGTGGTCGACAAGCCGCACTTTGTGGCGACCATGCCCCGCGGCCGGCACGTCGCGCAGACGGCGCTGGTGCGGCTGCGCCGGGAGCTGGGCCTGCCGGAGCTCAGCCCGGCCCATCGGCTCGACCGGTTGACCGCCGGCGTGCTGCTGTTCACGGCGCGCCGCGAGGTGCGCGGCGCCTACCAGACGCTGTTCTCGCGGGGGTTGGTGCGCAAGACGTACCTGGCGCGCGCGGCGGTCGACCCGGCGCTGGTGTTGCCGCGTGTGGTGCGCAGCCGAATCATCAAGCGGCGCGGGGTTTTACAGGCCGGCTGCGAACCGGGAACGCCGAACGCGGAGACGCTCGTCGAGCTCGTCTCCCCGGACGGCCTGTACCGGCTGACCCCGCGCACCGGACGCACCCACCAGTTGCGCGTGCACATGGCCTCCCTCGGCGTGCCGATCGACGGGGATCCGTTGTACCCCGACATCGTCGACGTTCCGCCCGACGACTTCAGCACGCCGCTGGGGCTGCTGGCGCGGCGCATCGAGTTCGACGACCCGCTGACGGGCGAGCGCCGCGAGTTCGTCAGCCGCCGCGCGCTGGGCTGACTTCGTGTCGCCTGTTGCCTCACGTCAAGATGCGCGCGAAGGCGGATTCGTTGCCTCACGTAAACGTGCGCGCTTGTTGACTTGAGC
>NZ_MVIJ01000041.1 GCF_002086735.1 Mycobacterium scrofulaceum | reverse complement strand
TTCCCGAACAGGGCGGGCGGGTTGATGAGCGCCCTGACCCCCGAATTCGACGGCAAGACCATCGACCTGTGCAACACCGGCGACCCGATCTGCTCGGGCGGCACCCGCTGGGCGTCGCACCTGGGCTACGTGCCCACCTTGACCAACCAGGCCGCGCGTTTCGTCGCGGCCAAGGTTTAGCGGCTGCGCAGGTCCCGGGTGACCAGGTTGCGCGCCTCCAGCTGGTCATCGGGCGGATAGTCGACGCCCACCAGCGTCAGCCCGTGCGGCGGCGCGGCCGCGAAGTCGCTGGAACGGCTTGTGGCCGTGAGCAATCCACGGCACCAGGACACCGGGCGGCGATGCTCGCCCACGGCGAGCAGCGCCCCGACCAGCGAGCGCACCATCGACCAGCAGAACGCGTCGGCGGTGACGTGCGCGGTGATCAGTTCGCCGTCGCGCGACCACTGAAGGCGCTGCAGGTCGCGGATGGTGGTGGCGTTGGGCCGATGACGGCAGAACCCGGCAAAGTCGTGCAGCCCCACTAGGTCTCGCGACGCGGCGGCCATCGCGTCGACGTCCAGCGGGCGCGGCCAGGCGGTGACGTAGCGGGCCCGCTGCGGCTCCACGCCGTAGGGCGCCGTCGACAGCAGGTAGGTGTAATGACGCCGCAGCGCCGAGAACCGCGCGTCGAAACCCGCCGGGGCGCGGGCGACGCGGAGCACCCGGACATCGGAGGGCAGGAACCGTCCGAGCCGGCGCACCAGCGGGAGGAACTCCGGCTCGCCCACCCGCGGCGCCCGCGGGTAGGCGTTGGGCAGCGCGTCGGGCGGCACGTCGACGTGGGCCACCTGCCCGGTGGCGTGCACGCCCGTGTCGGTGCGGCCGGCGGCGCGCAGCCGCATCGGCGCGCGGAACAGGGTGGTCAGCGCCTCGTCGAGAACGCCGGCGACGGTGCGCTGGCCGGCCTGAGTTGCCCAGCCGGCGAATTCCGTTCCGTCGTAGGCGATGTCCAGCCGCAGACGGACGGCCTCGCTAACTCTCGTCAGCCTCGTCAGCCTCGGCGGCCTTCTCGGCCTCGGCCCGCGCGGCGACGGCCTCGTCATGCTTTTCCTCGGCGGCAGCCTCGGCCTCCGTGACCTCGGTCTCCTCGGCCTCGGGCCCGGTCACGTCGTCGGCCGTCGGGCCGACGGCCTCCTCGGGCTCGACCGCCGCCTGCGGCGCCGCCGCCGCGGCCACCGGCGCGTCAGACTTCTTGGAAGCCTTGACGCGACGCGCCCGGTCGGCCTCGGAGGTCACCGTCTTCTCCCGCACCAGCTCGATGACCGCCATCGGGGCGTTGTCGCCCTTGCGCGGCTCGACCTTGATGATGCGGGTGTACCCGCCGTTGCGGTCGGCGAAGAACGGCCCGATCTCCGCGAACAGGGCGTGCACCACGTCCTTGTCGCGGATCTTCTTCATCACCTCTCGACGGTTGTGCAGCGAGCCCTTTTTCGCATGCGTGATCAGCTTTTCCGCATACGGCCGCAGGGCGCGCGCCTTGGGCTCGGTCGTCTTGATCCGGCCGTGCTCGAACAGCGAGGTGGCCAGGTTGGCCAGCAGGGCCTTCTGGTGCGAAGACGACCCGCCGAGGCGGGGGCCCTTGGTGGGCTTGGGCATTGCACTATCTCCTCATTGGGGGCCGGCCCCCGTATCAGGTAGGGCCGGGACGGAATTCTGTTATCGGTGTCCGGCCGTTACAGCTGTTCGGTTTCCGCGTAGTCCTGGTCGTCGTAGGCGCCCTCGGTGGACCACGTGCCGGTGGCCACGTCGTAGCCCGCGACCTGCGACGGGTCGAAGCTCGGCGGGCTGTCCTTGAGCGACAGGCCCAGCTGGTGCAGCTTGACCTTGACCTCGTCGATGGACTTCTGACCGAAGTTGCGGATGTCGAGCAGGTCGGACTCGGTGCGGCTCACCAGCTCGCCGACGGTGTGCACGCCCTCGCGCTTGAGGCAGTTGTACGACCGCACCGTCAGGTCCAGGTCGTCGATCGGCAGCGCGAACGAGGCGATGTGGTCGGCCTCGGCCGGCGACGGGCCGATCTCGATGCCCTCGGCCTCGACGTTGAGTTCGCGTGCCAGCCCGAACAATTCGACCAGGGTCTTACCGGCCGACGCCAGCGCGTCGCGCGGCGTGATCGAGCTCTTGGTCTCGACGTCCAGGATCAGCTTGTCGAAGTCGGTGCGCTGCTCGACACGGGTCGCGTCGACCTTGTAGGTCACCTTGAGCACCGGCGAATAGATGGAATCCACCGGGATGCGGCCGATTTCGGCGCCGGAGGCCCGGTTCTGCACCGCCGGGACGTAACCGCGGCCCCGCTCGACGACGAGCTCGACCTCGAGCTTGCCCTTGTCGTTCAGCGTCGCGATGTGCATCTCGGGGTTGTGCACCGTGACGCCGGCGGGCGGCACGATGTCACCCGCGGTGACCGCGCCCGGGCCCTGCTTGCGCAGGTACATGGTGACCGGCTCGTCCTCCTCCGAGGAAACCACCAGGCCCTTGAGGTTCAGGATGATCGCGGTGACGTCTTCCTTCACCCCGGCGACGGTGGTGAACTCGTGCAGCACGCCGTCGATGCGGATGCTGGTGACGGCCGCGCCGGGGATCGACGACAGCAGCGTCCGGCGCAGCGAATTGCCCAGGGTGTAACCGAATCCCGGTTCCAGGGGCTCGATGACGAACTGGGAGCGGCTGTCGGTGAGGACTTCCTCCGACAGGGTGGGTCGCTGAGAGATCAGCATGGTGTTTCTTCTTCTCCTTCTCGGCACCCGCTATTTGATGCCGTTAAGACCTGCGCCGACATGGCGCAGGGGCTCTTACTTCGAGTAGAACTCGACGATCAGCTGCTCGGCGAGCGGCACGTCGATCTGTGCCCGCTCCGGCAGCTGGTGGATCAGGATGCGCTGACGCTCCCCCACCACCTGCAGCCAGCTCGGGATCGGCCGGTCGCCCGCCGTCTCCCGCGCGATCTGGAACGGCACGGTGTTCAGCGAGCCGTCCCGCACGTCGATGATGTCGTACTGCGACACCCGGTAGCTGGGCACGTTGACGTGCACGCCGTTGACGCTGAAGTGGCCGTGGCTCACCAGCTGGCGGGCCATCCGGCGGGTGCGGGCGAGCCCGGCGCGGTAGACGACGTTGTCCAGCCGGCTCTCCAGGATGCGCAGCAGTTCCTCACCGGTCTTGCCGGGCTGGCGGGTTGCCTCTTCGTAGTAGCGGCGGAACTGCTTCTCCATGACGCCGTAGGTGAACCGGGCCTTCTGCTTCTCCTGCAGCTGCTGCAGGTATTCGCTTTCCTTGATCCGCGCGCGACCGTGCTGGCCGGGCGGGTAGGGGCGCTTCTCGAAGGCCTGGTCGCCACCGATCAGGTCGGTGCGCAGCCGCCGCGACTTGCGGGTGATGGGTCCGGTGTAACGAGCCATGATTCTTTCCCTAGACCCTTCTGCGCTTGGGCGGACGGCAGCCGTTGTGCGGCTGGGGGGTGACGTCGGAGATCGCGCCGACCTCGAGGCCCGCGGCCTGCAGCGAGCGGATCGCCGTCTCCCGGCCCGAGCCCGGGCCCTTGACGAACACGTCGACCTTCTTCACCCCGTGCTCCTGCGCCTTGCGCGCGGCGTTCTCGGCGGCGAGCTGCGCGGCGAACGGGGTCGACTTGCGCGAGCCCTTGAAGCCGACGTGACCCGAGGACGCCCAGGCGATGACGTTGCCCTGCGGGTCGGTGATGCTCACGATCGTGTTGTTGAACGTGCTCTTGATGTGCGCGGCGCCGTGCGGGATGTTCTTCTTTTCCCGCTTGCGGGTCTTCTGCCCCTTCTTGGGTGCAGAGGCTGCCTTCTTGGCTGGTGGCATGGGCGATTACCTGGCCTTCTTCTTGCCGGCGATGGTGCGCTTCGGTCCCTTGCGGGTGCGCGCATTGGTCTTGGTCCGCTGGCCGCGCACCGGCAGGCCGCGGCGGTGCCGCAGGCCCTGGTAGCAGCCGATCTCGATCTTGCGACGAATGTCGGCCTGCACCTCGCGGCGCAGGTCACCCTCCACCTTGAGGTTCGCTTCGATGTAGTCGCGCAAGTGGGTCAGCTGGTCGTCGGTCAGGTCCCTGGTGCGCAGGTCCTTGTCGATCCCCGTAGCTGCCAGGATCTCGTTCGACCGGGTCCGGCCGACGCCGAAGATGTAGGTCAGCGCGATCTCCATCCGCTTGTCGCGCGGCAGATCGACGCCTACTAGTCGAGCCATAGGTGGCGTTTCCTCTTTTTCTAAGCGGAGGTCTGATCCCAGCCCGTTCCCGCCCTCGAGGCGGGGTCCGGCCTCCGTCCGGACGTGGGTGAGCGGCGTATTCGCTCAGTGGTACTGGGAGGTCTGCATTCAGTTGTGTTGCATGCGCTTGAGCTGATTACACGGCGGCGACCCGCTTCGCCCGGCTGCGCCGGGCTTGCGATCGCCGCTAGCCCTGGCGCTGCTTGTGCCGCGGATCGGAGCAGATCACCATGACCCGCCCATGCCGACGGATCACCCTGCACTTGTCACAGATTGGCTTGACGCTCGGGTTCACCTTCACGGCTGTTCGATCCTGTTCTTTCTCGTGGTCTGTTTCGGGCTGTTACTTGTACCGGTACACGATGCGGCCCCGGGACAGGTCGTAGGGAGAGAGCTCCACCACCACCCGGTCCTCGGGCAGGATGCGGATGTAGTGCTGCCGCATCTTGCCGCTGATGTGGGCGAGCACCTTGTGGCCGTTCTCCAGCTCAATGCGGAACATCGCATTGGGCAGGGGCTCGACCACGCGGCCCTCGACCTCTATGGCACCGTCCTTCTTGGCCATACTTTTCAGCAATCCTCGTCTTTGGTTTCGTATCCTGTGTGCGCCCATATCGGCGCAGCATTCGCCCGACTAGAAACGTGAGCCAAGGGCAGGAAATTCCAAGGAATTCCTAAGACAGGGCACGCAAAAAGTCGGCGCGGATGACGCACCGTTGTCCCACGATACCTGGTCAGGCGCCCGACCCAAAATCGCCGGCAGCGAAATTCACCGGGCCCGCTCGACCTGCCGCGCGGGTCCTGACGAGGGCATACTTAACCCCGATGACGAGCCCCGCGAGCCCCGCAACCCCCGAAGGTCAGCCTCGCAAGCCCGTGCTGCTGACCGTCGACGACGATCCCTCCGTCTCGCGCGCGGTCGCCCGGGATCTGCGCCGCCAGTACGGCGACCGGCACCGGATCGTGCGCGCGGATTCGGGTCCCGACGCGCTGGACACCCTCAAGGAGCTCAAGCTGCGCGGCGAGACGGTCGCGGTGCTCATCGCCGACTACCGGATGCCGCAGATGAGCGGCATCGAATTCCTCGAGCGGGCGATGGACCTCTACCCGGCGGCGCGCCGCGTGCTGCTGACCGCCTACGCCGACACCCACGCCGCCATCGACGCGATCAACGTCGTCGACCTGGACCACTACCTGCTCAAGCCGTGGGATCCGCCGCAGGAGAAGTTCTACCCCGTCATCGACGGGCTGCTGGACGCCTGGCGGGCGGCGCCCGAACACCCGATCCCGCACACCAAGGTGATCGGGCACCGCTGGTCGGAGCGGTCCTGGCAGGTGCGCGACTTCCTGGCCCGCAACGGGCTGCACTACTCGTGGTTCCGCGCCGACGACCCCGACGGGCAGCGGTTGCTCAAGGCCGCCGGCGAGGACGGCCTGCGGCTGCCGGTCGTCGTCACCGAACGCGGCGACACCCTCGTCGAACCCACCGACGCACAGCTGGCCGACACCCTGGGCCTGACCACCACCCCGTCGCAGGAGTTCTACGACCTGATCGTCATCGGCGGCGGACCGGCGGGGCTGGCCGCCGCCGTGTACGGCGCCTCCGAGGGCCTGCGCACGGTGCTCATCGAGCGCACCGCGACGGGTGGGCAGGCCGGCCAGAGCTCGCGGATCGAGAACTACCTGGGCTTTCCCGACGGGGTGTCCGGCGGCCAGCTGGCCGACCGGGCACGGCGGCAGGCCGAGAAGTTCGGTGCCGAACTCATCACCGCCCGCACCGCCACCGCGCTGGAGGTCAACGGCCCCAAGCGGACCGTGCGGTTCGCCGACGGCGGCTCCATCGACGCGCACGCCGTCATCCTGGCCACCGGGGTCGCCTACCGCCAGCTGCCGGCGGAGGGCTGCGGCGAGCTGACCGGCCGCGGCGTCTACTACGGCGCCGCCGTCTCCATCGCCTCGGAGTGCGCCGGTGAGGAGGTCTACGTCGTCGGCGGCGCCAACTCCGCCGGCCAGGCCGCGATGTACCTGTCGCGTGAGGCCAAGTCGGTGACCATCGTGGTGCGGGCCCCGTCGCTGGACGCCTCGATGTCCTACTACCTGATCCAGCAGATCCGGCAGCGGCCCAACATCACCGTGCGCACCTGCACCGAGGTGCGCCGCGCCGTCGGGAACGACCACCTGGAGCGGCTGACCCTGGTCGACAACCAGACCGGCGAGATCGAGGACGTCACCTGCGCCCGGATGTTCATCTTCATCGGCGCGGCGCCGCGCACCGAGTGGCTGGACGGGGTGCTCGCCCGCGACGACCGCGGCTTCGTCCTCACCGGGCCGGACCTGCGCAACGTGTGCGGCTGGACGCTGGACCGCCCGCCCCACCACCTCGAAACCAGCGTGCCGGGCGTGTTCGCCACCGGCGACGTGCGCGCCGAGTCCGCCAAGCGCGTCGCGGCCGCCGTCGGCGAGGGGTCGATGGCCGTCATGCTGGTGCACCGCTACCTCGCCGAATCATGACCGCCAAGGTGCCGTGCCGGCCGGACGAGCTGCGCACCCTGTTCCTGTTCGAGGCGCTCACCGACGAGCAGCTGGCGATGTTGTGCGCCAACGGGCAGATCGAGACCTACGCACCCGGCCCGATCTGCGTCGAGGGCGAGCCGGCGACCTGCCTGTACGTCCTGATCGAGGGTGAGCTGGCGATGTCGAAGCTCTCGGGCGGCCAGGAGATCGAGACCAACCGGACGTCGCAGCGCGGGGTGTATTGCGGCGCCTGGCGCGCGTTCACCGGGCAGCTGCAGCAGCAGAGCTACGACGCGACGGTGTACGTCACCAGGCCGTCACGCTTTTTCGTGCTCGACGCGCCCGCGTTCGCCGACTTCATGAAGGACCAGTTCCCGATGGCCGTCCACCTGCTCGACGGGATGGCGGTCGGCCAGGAGCGCACCCGCCGGATCATCGACAACCGCGAGAAGCTGCTCGCGCTGGGCCAGTTGTCCGCCGGGCTGACACATCAGCTGAACAACCCCGCCGCGGCCACCGTCCGCGCGGCGTCCGAGCTGAGGCAGCGGGTCGCCGGCATGCGCCAGAAACTGGCGATGCTCGCCGACGGCACCGTCCCGCCGGACGCGCTGCGGGCGCTGGTGCGGCTGCAGGAGGAGGTGGCGGCCCAGGTCGCCAAGTCGGCTTCGGCCAGCCTGACCGCGATCGAGACGGCCGATCTGGAAGACGCCGTCGGCGACTGGCTCGAGGACCACGGCATCGACGGCGGGTGGGACATCGCGCCGACCTTCGTCGAGGGGGGCATCGACACCGATTGGCTGGAGCGGATCGCCGCGGCGACCGAGGAGCTCGGCGCGTCGACGTCCCTGGAGAAGGCCATCCGCTGGCTGACCTACACCGTCGAGAGCGAGCTGCTGCTGAACCAGATCTTGGAGGCCAGCAAGCGGATCTCCGCGCTGGTCGCCGACGCCAAGCAGTATTCCCAAATGGACCGCGCGCCTTTCCAGGTGGCCGACGTGCACGAGCTGCTGCACAGCACGCTCACCATGTTCGCCGACCGGCTGGGCAGGGACACCGCCGTCGCGGTGGTCAAGGAATTCGACCGATCGCTTCCCCGAATACCTTGCTACCCAGGCGATCTCAATCAGGTGTGGACCAATATCATCGACAACGCCATCGCGGCGATGCGCGATGAGGGCGGCACGCTGACCATCCGCACCTGCCGGGAAGGCGAGAACATGGTGCGCGTCGAGATCCGTGACACCGGGCCGGGGGTGCCCGAGGAGGTGCGCGAGCGCATCTTCGAACCGTTCTTCACCACGAAGCCGTTCGGCGAGGGCACCGGGCTCGGGCTGGACCTGGCGTTCAACATCGTCGTCAAGAAGCACCGCGGGGACCTGCGGGTCGAATCGGCGCCCGGCGACACCAGGTTCATCGTGCTGCTGCCCCTCGAAAGCCCGCCGGCCGCGGACGTCGACCTTCCGGAATAGCCGCGCCGCCCGCTGGGTTGGGAACAACCATGACCGATGCAGCCAGCAAGCCCAGCCTCGGCCGGTTCGGAGTGTTCGGACGCGGCGTCACACCCGAACAAGCCAAAGACATCGAATCGCTGGGCTACGGGGCCGTGTGGGTGGGCGGTTCGCCGCCGGCCGAGCTGGCCTGGGTGGAACCCATCCTCGAGGCGACGACCAGCCTGCAGCTGGCCACCGGCATCGTCAACATCTGGACGGCGGCGGCCGAGCCGGTGGCGGAGTCGTTCCGCCGGATCGAGGCCGCCTACCCCGGCCGCTTCCTGTTGGGCATCGGCGTCGGCCACCCCGAGGCGCACACCGAATACCGCAAGCCCTACGACGCGCTGGTGGAGTATCTGCAGCGGCTCGACGACTTCGGCGTGCCCGCCAACCGTCGGGTGGTGGCCGCGCTGGGCCCGCGCGTGCTCAAGCTGTCCGCCGAACGCGCCGCCGGGGCGCACCCGTACCTCACCACCCCCGAGCACACCGCGCGGGCCCGCGAGCTGATCGGTCCGTCGGCCTTCCTGGCGCCGGAACACAAGGCGGTGCTGACCACCGACCCCGAGAAGGCCCGCGCGGTGGGCCGCAGGGCGCTCGACATCTATTTCCAGCTCGCCAACTACCGCAACAACTGGAAGCGGCTCGGCTTCTCCGACGAGGAGGTCACCAAGCCGGGTAGCGACCGCCTGGTCGACGCGCTGGTGGCCTACGGCACGCCCGACGCGATCGCGGCTCGGCTGAAGGAGCACCTCGACGCGGGGGCCGACCACGTGCCCGTGCAGGTCCTGACGAAGGATGAAAACCTGGTTCCGGCGCTGGCCGAACTGGCGGGGCCGCTCGGACTGAGCTAGCAGACGTTAGGGAGGGACACGGATGACCGAGCCGGTGGCACTCAAACCGGACCTGGGCCGGTTCGGCGTATGGCTGGGGTCGAGGTCCATCACGCCCGGACTGGCGCGGCGGATCGAATCGCTCGGCTACGGCGCCGTCTGGATCGGCGGATCGCCCGACGCCGACCTGGCCTGGGTGGAGCCCGCCCTGGCCGAGACCTCGTCCCTGCAGCTGGCCACCGGGATCGTCAACATCTGGACCGCGCCGGCCCCGGCCGTCGCCGAGTCCTTCAAGCGCATCGAAAAGGCCTACCCGGGAAGGTTCTTGCTGGGGATCGGCGTCGGGCACCCGGAGCACACCCAGCAATACGCCAAGCCCTACGACGCCCTCGTGGCCTACCTCGACGACCTCGATGCGGCGATGGTGCCGACCAGCCGGCGGGTGCTGGCGGCGCTCGGGCAGCGCGTGCTGCGGCTGGCGGCGCAACGCTCCGCCGGCGCCCACCCCTACCTGACGACGCCGGAGCACACCGCCAAAGCGCGCGAGCTCGTCGGACGCTCGGTGTTCCTCGCCCCCGAACACAAGGTGGTGCTCACCACCGACTCGAACGAGGCCCGCGCGATCGGCCGGCAGACCGTCGATTTCTACCTGGGCCTGAGCAACTACGTGAACAACTGGCTGCGACTGGGCTTCACCGAGGCCGACGTCCGCAAGCCGGGCACCGACCGGCTGATCGACGCGGTGGTCGCGCACGGCACGCCGGAGGCCATCGCGCAACGACTCCGCGAACACTGCGACGCCGGGGCCGATCACGTGGCCATCCAGGTGCTGGGCGCCGGTGACGACGACGCGCTCGTCTCGGTGCTCAGTGAACTGGCCGGACCGCTGGGGCTGACTCGCGCAAGCTGACCGACTCGCTCGGTTAGGGTTTGACCATGCGGCTATTGGTCACCGGCGGCGCTGGTTTCATCGGCGCGAATTTCGTGCACAGCACCGTCCGTGAGCACCCCGAGGATTCCGTGACGGTGCTCGACGCGATGACCTACGCCGGGCGGCGCGAGTCGCTGGCCGGCGTCGAGGACGCCATCCGGCTGGTGGTCGGCGACATCTGCGACGCCGACCTGGTGTCCCGGCTGGTCGCCGAGTCCGACGCGGTGGTGCACTTCGCCGCGGAGAGCCACGTCGACAACGCCCTGGACGACCCGGCGCCGTTCCTGCACACCAACGTGGTCGGGACGTTCACCATCCTGGAAGCGGTGCGGCGCCACGGTGCGCGACTGCACCACATCTCGACCGACGAGGTCTACGGCGACCTGGAGCTCGACGACCCCCACCGGTTCACGGAGTCCACGCCCTACAACCCGTCGAGCCCCTACTCGGCCACCAAGGCCGGCGCCGACATGCTGGTCCGGTCCTGGGTGCGGTCCTATGGCGTGCGCGCGACGATCTCGAACTGTTCCAACAATTACGGGCCATACCAGCACGTCGAGAAGTTCATCCCACGCCAGATCACCAACGTGCTCACCGGGCGACGGCCCAAGCTGTACGGCAGCGGCGCCAACGTCCGCGACTGGATCCACGTCGACGACCACAACAGCGCCGTGCGGCGCATCCTGGAAAAGGGCGAGATCGGCCGCACCTACCTGATCAGCTCGGAAGGCGAGCGCAACAACCTCAGCGTGCTGCGGACGCTGCTGAAGATGATGGGCCGCGAACCCGACGACTTCGACCACGTGACCGACCGCGTCGGCCACGACCTGCGTTATGCCATCGACCCTTCGACGCTCTACGACGAACTCTGTTGGGCGCCAAAGCATACCGACTTCGAGGAGGGCCTCAGCGCCACCATCGACTGGTATCGTGCCAACGAATCATGGTGGCGCCCTTTGAAGGACGCCGCGGAAGCCCGTTACGAAGAGCGTGGTCAGTGAGATGAAGGTACGCGAACTCGCCATCCCCGGCGCCTGGGAGATCACCCCCACCATTCACGGCGACTCCCGGGGCCTGTTCTTCGAATGGCTGACCGATCGTGGCTTCACCGAGTTCGCCGGTCACCGGTTGGATGTCCGGCAAGCGAACTGTTCGGTTTCCTCCGCCGGTGTTTTACGCGGCTTGCACTTCGCGCAGCTGCCGCCGAGCCAGGCCAAATACGTGACCTGTGTGCGCGGCTCGGTGTTCGATGTGGTGGTCGACATCCGCGAGGGTTCGCCGACGTTCGGCCAATGGGACTCGGTGCTGCTCGACGACAAGGACCGCAGGACGATCTACCTGTCCGAAGGCCTGGCGCACGGCTTCCTTGCCCTGCAGGACGATTCGACGGTGATGTATCTGTGCTCGGCCGAATACAACCCGCAGCGTGAGCGCACGATCTGCGCGACCGATCCGGCGATCGGGGTCGACTGGCCACTGGTGAACGGCGCCCCGCCGAGCCTGTCCGACCGCGACGCAGCGGCGCCCGGCTTCGAAGAAGTGCGCGCCGCCGGCCTTTTGCCGAGCTGGCAGGAAACGCAGGCGTTTATCGCTGGAATGCGTAACCGATAAGCGCGTGACCACACAATTTAACGAAATGCGAGGATCGTTATCCCGCAACGCACTTGGCGACTCAGCAGGTGCGAGATTGTATTCATCAGCGGACCCGCTGCTTACGCGGATATGGGCGGTCCGCTTATTTGCCATTGCGCGATACCTCAGATACCGTGAACCAGCCCTTTTCGGTGCTTGGTCACGATACGATGACGCCGATAGGCCCTGTGCGGACTACGGGGGAGGCGGATGAAACTCGGGCAGGTCTTCGATCCGCGAAATAATGCGCTGAATGCCTGGCGGTTGGTGCTGGCCGGCGAGGTGATCTTTTGGCATACCTTCCCGATCAGGGGCCACCTGCCGAACAGCCGGGCCGTTCTCCAGCTTCTGCTTTGCGTAGGCGTGGACGGGTTTTTTGCCATCTCAGGCTTCCTCATCACAGCGAGCTGGCTCAGCAATCCTCGGCTCCGTGAATATCTGGCGGCTCGGGCGCTGCGCATCCTGCCCGGGTTCTACGTCTGCCTGCTGGTGACCGCGTTCGTCATCGCCCCACTCAGCGTGGCGATCCGGGGTGGCTCGTTCACCAAACTCATCACCTCGGGCGCATCGCTGGACTTCGTGTTGAAGAACAGCGCCGTGGCGCTGGTCAAGTTCGATATCGGCGGCACACCCACCGGGATTCCCAGCGCGGGCGTCTGGAACGCTTCTTTGTGGTCGCTGATCTGGGAAGTGATGTGCTACCTCATCGTGGCCTTCATCGGCGTCGTCGGACTCGCCAACCACCGGTGGGTCTCCGTCGTTTTCCTGGTGGCGGCGACGGGCGGCGCGATGACGCTGCCGGGGATCAAATTCCCCGACGTCATGACCCAACACGAGGGCGACGTCCGCACCGCCCTGTTCTTCTTGGCGTGCCGGGCCGCGATCATGTTCGCGGCCGGGGCGTTCCTGTATCAGTGGCGCGATCTGATTCCGGCCCGCTGGTCACTCGTCGCGCTGAGCGCCGTCGTCGTCGTGGCCGCCGGCTTCCTGCCGGACTACCGGGTGGTCGGCGCCCTCCCGCTGGCCTATGCCGTGGTCGTCTCGGGGGCACTGATCCGCAACAAGCACCTCAAACTGCGTACCGATCTGTCCTATGGCATGTACATCTACGCGTACCCGACCCAGCAACTGCTGCTCGTGTGCGGGCTCATCACCCTGAACCCGCTGCTGTTCACCGGGGTCACCGCCGCCGCGACGCTGCCGCTGGCCGCGGCGAGCTGGTTCCTGATCGAAAAGCCGGCGCGGCGGCTCAAACGGCGGTTCAGAAGTAAACTGCCCGCCCCACAAGACCAAGACCAAGACCAAGAAGAGAACCGCGAACAAACGGTGATGGTGCGACCCGCTCGCGAGGTCGCCGAACCCGCGCTCCCCCCGGAGCTACCGGGCACCGCCTAGCCGCAACGGCCAACCGCCCACGCCGCCGGCCGCCGGCCGATACGATGGCGCGGACAGTTCGGTGGGGGACGACGGTCGGAGACGGATGAAGCTGGGACAGGTATTCGATCCGCGCAGTAACGCCCTCAACGCGTTGCGGTTGGCGCTGGCGGCCGAAGTGATGCTGTTCCACTCCTGGCCCATCACCGGTCATCCGCCGCCTGCGGCGATCAACCAGCTCTTCTTCTCGGTGGGGGTCGACGGCTTCTTCGCAATCTCCGGATTCCTGATCACTCGGAGTTGGCTCACCGACCCGCGGGTGCGCGACTACCTCACCGCGCGGGCCCTGCGCATCCTGCCCGGGTTCTACGTCTGCCTGGTGGTGACGGCGTTCGTCTTCGCGCCGCTCAGCCTGCTCATCCAGGGCGGGTCGGCCCTGAAGCTGCTGGGTTCCACCGCGCCGATCCAGTACGTCCTGAAAAACAGCGCAGTGGCCTACCTTCAACCGGACATCGCCGGCACACTGCGGGGCATTCCCGGTGGACCGACCTGGAACGCGTCGCTGTGGTCCCTGGTCTGGGAACTGCTGTGCTACCTCGCCGTAGCGCTCATCGGCGTCGTCGGACTGGCCAACCGCAGGTGGGTTTCTCCCGTGCTGCTGGTGGTGGCCGTCTGCGCGGCATTGGCGTTCCCACCGCTGACGTTCCCCGGTACCTGGACCATCCCCCAGTTGGCGGCGCGGTCGGCCATCATGTTCGCCGCCGGTGCGGTGATGTATCAGTGGCGCGAGGTGATTCCCGCCCGGTGGTCACTCGTCGCGGTGAGCGCGGTCATCGTCTTTGCGGCCGGGTTCCTGCCCGACTACCGCGTTGTCGCGGCGCTTCCCCTTGCGTATGTCGTCATCGTGTCGGGCGCCCTGCTGCACCACAAGCGGCTGCGGTTGCGCACGGACGTGTCCTACGGCGTGTACATCTACGCGTACCCCACCCAGCAGATCCTGGCCGTCTGCGGGCTCGCGTTCTTGCATCCGGTCGTGTTTTTCGGCCTCAGCGCCCTTGCCACGCTGCCGCTGGCCGCCCTCAGCTGGATCGTCATCGAGAAGCCGTCGATGTCCCTGAAGCGCCGGCTCAAGCAGAAGTGGGGCGCACCCGCGCCCGCAGGCCCCGGCGGCGAACAACCCCGCGACCTCGTCGGCGACCGGCCCGCCGCTGAGGCTCCGGGTAGCGCCGCCTAGGCCGCCGGGTCACACGGGTCGAATCGCCGAAACTCGCACACGCGTGGCGGCGTGACATAGGATGCCGCGGACGGCTCCGGGGGCGATGTGGGCGGAGGCCAATGACCCTCGGGCACGTGTTCGATCCGCGGAAGAACGCCCTCAACGCGCTGCGGCTGGCGCTGGCGGCCGAGGTGATGCTATGGCATTGCTGGCCCTCCACCGCCCGCATACCGCCCGCCCCGGTTCTCCAGGTCTTTTTCTCGGCAGGGGTCGACGGCTTCTTCGCGATCTCGGGCTTCCTCATCACCAGGAGTTGGCTGGCCGACCCGCGCGTGCGTGACTACCTCGCCGCTCGCGCCCTGCGCATCTTACCCGGCTACTACGTCTGTTTGCTGGTGACGGCATTCGTCTTCGCGCCGCTCAGCGTGCTGATCCAGGGCGGCTCGGCGTGGCCGCTGCTGCGCTCCACCGCCCCCCTCGGGTACGTCCTGAAAAACGTCGGCGTCGCCTATTTGCAACGGGACGTCGGCGGGACACCACGTGGGATCCCGCACTCCGGCGTCTGGAACGCCTCGATGTGGTCACTCATCTGGGAAGTGCTGTGCTACCTCGCCGTCGCCGGCATCGGGCTGGCCGGTCTGGCCAACCGCCGGTGGCCCCCCGCCGCGATATTAGCCCTGGGGGTGGTGGCGGCCACGCAGCTGCCGCCGCTGACCTTCCCCGGCGTGTGGACCGTGCCGCAACTCGCCACCCGATCGGCCATCACGTTCGCGGCCGGCTCGCTGCTGTATCAATGGCGCGACGTGATTCCGGCCCGCTGGTCGTTGGTCGGGGTTAGCGTGGTCATCGTCTTCGCGGCCGGCCTGCTGCCGGATTACCGGGTCGTCGCGGCCCTTCCGCTGGCGTATGCCGTCATCGTGCCGGGCGCCCTGCTGCAAAACAAGCGGCTGCGGTTGCGAACGGACCTGTCCTACGGCCTGTACATCTACGCGTTCCCCACGCAGCAGATGCTGGCCGTCTGTGGCCTCGCGGGCCTCAATCCATTCGTGTTCTTCGTCCTAAGCGCCGTGGGTACGCTGCCGGTGGCCGCGCTGAGCTGGTTCGTGGTCGAGAAGCCCTCGCTGTCCCTCAAGAGCCGGCTCAAGCAGAAATGGACCGCGACTTCGAATGAATGTGATCGCTCTCCCGCATCGACAGAGGCTAGGACATGAACCTCGAACAGGCTTTCGACACTCGGCAGAATGCGCTCAACGCCTGGCGGCTGATACTGGCGACCACGGTGATCGTCGGTCACTCGTTCATCCTCACGGGTCACCCATGGATTGGCGCGCATTACCTCGCCGACGGCGGGGTCGACGGCTTCTTCGCCGTCTCGGGGTTCCTCATCACCGCGAGCTGGCTTCGCCACCCGCACCTGCGCGACTATTCCGCGGCCCGAGTCCTGCGCATCCTCCCTGGCTACTACGTCTGCCTGGTCGTCACCGCGTTCGTCATCGCGCCGATCGGCGTGGCGATACAGGGCGGCGCGGCGCTCAAGCTCCTGCTCTCCACCGCGCCGGTCGAGTACGTCGCCATGAACAGCGCGGTGGTCCTGCTCAAGGCCGACGTCGGCGGGACGCCCCAAGGGGTCCCCTATCCGGGGAGCTGGGACAGTTCGCTGTGGACGTTGGCTTTCGAGCTGGCGTGTTATGCCGTGGTCGCCGCTATCGGCATGGCCGGGCTTGCCCACCGCCGGTGGGTCTCTCCGGTGATATTGGCGGTGGCGGTCGTCGGCGAGGCGCTATCGCCGCCCGTCGCGCCGGACCAGCCGTGGGCGGGCCAGTTCGCCGCGGTGACCGCGCGCTTCGCCGTCATGTTCGCGGCGGGGGCGTTGCTCTACCAGTGGCGTGACAAGATACCTGCCCGCTGGTGGCTCGTCGCGGTGAGCGCCGCCGTCGTCACGTTGGGCGGCACCCTGCTTCCGCATTACCGGCTGCTGGGTGGGATTCCCCTCGCGTACGCCATCATCGCCTCCGGTGCACTACTGAGGCACAAACGTCTGAGGCTGCGTACTGACCTGTCGTATGGCGTTTACATCTACGCCTTCCCGATCCAGCAGTTGCTGGTGATCTCTTGGCCAGGCCGCCCGAATCCGGTTGTGCACGCGATCGTGGCGACGATCGCCACGCTCCCGGTAGCCGCGCTGAGCTGGTTCCTGGTCGAGAAGCCCGCCATGTCGCTGAAGTCTCGGCTGTTGAGCAAGTGGGCGACCGCCGAGGCGGTCGATCTCATGGTTGATGAGCCGACCGACGAGCTTCCCGAGCCCGCCTGACCGCCCAATCCCCCGCCCACAACAGCACCGTCAGCAGTTCCGCGCCCACACTGATCGCGGGGTAGGGCGCCGGATCCCAGCCCCGCTCGGAAAACCCCAGTAGACCAACGGTTCTCGACGAGGCGAACCCCACCAGCGAGCCGCCCGCGACGGCGGCGCCGGCCCAGCGCAGCCATTCGGGGCCGCCGAAAAGGATCAGCAGGGCAAGGGCGAACGACGCGCTGGCCTGCACAAGGAAAGCAGATCCGATGTCCGGGATGTGCCGGTAGCCATGGACATACAGGTAGGCGTGGGCGGCGCCGGTGACCACCAGCGACGCGGCCATGCCGATGCGGAGCAGAACAGTCATTGCAGCGCGCGCTCTTTCAACGCCAGAGCGGTTTCGCCCGGGGTGTAGCTCACCTCGCGGATGCCGAGCGCGTCGCGGAGCTTGCCGGCGGGCAGGGTGACCGGCTTGGGCGCCGGCCCGTCGCCGGGCCGCGGCAGCGGGTATGCGGTCGTCGTCCCGCTGTAGAACGTCACCTTGCCCTCCGTCTTGGAAAACAATTGGTGCACATGCCCGTTGAGGCAGGTGACCGACGAGAACCGGCGCAGGTAGGACAGCGCCTGGGCGGCGTCGTCGGTGCCCCAGCCCCAGTTGGGGTACATCGCGAAGAGCGGGATGTGGCTGAACACGATGATCGGGGTGTCGCTCGGCAGCCGCGCGACGTCCTTTCGGACGAAGTCGAGCTGGTCGGCGCCCAGGTGCCCGAGCTTGCGCAGGTTCAGCGTGTTGACCAGTGCGATCACGTGCACGCCCGCGATGTCGAAGCTGTACCAGCCGTCACCGACGGAGCCCACGCCGAAGGCGTTCCGGTACTTCTGCCCCGTGTCGTCGACCGAGTCGTGTTCCCCCGGAACGGTGAACACCTGCGGCGTTTTTAGGGCGCCCATCATCTGCTTGACCTGATCGAACTGCCCGGGGGTGGACAGGTGGGTGAGGTCGCCGGTGTGGACGACGAAATCCGGTGTGTAGCCGAGGTTGTTGACCTGCTCGATCGCGTGGCCGAACGTGCCGGTGACGTCCGGGTTGGGCGCCCCGGTGAAGCCGATATGGCTGTCGCTGATCTGCGCGAACCGCAGCGTGGGCCGGGCGTGCGAGCGCTCGGCCGCCGCCGCGACATGCGAAATGACCTCGCCCCCAACGACGGAGAACCCGACCGCCGCCCCGAACCACGCCGTGTGCCGCACCAACTGGCGGCGGCTCATGTTGGGGTTCATCGCGTCACCACCACGGTCCCGTGCATCATCGGGTGGATCGAGCAGACGTAGTCGAACGTCCCGGCGTCGGTGAAGGTGTGGCTGAACGTGGCCCCGGTCCCCATCCCGGGCGAATGGAACGAACCGTCGCTCGCGGCCACGGTGTGCGGTTCCTCGTCGCGGTTGGTCCAGGTGACGGTGGTGCCGACCGCGACCATCAGCGTGGCGGGCGCGAAGGCGAAGCCGTCGATGTTGACCTGATTGCCGCTCACCGGAGCCGCGGGCGCCGTCACCGAGCCCACGGGCGTGCCGCTACCGGAGTCGGCGGCGGGCCGCGAAGCCGAGCACCCCGCCAGGAGGACCGCGGCCGCCAGCGCGACCGTCGAAAGCTTTCTCAGCGTCATGCCCAGGAATAGGGCGGCGCGTTACACCGCTCAGGCGGGCTGGTCGGGGCGCGCGGGCGCGAACACCTCGATGACGCCGTCGACCTCGCGAACCAGCAACGGCGGCAACGGTTTCGGGGCGATCGGCAACTGATGGGTGAGCACCTGCCCGCTCGGCGCGAACGACGTCGAGTGGCAGGGGCAACGCAGCGTGTCGTCGGGCGCGTCGAACCACAGCCGGCATCCTTGGTGGGTGCACACCCCGGAGACGGCCCGTGGCTTGCCGTCCACGCGGCGGACGAACCCGCTGACCGAACCGAGATCGAACGGGTGCATGGCCCCATCCGGCACGTCCGAGCTGGCCGCCACCCGCTGCCACGTCCCCACATTCGGAGTCAGCGGCGCATCGTCGGCGGCGGGGCGGCCACCGGATCGACCGGCGATCACGGCCCGGTCGATGGACACCGCGGTGACCGCCGCGGCCGCGGCGGCCGACGTGCCGACGAGGACGTGGCGGCGGGTGCTGCCGTGCTTGGGCGCCGCTTGCGGCGGCGAGTCGGACATCTGCTCGGCGATGCGCCGATGCAGATCGTCGAGGAATTCCTGCCGCGGGGCCTCGCCCCGGCGCCCGGCCGCCCGCAGCTCGATCGCCGTGCGCAGCTGCGCCGCCTCGAAGTCGTCGGGGGCGAACGCCCGGGGCCGACGTCCCCGCAGCACGTCGTCGACGTAGCGGCGCAGCCCTCGCGCGTTCATGGCGGTCCCCCATCGTTGACCTGTGCCGCCAGCCGCAGGGCGCGATGCTGGAGCACCTTGGCGTTGGCGACGCTGACCCCGAGCTTGGCGGCGGAGTCCTTGATCGAATGGCCTTGCAGGAAGCGCAGTTCCAGGATGTGACGATACCGGTCGGGCAGGCCGTCGAGGACCCGGGCGACACGCTGCGGCGCGGTGCTGATCGCCTCCTCGCTATCCGGTGGTTGTTCGATGTCGTCGATCGAGGTTATCTCCCGGCCCAGGGTCTCCCGCCAGTGCGCGGCCAGCACCGTCCGCGCGGTGGCCCGCAGGTAGGCGCGCACCTCGCCGGCGCTGGCGGTCAGCCGCAGCGGTCGCAGCGCGGCGAGGAACACCTCGGCGGTGAGGTCCTCGGCGTCGGCCCGGTTGCCGACCCGGGCGTACAGCGTGCGGTAGACCCAGGACGCGTTGTCGGAGTAGACGGCCTCCCAGTCGGGATAGCCGTCGCCTAAGCCACCGTCGGGCACCGCGCGCAGCGGACGCGGGCCGACGTGTTCGTTTGGTGCCGCCACGTGCCTCCTCCACCCGACGAATATCGGGTCGGGTTACACCGGGTATCACGGCGTGGCGAGCGAGGTTTGTTCACCGAGCAGCGCGTCGAGTTTGGTGGCGGTGGCCGAGAACACCGACTTGGCGATGCCCAGTATGCGATCGCGCACCCGGGGCTTCGCCGACGCCGGCGGCAGCAGGTGGCCGATCAGGTGGCCGAACAGGTCCAGCCGCGCCGCCGACATCCAGGCGGTCAGGTCCGGGTCGTCTAGCCAGCGCAGCTGGTTGGCGTAGTCGGCCTGCGCCAGCCGCAGCCAGTCCAGGTCGGTGTCGGGGTGCGGCAACGGCACGCACAGCTCGTTGCGCGCCGGGTCGTCGCGGTACGCTGCCTCGACATGGGCGATCAGCGCGGCGCTGAAGATCTGCTGGCATCCGCGTACGCTTTGCAGCGTGATCCGGCCCGCATCGAAAATCGGTGTCGCGGGCCGCTTTTCGGCGCCGTCGGCGGTGCAGTCGATGTACAGCGCGTCGCCGTCGCGCGCCGCCGTTCCGCCGTCGAGGACCATCCGGTCCTCCTCGACCCGCAGCAGGTGGCCCATCCGCACCACGTCGCCGATCCGTCGTAGCTGTTCGAGTTCGGCGCGGGTGACGGTCGCGCAGCGATACATGGTCGGCCGGACCGCCGGATCGATCCGCAGCAGGCCGCCGGATTCCTCGAGCCGGGCGAACAGGTCGTCGACCGACGTGGCGTCACTGATCGCGCGCAACTGCGCGATGAAGCTGATCTTGATCCGCTCGGCGAACAACGACCCGGGCTGCATCCTCGCGCGATCCAACAGCCAGGAGTCGCGGGGCATGATCCAGGTCAGCCGGTCGGGCGCGATGCCCTGGCCCAGCAGCCACAGGCAGGTGTCGATGCCGGTCTTGCCGGCCCCGACGACGACGTAGCGCTGGTGCGCGCGGAGCTTCGGCAGGTCGTTTGGCGGCACGCAGGTGACGCCGGGGGCGACCGGGTAGGGCGGCGGGCGCATCGCGGGCACCGTCACCCGCATGTAGGTGGCGTCGACGATGCGGCGCGCCACGTCGACGGCGTAGTCGGCGCCGGCGAGCGTCGTGAAGCGGCCGTCTCCGCGGTATTCGCTCATCGGGAAGTAGGTGACGCGACCGCTGGCCAGCAACTGCCGTCGCAGCACCTGGTCGTAGTAGGCGCACACCTCGCCGGCGGTGGCCAACTCGTAAAGGCCTTGGTTCCAGCCGATTTCGTCGATGGAATCAGTGCCGAGGCGCAGCGAGTTGACGCCGTAGAACGCCGAGGGCTGATGCAGCCGCACGAACGGGTAGGCCATCGTCCAGTGTCCGCCCGGCTGGTGGTTGCGGTCGACCAGCACCACGCGGGCTTCCGTCTCGGTCACCAGCGTGTCGACGAACGCCATGCCCATGGCGCCCGCGCCGACCACCAGGTAGTCGGCCTCGATGGTGCGCATACGCCTGGAGGCTAGCGCGCTCAGCCGATGTCGGCCCACCCCGTCCTTGCGGCGCCTGGCCGCGGTTACTAGGATATCCAAGTATCCGCCTCTCACGCGCGTAGGAACCCGAGGACACCATGACCACACAGATCCCCCACTTCATCGACGGGCAGCGCACCGCCGGTCGGTCCACCCGCACCGCCGACGTCTTCAACCCCAGCACCGGCGAGGTGCAGTCGCGGGTGCCCATGGCGGGCAAGGCCGACGTCGACGCCGCGGTGGCCTCGGCCGTTACGGCCCAAAAGGATTGGGCCGCATGGAATCCGCAGCGCCGCGCGCGGGTATTGATGCGATTCGTCGACCTGGTCAACGACCACATGGACGAGCTCGCCGAGCTGCTGTCCCTCGAACACGGCAAGACGCTGGCCGACGCGCGCGGCGACGTCCAGCGCGGCATCGAGGTCATCGAGTTCGCCATCGGGATTCCCCACCTGCTCAAAGGCGAGTACACCGAGGGCGCCGGGCCGGGCATCGACGTCTACTCGCTGCGCCAGCCGCTCGGGGTGGTCGCGGGCATCACGCCGTTCAACTTCCCGGCGATGATCCCGCTGTGGAAGGCCGGGCCGGCCCTGGCGTGCGGGAACGCGTTCATCCTCAAGCCCAGTGAGCGCGACCCTTCGGTACCGGTGCGGCTGGCCGAGCTGTTCGGAGAGGCGGGCCTGCCACCCGGCGTCTTCCAGGTGGTGCACGGCGACAAGGAGGCCGTCGACGCGATCCTGCACCACCCCGACATCCAGGCGGTCGGCTTCGTCGGGAGCTCCGACATCGCGCAGTACATCTACTCGACGGCCGCGGCCACCGGCAAGCGGTCGCAGTGCTTCGGCGGCGCGAAGAACCACATGGTCGTGATGCCCGACGCCGACCTCGACCAGGCCGTCGACGCGCTGATCGGCGCCGGGTACGGCAGCGCCGGCGAACGGTGCATGGCGATCAGTGTCGCCGTTCCGGTCGGCGAGCAGACCGCGAACCGGTTGCGCGCCAGGCTCATCGACCGGATCAACAACCTGCGGGTGGGACACAGCCTCGACCCGAAGGCCGACTACGGCCCGCTGGTCACCGAGGCCGCGCTGGCGCGGGTGCGCGACTACATCGGCCAGGGCGTGGCGGCGGGCGCCGAACTGGTTATCGACGGCCGTGAGCGGGCCAGCGACGATCTGACTTTCGGCGACGCCAACCTCGAGGGCGGATTCTTCATCGGCCCAACGCTGTTCGACCACGTCACCCCGGACATGTCGATCTACACCGACGAGATCTTCGGTCCGGTGCTGTGCATCGTGCGCGCCCATGACTACGAAGAGGCGCTGCGGTTGCCGTCGGAGCACGAGTACGGCAACGGCGTGGCGGTGTTCACCCGCGACGGCGACGCCGCCCGCGACTTCGTCTCGCGCGTGCAGGTGGGCATGGTCGGCGTGAACGTCCCGATCCCCGTCCCGGTGGCCTACCACACCTTCGGCGGCTGGAAGCGCTCCGGGTTCGGCGACCTCAACCAGCACGGCCCGGCGTCGATCCAGTTCTACACCAAGGTCAAGACCGTCACGTCGCGGTGGCCCTCCGGCATCAAGGACGGCGCCGAATTCGTCATCCCGACAATGGATTAGGTACATGTTCACCCTCAACGACGACGAACGCGTCATCACCGAGACGGCGGCCGCGTTCGCCGCCAAGCGCCTCGCCCCGCACGCGCTGGAATGGGATGCCGCCAAGCACTTCCCGACCGACGTGCTGCGGGAGTCCGCCGAGCTGGGCATGGCGGCGATCTATTGCCGCGAGGACGTCGGCGGCAGCGGGCTGCGCCGGCTCGACGGGGTCCGCATCTTCGAGCAGTTGGCCATCGCCGACCCGACCACGGCGGCGTTCCTGTCCATCCACAACATGTGCGCGTGGATGATCGACAGGTTCGGCACCGCCGAACAGCGCAAGGCCTGGGTGCCGCGGCTGGCGGCGATGGACGCCATCGCCAGCTACTGCCTCACCGAGCCGGGTGCGGGGTCGGACGCCAGCGCGCTGAGCACCCGTGCCGTGCGGGAGGGTGGCGACTACGTGCTCGACGGCGTCAAGCAGTTCATCTCCGGCGCGGGCGCCTCGGACGTCTACGTGGTGATGGCCCGGACCGGTGGCGACGGGCCGCGCGGCATCTCGGCCTTCGTCGTCGAAAAGGGCGCCGCCGGGCTGAGTTTCGGGGCCCTGGAGGAGAAGATGGGCTGGCACGCCCAGCCCACCGCGCAGGTGATCCTCGACGGCGTGCGGGTGCCGGCCGACGCGATGCTGGGCGGCGCCGAGGGTGAGGGCGCCGGCTTCGGCATCGCGATGAACGGCCTCAACGGCGGCCGGCTCAACATCGCGGCGTGCTCGCTGGGCGGCGCCCAGTCCGCGTTCGACAAGGCCGGCGCGTACGTCCGGGACCGGGCCGCTTTCGGCAAGGCCCTGCTCGACGAGCCCACCATCCGGTTCACCCTGGCCGACATGGCCACCGGGCTGGAGACGTCGCGAATGATGTTGTGGCGGGCCGCGGATGCGCTGGACAACGACGACCCGGACAAGGTCGAGCTGTGCGCGATGGCCAAGCGCTACGTCACCGACACCTGCTTCGAGGTGGCCGACAAGGCCTTGCAACTGCACGGCGGCTACGGCTATCTGCGTGAGTATGGTCTCGAAAAGATCGTTCGCGATCTGCGGGTGCACCGAATCCTGGAGGGGACCAACGAAATCATGCGGGTCGTCATCGGGCGCGCCGAGGCTACGCGGATGCGCGCGGGCGCGTAGAAAGGTCTTCAGATGACCGAGCACCTGACGGTGGCCTTCCTGGGCCTGGGCCATATGGGCGGCCCCATGGCGACGAACCTTGTCGCGGCCAAGCATGCCGTGCGCGGATTCGATCCCGTTCCGGCCGCGTTGTCCGCGGCGGTCGAGACCGGCGTCACCGGATTCGACAGCGCCGCCGACGCGGTGGCCGGCGCCGACGTGGTGATCACCATGCTGCCCAACGGCGAGCTGGTGAAGCGCTGCTACGCCGACGTCCTGCCGGCCGCCACGCCGGGCGCGCTGTTCATCGACAGCTCGACGATCTCGGTCAGCGACGCCCGCGAGGTGCACGCGCTGGCCAGTGGGCACGGCATGGCGCAGGTGGACGCGCCGGTATCGGGCGGGGTCAAGGGCGCCGTCGCCGGCACGCTCGCGTTCATGGTGGGCGGCGACGGCGACGCCCTGCAGCGCGCCCGGCCTGTGCTGGAACCCATGGCGGGCAAGGTCATTCACTGCGGCGCGGCCGGGGCCGGGCAGGCCGCCAAGGTGTGCAACAACATGGTGCTGGCCGTGCAGCAGATCGCGATCGGCGAGGCGTTCGTGCTGGCCGAAAAGCTCGGGCTTTCGGCGCAATCCCTCTTCGACGTCATCACCGGCGCGACCGGGAACTGCTGGGCGGTGCACACCAACTGCCCGGTGCCGGGCCCGGTGCCGACGTCGCCGGCCAACAACGACTTCAAGCCCGGTTTCGCGACCGCGCTGATGAACAAGGACCTGGGCCTGGCCATGGACGCGGTGGCCTCCACCGGTTCGGCGGCGCCGCTGGGCCGCCACGCCGCGGAGATCTACGCCGAGTTCGCCGAGGCCCACGGCGCCCTGGACTTCAGCGCGGTCATCCAGATGCTGCGGGAAGGCTAAGCCTCAGAAATCGCCCGCGTCGCGGCGCAGCGTCTCGATCGAGGAAACCAGTGCACCCGCTTCCGCCTCCGACATCCCGATGTCGGCGAACACCTGCTCGTTGAGCGTGACCGTGGCGTCCTCTACCGTCGAGCGGCCCAGGTCGGTGATCTGCACCAGTGTGGTGCGCCCATCGGTGGGGTGCGGCACCCGCTGCACCAGTCCGTCGGCCTCCAGCCGCCGGATCGCGTGGGTCACGCTGGTGACGTGGACCTGCAGCCGGTCGGATGCCTTGGTGATCGGCAGCGCGCCCGCCCGGCTGAACGCCAGCAGCCTCAGCAACTCATATCGGGAGAAACTCAGGTCATAGGGGCGCAGCGCCGTCTCGACGCGGGCCAGCAGGATCTGATGCGCGCGCATCACCGATGTCACCGCGACCATGCCCTGCGCCACGTCGGACCAGCCGGAACGCTCCCAGTTGGCGCGCGCCGCCGCGATCGGGTCCCGCTTGCGCGGTCGTGAGGCAGCCACGCCCCTTCATACCGCACCCGGGAGCCGACGGCGAAACCCCTACATCGAGTGCTGCAGCAGAACCTGGCCGCTCTCGGCGGCGACCACCTGCACGGCGGCGATCTGGTCGACGGGTGTCGAGATGCTGCCCGCGGGCGTCGCGGTGTGGCCGGGCTCGGCGACCCAGGTCGCCAGCCGGGTCTGGCTGCCGTCGCGGCCCACCACCACCATCGCCAGCGTGTCGTGGTGCGCGTTGAGCGGGGCCAGGCACACACACCGCAGGTTGATGGAGGTCCCCCAGTGCTGGCTGGACAGCTGCACCGTCGACGTCAGCAGCGTGGTGCCCACCTGTGCCATCGGCGCCGCGGACGCGGTCACCTGCTGCGAGGACGACGAATACCCCTGCACCCCGACGAACACCCCGATCGCCAGCACCACGGCCGCGGCCGACGACGCCACCCACGTGACGATCCGCGTGCGGCGTCGGCGCCAGCTCACCTTCGCCAGCAACGACGTCAGCAGCTCTGGTGAGAGCTCCGGCGTCACCGATCGGGGACCGGCGTCATTGATCGCGGCCACCTCGTCCGGGCCGAGCTGCGAGAGCAGGGCCGGCACGCCACTCAGGTCGGCGACCGCCTCGCGGCAGGCCGGGCAGTGCGCCAGGTGCGCCTCGAATTCGCGCCGCTCCGCGGCCGACAACGAGCCCAGCACGTATGCGGCGTCCCACATCACGTATGGATCATCCGGGGGGCCGAGGCCCCGTAGCGGCGTCTTCATCTCATCCATTTCTCTGACCCTTCAAGCATTCGGAGGCCCTAGCGGGTGACCCCGAGTTCCTGCAGAGTGAGCCGCAACGCCCGCACGGCGTAGTGTAACCGCGACTTCACCGTCCCCTCGGCGATCCCGAGGTCCGCAGCAATCTGTGCGGTGGTCCATCCGCGGTAGTAGGACCGTTCGATCACGGCCCGATGCTCGGTGGACAGTTGCACCATCGCGTCGGCTATCAGCAGCTTGTCCAGCGCCGCATTGACCTCGTCCGGCGTCGACCGTTCGGGCGCGCCCGCCTCGTCCGTCGAACCGACGACGTTGCGGAACCGCGCGCTGCGCCGGTCGTCGATGATCATGTTGCGGGCGACCGTGAACAGCCACGCCCGCGCCGAGCGCTCCGTGTCCCCGACGACCTCGGGGTGCTGCCAGGCCCGTAGCAACGTCTCCTGCACGACGTCCTCGGACTGGCTCGCGTCCCCGGTCAGCCGGAGCGCGTACCGCCACAACACCGCTGCGTGCTCGTCGTAGAGCGCCTTCATCAGAGCGGCTTCAGCAGCCGCGTTGCCAGCCACACGCGCCACTCGATCACCTCCGATTACTGAAACGAGGCGAACCGCGGCTCGGTTCAATTCGCCGCGACCCGCCTCGCCCGGCTGCGCCGCGCTCGCGATCGCGGCCGTTCAATCGCCGCGACCCGCCTCGCCCGGCTGCGCCGCGCTCGCGATCGCGGCTAGTTCAGCAGTGTCAGGATGCGCGGCCCCGCGTCGGTGACCGCCACGGTGTGTTCCCAGTGTGCCGCGCGGGACCCGTCGGAGGTGGTCACGGTCCATTCGTCGTCGAGCACCACGGTCTTGCCCGTTCCCAGGGTCAGCATC
Organism: Mycobacterium scrofulaceum; assembly: GCF_002086735.1. GTDB lineage: Bacteria > Actinomycetota > Actinomycetes > Mycobacteriales > Mycobacteriaceae > Mycobacterium > Mycobacterium scrofulaceum. The sequence continues at coordinate 25,702 of NZ_MVIJ01000041.1, read as the reverse complement.
GGTTCGATGGCCAGCACCGACCCGGGCGCCAGCAGGGGGCCACGGCCGGGCGAGCCCTCGTTCGGCAGGAACGGGTCCATGTGCATGTGCCGCCCGATGCCGTGGCCGCCGTAGCCCTCCACGATTCCGAACGCCCGCCCGTGCCGTTCCCCGGCCGCGCGCGTGCCCGTTTCGATGGCGTGCGAGACGTCGGTCAGCCGGTTGCCGGGGACCATCGCCGCGATCCCGGCCTCCAGCGATTCCCTGGTGGCGTCGCAGAGCGCCTGATCGGCGGCGTCGAGGGTCCCGACGCCGAACGTGATCGCGGCGTCGCCGTGCCAGCCGTCCAGCACCGCGCCGCAGTCGATGGACACCAGGTCACCCGGCGCCAGGATCTCTCCGGCCGACGGGATCCCGTGCACCACCCGCTCGTTCACCGAGGCGCAGATCGACGCGGGATAACCGTGATAGCCGAGGAACGACGGGATCGCGCCGGCCTCCCGGATCACCGACTCGGCGATCTGGTCGAGGCCCAGGGTCGACACCCCGGGGACCGCGGCCGCCCGCACCGCCTGCAGCGCGGCCGCGACCACCGCCCCCGCCGCGGCCATCGCGTCGACTTCGCCGGGGGTGCGCTGCGGCACGACTTTGCGACTTCGCAGCCGCGCCAGCGGGCTCACGGTTACTTGCCCAGCGCTCGTAGCGCGCGGGCGAACACCTCGTCCATGGTGCCGATGGCGTCGACCGTCTTGAGTTCGTCGCGGTAGTACTCCAGCAGCGGCGCGGTCTCGTCGCGGTAGACCTTCATCCGGTTCAGGATGACGTCGTCGGTGTCGTCGGCGCGGCCACGTGACTTCAGCCGTTGCAGCAACTCCTCCTGCGAGACGCGGAACTCCAGCACGGCGTCGATGTCGGTGCCGCGGCGTTCGAGCATTGCGTGCAGCGCCTTGGCCTGCTCGGTGGACCGCGGGAACCCGTCCAGGATGAAGCCGTTGGCCGCATCGGCTTCGCTCAGCCGGTCGTCGACGAGCTGGTTGGTCAGCTCGGAGGGCACCAGGTCGCCGGCGTCCAGGTAGCGCTTGGCCTCCAGGCCGAGTTTGGTGCCGTTCTCGATGTTGCTGCGGAACAGCTCTCCGGTGGAGATGTGCGGGATCCCGAGCTTTTCCGAGAGCTTCTGGGCCTGCGTTCCCTTACCCGCCCCCGGCGGCCCCAGCAAAACGACTCTCACTTGAGGAACCCTTCATAGTTGCGCTGCATGAGCTGGCTCTCGATCTGCTTGACCGTATCCAAGCCGACGCCAATCATGATCAAAACCGCGGTACCGCCGAACGGCAAATTCTGAACCGCTCCGCCATTGCCGATTTGCAGGAACAAATTCGGCAGCACCGAAATGGCGCCGAGGTAGATCGAGCCCGGCAGGGTAATCCGGCTCAGCACATAACGCAGGTAGTCGGCGGTGGGCTTGCCCGGCCGGATGCCGGGGATGAACCCGCCGAACTTCTTCATCTCGTCGGCACGCTCGTCGGGGTTGAACGTGATCGACACGTAGAAGTACGTGAAGAAGATGATCAGCCCGAAGTAGATGCTGATGTAGATCGGGTCGCTGGGGTCGGACAGGTAACTGCCGACGAACTTGTCCCACCAGCTGTTGCCCACCCCGCCGCTGCCGCTGCGGATCAGCTGCGTGATCAGGTGCGGGATGTAGATGAGCGACGACGCGAAGATGACCGGGATGACGCCGGCCTGGTTGACCTTCAGCGGCAGGTACGTCGACGTTCCGCCGTACATGCGCCGGCCCACCATGCGCTTGGCGTACTGCACCGGGATGCGGCGCTGCCCCTGCTCGACGAACACCACGCCGACGATGATGGCCAGGGCGGCGACGCAGACGGCGGCGAAGATGGCCCCGCCGCGGCTGTCCAGGATGGTCTTTCCCTCGGACGGGATGCGGGCCGCGATGCCGACGAAGATCAGCAACGACATGCCGTTGCCGATGCCCCGCTCGGTGATCAGCTCACCCATCCACATCACCAGCGCCGCGCCGGCCGTCATCACCATCACGATGACCACGAGCGTGAAGATGCTCTGGTCGGCGATGATGTCCAGCGAGCAGCCCTGCAGCAGTCCGCCGTTGGCCGCCAGCGCCACGATGCTGGTCGCCTGCAGGACCGCCAGCGCGATGGCGAGGTACCGGGTGTACTGCGTCATCTTGGCCTGACCGGACTGGCCCTCCTTGCGCAGTTCCTCGAACCGCGGGATGACCACGGTGAGCAGCTGCACGATGATGCTGGCGGTGATGTAGGGCATCACCCCGACCGCGAACACCGTCAGTTTCAGCAGGGCGCCGCCGGAGAACAGGTTGATCAGCGAATAGATCTGCCCCGCGGCGCCGCCGCTGGCCTCCTTGATGCATTGCTGGACGTTCGGGAAATTGACGCCGGGGGACGGCAGAGCGGCGCCCAGCCGATAGAGGACGACGATGCCCAGCGTGAAGAGGATCTTCCGTCTCAGGTCGACTGTCCGCAGCGATGAGATGAAAGCCGAAAGCACTCTTCCTCCTGCGCAGCCCGGGGGGTCTCTTGCATCACGCGCCCAACACCCGCAGGCCAGGACGTACGGCCGACCCAATCTAAGCGCGTCAAACCGTGTACGAGACTAACAGCTGATCTGGGCAAGTCCGTCCACGGCCGTCGGCCCCAGCCCATTTGAGGCCCATGAAAGCACAGGAAGCCGCAAGCCGTGGAGCGTAAAGTGCTCTTGACTCGTTGCATTTGCTAAATAAATGGGAGCACCATGACACGCACGGACCAAGACAGCTGGGACCTGGCCTCCAGCGTCGGCGCCACGGCCACGATGGTCGCCGCGGCGCGCGCGCTGGCCAGCGGGGGCGCGGACCCGATCATCGACGACCCGTTCGCGGCGCCGCTGGTGCGCGCCGTGGGGCTGGACTTCTTCCGCCGCCTGGTCGACGGCGAACTCGATCCCGCGGACGCCCAGGACGGCGAACGGGACCTGCAGCTCGAGACCGATTCGATCGCGGTGCGCACCCGCTTCTTCGACGACTTCTTCCTCAATGCCGCCCGCGACGGCATCCGCCAGTCGGTGATCCTCGCCGCCGGCCTGGACGCCCGCGCTTACCGGTTGAGCTGGCCGCCCGGCAGCGTCGTCTACGAGGTCGACCAGCCCAAGGTGGTCGACTTCAAGACCGCCGCCATGGCGGGACTCGGGGCCGCGCCCACCGCGGACCGGCGGACGGTCAGCGTCGACCTGCGCGACGATTGGCCGGAAGCATTGCGGCGCAGCGGCTTTGACCCCGGCCAGCCGACGTCGTGGAGCGCCGAGGGCCTGTTGATGTACCTGCCGCCGCAGGCCCAGGACCGGCTTTTCGACAACATCACCGAACTGAGCGCGCCCGGCAGCAAGCTGGCCACCGAGTTCCACGGCGATGCCGGGCGGACGATGACCGACCGCGCAAAGCAGTTCAACCAGCGATGGGCCAACCTGGGTTGCGACATCGACCTGTCCGGACTGTTCTTCGACGGCGAGCGCAGCAACGTCGTGGACTACCTGACCGGCCGGGGCTGGCAGGTGACCACCCGGGAACGGCGGGAATACTTCGCCGACTACGGCCTGGTCTTCCCGGACGACGAGACGTCCCAGCTGCGCAACATCGTCGCCGTCACCGCGACGCTGGGCTAGGCGTCCTCGCCGCGTTCTTCACGATCCGTCGCCAGAGCGTCGGGGCGGTGCCCCGTCATCATCGACATCAGCCCGCGCTCGAACCCGCGCGCCGAGGGCACGGCAAAGCTTGGGCCGGTGTCGACGCCGTCAACCGAAGTCGGCTCGACCGCAGGATCCCGCAACCAGTTGCGCGGAACCGACAACAACCCGAGCGCGTCCGCCGCGCCCAACCCGGCGGACGCGACGCGAACACTGGAGAAGTCGTGCAACGATCCCGGCACCGGGGCGTTCGCCCCGCTCGCTCTCGCACCGCCCATCTCGCTGCTCTCAGTGGGCCGCGGCCAAGTCCGTGGCGAGTTCACCGCCGGACATGCTGCGGGCCCACTCCGCCAGCGCCTCCGCGTTGAGTTGAGGTTGGATTCCCGCGTTCCCCGCCAGTCCGGGGCTGCTCGCCGCGGGCGCCGCCGCCAACGGGGTCGACGAGGTGGGCGTGACGGGGGTGACGACGGTTGGGCCCGTGGTGAAAAATGTCTGACTGCCGGAGGAAAGGTTCAGGTCGGTGACGAGGCCGGCGGCGTTTTCGGTCACGTAGCCGCCGACAGTGCCGGGGGTGCCGGTGACAGAGCCGCCGGGGACGGACAGGTGGCCCCCCACTCCCGCGCCGGTGTATTGAAAAGTGCCACTGAGGATGCTGCCCGAGGTGTTCAGCGGAAGGGCATCGTGGCCCGCCTGGAGGGTGCCCACGGTGCCGTCGCTCAGCACGTACGTGGCGGTCCCGCTGGGGATGTACACGGTGGTCGGGTTGGCGGCACTGGTGCCGCTCACGAAGTCGACAGGGTAGCCGTTGCTGACGGTCACGCTCACGCCTGTGTGGACGGTGGCGCCGCCGGGTGCGATGTTGGCGCTGCTGCCGGGCGGCAGGGGCGGGTCGACCCCACCGGTGGTCGCCGCCGCGTGCTGGGTGGTGTTGGTCGAGGCCATCTGAACCAAAGACTGGGTGCGAGCGCTGGTGGCGTTGCCGGTCGCCTGGGTCAGCGCGCGGGCCTGATCGGCCTGCCCGGAGGAGTTGGTGGTGCGAGGCGGCGCGGTGAACGGGGCCAGTGCGCCCGCGGCCGAGGAGGCGGCCGCATAGCCGTACATCGCGGTGGCGTCTTGTGTCCACATCTCCGCGTACTGCCCCTCGGTCGCCATGATCGCCGGCGTGTTCTGCCCGAAGAAGTTGGTCGCGACCAATGCCATCAACTGCGCGCGGTTGGCCGCGATCACCGGCGGCGGCACCGTCATCGCGAACGCCGGCTCGTAAGCCGCCGCCGCGGCATAGGCCTGGCCGGCGGTCTGCGCGGCCTGGGCGGCACCCGCCTGCAACCAGGCCACGTACGGGGTCACCGCGGCCGCCATCAGCATCGACGAAGGGCCTGACCACACCAGTCCGCTCAGCCCCGCCGCCGCCGACGAATAGCCGCCGGCGGCGGATTCCAGGCCGGCGGCCACCGCGTCCCATCCGGTTGCGGCGGCCAGCATCGGCCCGGAGCCGGGACCGGCATACATCAGAGCGGAATTGACCTCCGGCGGTAGTAACGCAAAGTCCATGGAATCCTCGTTTTCCAGGTCAACGGACGCGTTCGCTCTCGGCCAGAGGGTACTGAGTATTCAACACACGAGTAACGCAAATTTCGTGAATGAATCGTTACAGTCAGCTTGAGATTTGCTGTGAAGCGCGGCGGTGCGGTTCGGAACGCGGCCGCGGTGAATCGGTGCCGCTGACCACCGGCCTTTTCCGGCTCAGGCGGGCCTGGCGGCGGGCGCGCGCACCACCATCGGCACGGCGGGGAAGCACCAGGCCATCTCGGTGCGCGACTTGCGCAGCGCGGCCGTGCCGTAGCCCTTCTTGCGGTGTTCGGGGTGAATCCAGATCCGCACGTTCACCTCGCCGCCCAGCAGCTCGCCGAACACCATGCCGACCTTCTCGCCCGAGTCGACGGCCACGAACCAGGCGGCCTCCTCGTCGTCGAGGCGCCCCAGCGCCGCGCCGATCTCGTCGTCGAGGTTGCCGGCCGGCCCGCCGGAGCCGTCGCCGGCGGCACCCATGTCCTCGGTGCGGGCGGCGAAGATGTCGCGGTCCCGCTCGGCGGAGAAGGGCCGCAGCTCCAGGGTCTCCCCCGAACTGGCCGGGCGCTCGCCCAGGGTGAAGCTGAGCTGCTTGTTGAGGTCCTCGAGTTCGGCGAGAATCTTGCGGCGCGAGTCGATGGTGAGCTGATCGAACGACATCCCCATCACGGCCTCGGCGGCCACGTGGGAGGTGTCGAGCAGGCGGACGATCGCCTCGACCGCGGCCGCCTTGTTCTCGGATTCCACTACGACATCGGCGATTTCGTGCCGCCGTTCGAGGGCCTTCAACAGGGCATCGGCGATCTCGCGACGGGCGGCTTTGCGGTCGTGGTCGGTCATTGCACCAGCCTAGAACGCCGCCGGGGGTAGCGCGCTACATCGGCGGGTTCCCAATTCGAGGAACCGTTGGTAGCGATCGTCGATCGCGGCGGCCCAGGCGGGGTCGGGTTCGACGACGCGTGCGGTGCGGACCCAGCGGGCGGCGTCGGCGATCGCGGTTTCCAGGCCGGCCGCCATGCGCGCGAGGAAGGCCGCGCCGAGCGCCGCGCCCTCGGGCACCCCGGACACCTCCACCGGCCGCCCGGTGGCGTCGGCGATGGCCTGCATCCACGGCCCGACCCGCGTGCCGCCCCCGGTGGCCACGACGCGCGCCACCGGTGCCCCGCTCAGCTCGATGAGCTGGCGGACGACGAAGCCGGACGCCTCGTAGGCGGCCCGGCGCAGCGCGGCAGCGTCGTGGGTCAGGTCCAGGGCGTCGAGCACGGCCCGGCGCCCCGGGTCGTGGAACGGGGTGCGCTCGCCACGGATGTAGGGCGACCACACCGGCACGCCCCCGGGCCGCGCGGCCGCGGGGTCGCCGGGTGCGACCACCCGGTCCACCCAGCCGAGGAACAGCCCTCCAGCGTTGCTGGCCCCGCCGATCTGGCTCTTGCCCGCGGCCGTGTGCGGGATGGTCCACAGGCCGGGCACCTGCCGGGCCTCGGGGATGGTCGTCCACACGATCAACGTGGTGCCGCACAGCACCAGCACGTCGCCGTCGCCGTCGGCGCCGGCCACCATCTGTTCGCACAGCGCGTCGATCGCGCCGATTCCCAGCGCGGCGCCACCGCCGCGCACCTGCCCCGCGGCGGCCCCCATGCTTTCCACCCGCGGCATCTGGTCGGGCCGGGCGCCGCGTTCGGCGCACGCCTCGGCGTTCCAGCCCGTCCCGTCGAACAGCGGGTACGCGGTGGCGGCGGTGGCGAAGTCGATCACCGCCTCGCCCGCCAGCGCGTGGTTGGCGACCGCCGGCGCCGGCCAGTAGCCGGCCGCGCCCGGCGCCCGCTCCGCGGTCCAGCGCAGGAACTCGGCGGCCTCGCCGAGCGCCGGCAGCGGCTGGGCCTGCTGTTGTGGCGCGCGGCCCCGTTCGTCGCCGTACAGCAGGCCCGGCGTCATCGGCTCGCCCGCGGCGTCGACGGCGGTCAGGGACGGCACCATCGCCGAGACGGCCACCGCTTTCGCGTCTGGACGATCCAGCTGGTTCAGGGCCGCCACCGGCCCGCGGCGCCAGGCCTCGCCGGCGTCGTGCTCGAGCCGGTTCGGCGCCGGCACAAGCAACTGGTGCGGGATACGCGCCCGTGCGGTCACCCGGCCGTCGGCGTCCGCGGCCACCGCCTTGACCGCGGTGCTCCCGACGTCGATGCCGATTGTGACGTCATCACGTGACACGGGCGTCACCGTACGCCAGCATTGGGGTTCGTGACGTCAAGACCGCGCGCCTTGGTGACCGCCCCCCTGCGGGGGCCGGGATTCGCCAAGCTCCGGGAACTGGTCGACGTCGTCTACGACCCGTGGATCGAGCAGACTCCGCTGCGGATCTACAGCGCCGAACAACTGGCCGAGCGCATCTCGGCGGAGTCCGCCGATCTCGTTGTGGTGGAAAGCGACTCGGTGGCCGGGCCGGTGCTCGATCTCGGCCTACGGGCGATCGCCTCGACCCGCGGCGACCCCAACAACGTCGACATCGCGGGGGCCACCGCGGCGGGTATCCCGGTGCTAAACACCCCGGGCCGCAACGCCGACGCGGTCGCCGAGATGACGGTGGCGCTGCTGCTGGCCGCCACCCGCCTGCTGCTGCCCGCCGACGCGGATGTCCGCGGCGGCAACATCTTTCGCGACGGCAGCATCCCCTATCAGCGGTTCCGCGGCTGGGAGATCGCCGGTCGCACCGCCGGGCTGGTTGGCCTCGGCGCGGTCGGCCGCGCCACCCGCTGGCGGCTGTCCGGGCTGGGCCTGCGCGTCATCGCGCACGACCCCTACAACGACGAGGCCGAGCACGGCCTCGAGGAACTGCTGGGCGAGGCGGACGTCGTCTCGCTGCACGCACCCGTCACCGACGACACTGCCGGCATGATCGGCGCCGAGCAGTTCGCCGCCATGCGCGACGGCGTGGTCTTCCTCAACACCGCCCGCGCGCAGCTGCACGACACCGACGCGCTCGTCGGCGCGCTGCGCGACGGCAAGGTGGCCGCCGCCGGCCTGGACCACTTCGTCGGCGAATGGCTGCCCACCGACCACCCCCTGGTCGGCATGCCCAACGTCGTCTTGACGCCCCACATCGGCGGCGCCACGTGGAACACTGAGGCACGGCAGGCGCAGATGGTGGCCGACGACCTGGAGGCGTTGCTGGCCGGCAACGCGCCCGCCCACATCGTCAACCCGGAGGTGCTGGGCCCATGAAGTTCGTCGACGACGCCGAGACCGCCGTGTTGAACGCCGCCAAGGACATGCTGCGCCGCGGCCTGGTCGAGGGGACCGCGGGCAACATCTCCGCGCGGCGCTCCGACGGCAACATCGTGATCACGCCGTCGTCGGTGGACTATCGCGACATGCAGCTCGACGACCTGGTGCTGGTGGACCCGCAGGGCGCGGTGCTGCACGCCGCCGACGGCCGCTCGCCGTCCTCGGAGCTGCAGCTGCACCTGGCCTGCTATCGCGCCTTCGACGACATCGGCAGCGTCATCCACAGCCATCCGGTGTGGGCGACTATGTTCGCCATTGCGCACCAACCGATTCCGGCCTGCATCGACGAGTTCGCGGTGTACTGCGGCGGCGACGTCCGGTGCACCGACTACGCCGCGTCCGGCACGCCCGACGTCGGCGCCAACGCCGTCAAGGCGCTCGACGGCCGCGGCGCCGCGCTGATCGCCAACCACGGCATGGTGGCCGTCGGGCCAAGACCGGACAAGGCGCTGCACATCACCGCCCTTGTGGAGCGCACTGCCCAAATCGCCTGGGGGGCAAGGGCTCTCGGCGGACCGGTACCCATCCCCGAGGACGTGAACCGCAACTTCGCCAGCGTCTACGGCTACCTGCGCGCCAACGCCTGATGCGTCCGGTCAGGTTCGGCCACGCGCGCGTGACGCGGGTGCTCGAGCTTCAATTCGACCTCGGCACAAGGCTTTTCCCGCACACGCCGCCGGCCGGCTGGCGCGACAATGCCGACCTGCTGGTGCCCGACTTCTTCGACCCGTCGACCGACCAGTGGCACATCGCGATCCAGAGCTGGGTCATCGAGGTCGACGGGCTGACCGTCGTGGTGGACACCGGCGTCGGCAACGACCGCAACCGCCCCCACATGCCGCCCCTGGACCACCTGAACACCGGGTTCCCGGCCGCGTTGCGGTCCGCGGGCGTCGACCCCGACGCCGTGGACGTGGTGGTCAACACCCACATCCACTCCGACCACGTGGGGTGGAACACCACCCTCGCCGGCGGCTCGTGGGTGCCGACGTTCCCCAACGCCCGCTATCTGGTGCCGGCCGCCGACTACCGCCATTTCGCGCCGAATGGGCCCGCAGCGCGGCGCACGCCACGCAGCGACGAGGAGGCGGCGCAGCAGCGGGGCGATCAGTTGGTCTTCGCCGACAGCGTTGCGCCCATCGATGCGGCGGGGCAGCTCGTCCAGTGGTCGGACGACCACCGGATCAGCGCGTCGCTGCGGCTGCGCCCCGCGCCCGGGCACACCCCGGGTTCCTCGGTGCTGTGGCTGGACGCGGGTCGGCCGGCCGTCTTCGTCGGCGACCTCACCCACAGCCCGCTGCAACTCCGCCGGCCCGCCGACGCCTGCGCTTTCGACGTCGACGCGCCCGCCGCCGCGGTGACCCGCCGCCGGATATTCACCGAGGCCGTCGAGGCGAACGCCGCGGTGATCCCGGCGCACTACCCCGGTTGCGGCGGCGCCACGATCCGCGCCGTCACGGACAGGTTCGACGTCGACCGCTGGCTGGACATCGATCCGGTGTGAGGCATGGCGGCCAACCGATCGCGAGGAACGCGTTCGCGCCGTCGAGGACCTCGAAGGGCTCTGGCGGCACGCCGGACACCAGCGCCTGCATTGCGGCACCATCCGGTCAGCCATCAGTCAAGGTTGCCGCGAAACGCGGGAGGCGTACAGTGGGAGAAGCTTGTTAAATCGGCTAAATATTAGCTTAACTACTTCTAAAACAGGGGCAAACATGACTTCCACCAGGTACGAGGGCGACACCTGGGACCTGGCGTCCAGCGTCGGGGTCACCGCGACGATGGTCGCCGCCGCCCGCGCCGTGGCCACCCGCGCCGACCGCCCGCTGATCAACGACCCGTTCGCCGAGCCGCTGGTCCGCGCCGTCGGCGTCGACCTCCTCACCAAGCTGGCGACCGGCGAAGTCAACCCGGACGAGCTGAACGACGCGCACGACGGCGCGACCGGGTCCACCGGCGCCATGTCCCGCATGGCCGACAACATGGCGGTGCGCACCAAGTTCTTCGACGAGTTCTTCCTCAACGCGACGCGAGCGGGAGTCAAACAGGCGGTGATCCTGGCCTCGGGATTGGACGCCCGCGCCTACCGGCTGGCATGGCCGGCCGGGACCGTGGTCTACGAGGTCGACCAGCCGCAGGTCATCGACTTCAAGTCGCGCACCCTGGCCGCGCTCGACGCCGCCCCGACCGCCGAGCGGCGCGTCGCCGCCGTCGACCTGCGCGACGACTGGCCCGCCGCGCTGCGGGCCGCCGGCTTCGACCCGGCCCAGCCGACCGCGTGGAGCGCCGAGGGTCTGCTCGGCTACCTGCCGCCGGAGGCGCAGGACCGCCTGCTGGACACCATTACCGAACTCAGCGCGCCGGGCAGCCAGGTGGCCGTCGAAAGCGCGCCCAACCCCGAGCCCGGGGACGAGGACAGGTTGAAGGAACGCATGCGGCACATTTCGGAGCGCTGGCGTGCCCACGGTTTCGACCTGGACATGGCGGGGCTCGTCTACTTCGGGGACCGCAACGAGGCGGCGCCCTACCTGCGCGAGCGCGGTTGGGCGCTGGACGGCGTGACCATCCGGGAGTTGTTCTCGGCCAACGGGCTTCCGCCGCTGGAGGACGACGACATGCGCATGGGTGAAATGCTGTACGTGAGCGGCACGCTGAACCGGAAATAGGAGCCATTGCATGACCGTGGAATCGGGACGTACGGAAGGCGACAGCTGGGGACCTGGGCACAGCGTGGGAGCGACGGCCACCATGGTCGCGGCATCGCGCGCGGTGGCGTCGCAGGGGCCCGACGCGCTCCTCGACGATCCGCTCGCCGACCCGCTGGTGCGCGCGGTCGGCCTGGAGCCGTTCATCCGCATCGTGGACGGACAGGTCGATTTCGAGGATGACCCGCTGTTCAACCGCAAGGCCCGGGCCGAGCAGATCACCGTTCGCACCCGGTTTTTCGACGACTTCTTCACCGACGCGACCAAACACGGTGTGCGGCAGGCGGTGATCCTGGCTTCGGGCCTGGACACCCGCGCCTACCGGCTGCGGTGGCCCGCGGGCACCGTCGTCTACGAGATCGACCAGCCGCAGGTCATCGCGTTCAAGACCGAGACGCTGGCCGGGCTCGGCGCCGTCCCGACCGCCGAGCGCCGCGCGATCGCCATCGACCTGCGCGAGGACTGGCCGGCGGCGTTGCGGGAAGGCGGGTTCGACGTGGCGCAGCCGACCGCCTGGAGCGCCGAGGGTCTGCTGCCCTACCTGCCGCCGGAGGCGCAGGACCGGCTCTTCGACAACATCACTTCGCTCAGCGCGCCGGGTAGCCGGCTGGCCACCGAGCACGTGCCCGACCCGAACGCGTTCTCCGACGAGCGGCTGCAGCGCATCAGCGAACGCTGGCAGCGGTTCGGTTTCAACCTCAACGCGGCCGACCTGTTCTACCGGGGCGAGCGCAACGTCGTCGTGGACTATCTGACCGGCCAGGGCTGGCGGGTGGCGGCCCACCCGGCCCGGGAGTTGTACGCGCAGAACGGCTTCGAATTTCCCGAAGACGAGATGTCGGCCACCTTCGGCGAGTTGAGCTACGTCGCCGCGACGCTGGCCTAGCGGGTTGGCTAGGGTTTCGGCTATGTCACGCGCTCACGACGACGAGTGGGATCTGGCGTCCAGTGTGGGCGCGACCGCGACCATGGTGGCCGCCGGGCGCGCCATGGCGACCAAGGATCCCCGCGGCCTGATCCACGACCCGTTCGCCGAACCGCTGGTGCGCGCGGTCGGCGTGGACTTCTTCACCAAGATGATGGACGGCGACCTCGACCTCGACGCGATCGAGAACGCCTCGCTGGTCCGCGTACAGGCGATGGTCGACGGAATGGCGGTGCGCACCAAGTATTTCGACGACTACTTCGTCGACGCCACCGGCGGCGGGATCCGGCAGGTGGTGATCCTCGCGTCCGGCTTGGACTCGCGCGCCTACCGCCTGCCGTGGCCCGACGGCACGGTGGTCTACGAGATCGACCAGCCCCGCGTGATCGACTTCAAGACCAGCACGTTGACGGGCATCGGTGCCGAGCCGACGGCGGCGCGGCGCACGGTGCCGATCGACCTGCGCGCCGATTGGCCGGCCGCCCTGAGAGCGGCCGGGTTCGATCCGGCGGCGCCGACCGCGTGGCTGGCCGAGGGCCTGCTCATCTACCTGCCACCGGAGGCCCAGGACCGGCTGTTCGACAACATCACCGCGCTCAGCGCGCACGGCAGCACGATCGCCACCGAGTTCGTGCCCGGCATCGTCGATTTCGACGCCGACAAGGTGCGGGAGATGTCCGGCTCCTTCCGCGAGCACGGTGTGGACATCGACATGGCGTCGCTGGTCTATGCCGGCGAGCGCAACCACGTCCTGGACTACCTGCGGTCCAAGAAATGGGAAGTCCACGGCACCACCCGAACCGAACTCTTCCGCCGCCAGGGCATCGAAGCGCCCGCCCCGGAGAACGACGACCCGCTCGGCGAGATCATCTTCATCAGCGGCGGGCTCACCGGCTAGCTAGAACCGCCACTGCCCCGGCCACAGCACGCTGGCGCCGCTCATCGTCCGCTCGAAGTTGTCCAGGATGCCGGTGACGGTGCGGCCGAAAAGGGCGCCCAGCGCATCCGGCAGGGACGCGGCGGCCGGTTGCGACGAGGCCCGGGGCCGCACCATGTCCAGCAGCGAGGAACCCGGATAGCCGACGATGCGGACATCGCTGTCCTCGTCCAGGCCGGCCAGCACCTTGGCCCGGCGCACCGCGGCGCGGAAGCCGCCGAGCTCGTCCACCAGGCCGCGGTCCAGGGCGTCGGCGCCCGTCCAGATCCGCCCCTGCGCAACGCGATCGGCGGCTTCCATGGTCAGGTTGCGCGCCTCGGCGACCCGCTGCACGAAGTCCGCGTAGAACAGGTCCGCCTCGGCCTCCCGGTGGGCCTGCTGCTCCGGCGTGAACGGGGCGTCGATCGACCACGCGTCGGCATTCGCGTTGGTGCGCACGGTATCCGAGCCGACCCCCAGCCGCTCCAGCAGATCGCGGATCACCAGTTTGCCGGTGATCACGCCGATCGAACCGGTGATCGTCGCCGGATTCGCGACGATCGCGTCCGCCCCCATCGAGACGTAGTAACCGCCGGACGCGGCGACCGCGCCCATCGAGGCCACCACCGGCTTGCCGCGTTTGCGGGCCCTGGTCACCTCGCGCCAGATGCTCTCCGACGCCGTGATCGTGCCGCCGGGGCTGTTGACCCGCAGCACGATTGCCGACACCGAGTCGTCGGCGGCCGCCTCCCGCAGCGCCGCGCCGATGGTGTCGCCGCCGGCCGTGGCGGCGCCGAACGGCAGGAACTGCGGCCCGCCGCGACCGTCGACGATCGTGCCGTCGAGCGTGATCAGGGCCAGGGCCGGCTTGGGTGTGCGGCCGGGAACCGACGGCCTGGGCGGGGACAGCCGGGCGCGGCCCGCCGCGGCGTAGCGCGCCAGGTACAGTCGCGGCGGGGCGGTGTCCTCCGAAACATCCTTGACGCCAACCATTTCCGCGATCCGGTCGTAGGCTTCGTCGCGGAATCCGATCCGGTCGAGCAGGCCGGCGGCCACGGCGTCGTCACGCAACAGCGGGGCCCGGTCGGCGAGCGCGTCGAGCGCGCCGGGGTCGAGCTTGCGCGATTGCGCAATCGCCCGCCACGCCTGCTCCTGCAGGCTCTCCAGCATCCGGGTGACCGCCTCGCGGTGCGCCGTGGTGAAGCCGTGCTCGGTGAAACGGTTTGCCCACGACTTGTATTCGCCCCGCGCGACGAATTGCGGCTCGATGCCCGCCTTGTCGAACGCGTCGCGCAGGAAGGTGGCGTTGCTGGCGAAGCCGATCAGCCCGACGCTGCCCGACGGCTGCATCCAGACCTCACGAAACGCCGAGGCCAGGTAGTAGGACAGTGTGCCCGGGTAGGTCTCGGCCCAGGCCAGCGACGGCTTGGCGGCGCTGAACGCGGCGATGGCCTCGCGCAGCTCCTGCACGGCCGCGGGCGGCGACGCCGCGAGCTGCACGCGGGCGATCAGCCCGGCGACCCGCGAGTCCTCGGCCGCGCGGTGGATGGCGGCGACCGCGTCGCGCAGCGCCATCGGCCTGCCGCCGGTGAAGATCGCCAACGGGTCGAACCCGGTCGTCTCCGGCGGCGCCGAACGCAGGTCCAGCTCGAGCACACACCCGTTGGGTACGCCGTGGTGGCGGGCGGTGTCGACGCGTTCGGCCAGTGCGCGGACGTCGTCGACACCGGGAATCGAGGGCAGGAAGGCGAACATGTTCGCAGCGTACCGACACCGCCGCCGTACGGTGGTGGGGTGAGGTTCTCCATCGCCATCCCCCAATTCGACTACGACCGCTTCGACGGCGACGGGCTGCGCGACTATCTGGTCCGGGCCGAGCAGCTCGGGTTCGAGGGCGGCTGGGTCCTCGAGCAGATCATCGGGGACGCACCGCTGCTGGCGCCGCTGGAACTGCTGGCCTACTGCGCGGCCTGCACCGAGCGGCTGCGCCTGGGGGTCGCCGTCCTGGTGACGTCGCTGCACGATCCGCTGCAGCTGGCGTCGTCCGTCACCGCCGTCGACCGGCTCAGCCACGGCCGGCTCGACGTCGGCGTGGGGACGGGCGGCGGCTTCCGCAGGTTCGCGGCGTTCGGCATCGAAAAGGACACGTACATCTCGTATTTCACCGAGGGCCTCAAGCTGATGAAGGCCGCCTGGTCCGACGACCCGCGGGTCACGTTCCACGGCCGGTTCCGCGACGTCGACGACGTGCCGATCGCGCCCAAGCCCGTGCAGCGGCCGCACCCGCCCATCTGGTTCGGCGGGCTGGCCCCCAAGGCCCTGGCCCGGGCGGTGCGCCTCGGCGACTCGTTTTTGGGCGCCGGTTCGTCGACCACCGAGGCGTTCGCCGGTGCCGTCACCGTGGTGCGTCGCGAACTTGACGAACAGCGAAAGGATCCGGCGCACTTCACCATCGGCAAGCGCGTCTACCTGATGGTCGACGACGACGCGGCGCGCGCCCGCGAGCGCGTGCTCGCGGGGCTGCGCCGGATCTACGGCAAGATGCCGGGAGTCGACGACGTTCCGGTGTCGGGCACACCCGACGACGTCGCGCGCGGGCTACGCGAGGTGATCGACGCCGGCGCCGGGTATTTGCTACTCAATCCCGTCGGCGTCGACGTGCCGGAAAACCGCGAGCAGATGGAACGCCTTGCCGCGGAGGTCATTCCGCAGCTGGGCTAGGCCTGGTGCTCGGCTCGCAGGATCGCCGCGGCACGCTCACCGATGATGACGCAGGGCGCCTGCGTGTTACCGGTGGTCACACGGGGCATGATGGAGCCGTCTGCGACACGAAGACCGTATATCCCATACACTTTCAGTGCGCCGTCGACGACCGACATGGCGTCTTGGCCCATTTTCGCCGATCCGCTCTGGTGCCAGTAGCTTGATGCGGCATCACGAATGAACCGCTCGAGTTCGGCACCCTTGAGGTTGCCCGGCATGACTTCACGTTTGGTGAACGCCCGCAGCTCAGCCGAGTTGGCCACGGCACGGCACAGTTCCACGCACGCGATGGCCGCCCTGACGTCGTCGGGGTGCGACAATATGTTGGCGTGGATCTCGACCGGGTCGAGTGGGCCCGGGCCGGTCAGGCATATCTCGCCGCGGCTTTTCGGTTGCACCAGGCCGCCGAACAGATTCCAGCCGGCCTCGGGCGGGCAGAACCTGGCCGTGTTCTCGGCGCTGGACGACTTAGGGAACTCCGCTTGACATGTCTGCAGGTCGGGAGCTTCCAGGCTCGGGTCGCTGGTCCAAAAATACGTCGCTTCGACGCCGTTATTGCGTGGCGGCAGGGGCTGTCGGTACTCCCAGACGCAGTCGAACCCGACGTGGTCTTGCAAATTTTGGCCCACGCCGGGCAGGTGCTGCACGATGGGGATGCCATGTCGCCGCAGTTGGGTCTCGTCGCCGATACCGGATTGCATCAGCACTTTGGGGGTGTTGATCGCGCCGAGCGATAGCACCACCTCGCTTGCGGCGCCGACGCGGCGCACGCTGCCGTAGTGGGTGAATTCCACACCGGTCGCCTTCTGACCGTCGAAGATCAGCCGGGTCACCAACGCCGCGGTGAGCACGGTCAGGTTCGGCCGGTCCAGATAGGGATAGACATAGGACCGGAAGACGGATTGGCGGTAACCGTCGCGGAGACGAAGGTCCGCGATCGCCGCACCGCCACGCCCCTCCATCATCCGGCCGTTCTGGTTCTCGAACGACGGGATTCCTACGGATTGCGCGCCTTCGAGCATGGCGTGCGCTATCGGGCTGGGATCGGGCGCGGGTTGCACGAAGACGGGCCCGCCGGTGCCCCGGTAGTCAGGATCGGGGACACCGTGCCAGTCCTCGACGGCGCGGTAGAGCTCGAGCACCGAATCATAGTTCCATGCCGGGTCGCCGGCTTGGGCGGCGAAGAAGTCCCAGTCGTTCTTATGTCCGTGCGCCCAAATCATCACGTTGATGCTTGACCCGCCCCCGACGACCTTTCCCATCGACATCGGAATGGATCGACCGTTGAGCTCCGTGCTGGGCTGCGAGAAGAAGTTCCAGTCCCGTTCGCTACCGAGGTTGAGCGGCCATTGATCGGCCCTCATGACGGCCGGTGCGGTGTCCTCGCCACCGGCTTCCAGCAGTAACACGCTGACGGCGGGGTTCTCGGCGAGCCGGCGCGCCACTACCGATCCCGACGAACCCGATCCGCAGACGATGAAGTCGTAGTGCGGCTTGAGCTGTGCGGCCAGTTTCTGTTGGTTGCGGCGCACTCGCTTGGCGAATTCGGGCCCGTGCCCGTTAGCTTCGGTGAAATGGTCTGTGACGTCCGTCATTTCGCTGCCTCCCGCACTGTCGCGAGGCTGAGGTGGGACCGGAGCCACGCGCCGATCTCTGAGATCGCAGCGTCTACCTCAGGGACTCGGCCGGCGGCGACGATGAAGGAATGCTGAGCGTCCGCGACGGCTCGCGCCAACACGTCGTTGCCGGCCACCTGGGCACGACGGGCGAATTCCGCGGCCTCCCCGGCAAGGAGCTCGTCCGTGCCCCAGAACACTGCAATCGGTGGCAGCCCCGATAGGTCGGCGGCGAGCAGGTTCACCCGAGGGTCTTCCCAGCCCACCGCGGTTCCGTCCAGCCAGGCTGACCGGAAGAACTCCAGCAATGGGCGTGAAAGCAGCCGATCCCGATCGGCATTGCCGGTGATCGTCTGGTTTGTCAGCGTCAAGTCCACCCACGGGGAAATCGACACGATCGCCGCCGGCAGTGCGGCGCCTTCGTCGCGTAGCCGCAGGGCCAGGCTGGTCGCGAGGTTGCCGCCCACCGAGTGACCAACGCTGGCAACGCGTTCGGGCCGAAACCCTTGTTGCAGGAGCCAGTCATAAGCCCTGCGAACGTCATCAAGCTGGGCGGGAAACTTGTGCTCCGGCGAACGGCGATAGTCGACCACGAGCGATCGCACTCCGGCCGCGGAGGCGACGTGCGCCGCGGCCTTGCGATCGGAATGCATTGAGGCGACGACGCTGCCACCCAGATGGCTGTGCAGCAGCACGGCCTCCGGATCGCTATCGGCAGGGATGCACCAGAGCGCGTCCACGCCGCCTGCGCTCACCTCTTGGTAGCTGACGCGCTCCGGTTCTTTGGTCGCAACGTGCATCGTCTCGATGATGTCCCGCACCGTCGCCAGGTCGAGATCGGGATTGGAGGACCGTGCGCTCAGCACGCCCAAGAATTCTGCGAATTGTTCTGCCTGCTTGCTTGCCATCAAGGTGCCTTTCTCGGAGTTGTCAGCTGGTCGTGTAGGCGTCGAGGTCGAAACGCTTGGTTTGGTTGCGGAAGTGAAAGGTGAAATCGGGCCACAGGGTGGTGTTGTTGCCGTGCGCATCGAGGTACCAGCTGGCGCAGCCCCCGCTGTTCCACACCGACGCGGCGAGCATGCGTTGAAGCTTGTCGTTGTAGGCATCTTGGACTTCGCGTCGCACCTCAAAGGTCTTGAGGCCGCGGGCTTTCATGGTGCCGATGGCGTCGACGATGTAATTGAGTTGGGATTCGATCATGTACACCATCGAAGTGTGGCCAAGCGCGGTGTTGGGGCCGAGCATGAAGAACATGTTGGGAAAGCCGGCGATGGTGGTGCCTTTGTAAGCCTGCCGCCCCTTGTCCGCGTAGGTTTGGGCCAACGTGTGGCCCTCGGTGTCGCGGATGTTGTCGAACATGGGTGAGTCGGTGACGTGAAAGCCCGTAGCCAGGATGATGGCGTCGGTTGCTCGTGCAACCCCATCAGCGGTGATGATGCGGTGGCCGTCGATCTCCCGGATACCTTCGGTGACCAGCTCCACGTGATCGCGGCCGAGGGTCGGATACCAGTCGTTGGACAGCAGCATGCGCTTGCAGCCGAGCCGGAAATCGGGAATGACTTTGCGGCGCAGTTCGGGATTTTTGACTTCGGCGCGGATCTTGGCCCGCAAGGCCAGCTCTAGAGGAATCATCAGCCGCGGCACCTTCGCCAGGCCGATGATCAGGACCTCGCGGTTCACATAGATACCGGCCCGCATCAGGCGCGCGAGGCCGGGGACCCAGCCGAACGCCCGTTGCTCAGCGCGCCGGAAGGGGCGCTCGTGCCGTGACAGCAACCAAGGCGCGGTGCGCTGATAGACATCGATGTGGGCGGCGACGTCGGCGATCGCCGGCACGATTTGGACCGCCGAGGCGCCGGTGCCGATGACCGCGACCCGCTTGCCGCTCAGATCGGCGTCGTGATTCCAGCGCGCGGAGTGGAACAGCTCGCCGTCGAACCTGTTGATGCCCCGGATGTTGGGCGTCGACGGCTCGGCCAGCGCCCCGAATGCCGAGATCACCATGTCGGCGGTGAGCCGACCCTGGTCGGTCACCAGCTCCCATCTCCGCCGGCCGTCGTTCCAGGCCGCATCTTTGACCGCACACCCGAAGACGTGACGGTCGAGGACACCGGCGTCACGCGCGACACCGCGGAGGTAGTCCTGGATCTCGGCTCGACTTGGCAACCACCGCGTCCAGTTCGGGTTGGGCGCAAAGGAATACGAGTAGAGATGGGAGGGCACATCGCACGCCGCGCCGGGATAGGTGTTGTCGCGCCAGGTGCCGCCGACGTCGTCACCACGCTCGAGCACCAAGAAATCGTGGTGCCCCGCCTTGTCCAGTCGGATCGCGGCGCCCAATCCCGAGAAGCCGCTGCCGACGATGGCTATCGGCACATGTCGCGCAGCAGAATCACTGGTCATCAACACTCTCCGCCCAGAAGCGTAGAATAACGGTCGTTACGATAACGGACGCTATCCTATGATTAGGCCGACGTCAAGGAGGACTGGTGAGGTACCCACCGGATCAGAAGGCGCGCGCACGTAGCGCGCTGCTACAGGCTGGCTGTCGATCGTTGAAGACCAATGGCTTCAACGGCATCGGGGTGGACGGGTTGGCCGCCGCCGCCGGCGTGACGTCGGGCGCGTTCTACTCGAACTTTCGCGGCAAAGAAGCGATGCTCGAGGCCATCATCGATGCAGAGCTGGGCGAACCGTTCCTCTCGGACACCGATTCGATGACACGTGAAGACGGCCGAACGCGCCTCCTCAGCTTTCTTCGCGAGTACATCAGCGCAGATCACAGCCTGGACCCGGCCGGAGGATGCGTGATGCCCGCGCTGAGCGCCGACGTTGCGCGCGCCGAAGCTCCCGTCAAAGACACCTACGAACGCAAGATGAGGGCCACGGTGGACCGCGTTGCCGAATTGCTCGACGGAAGCCGGTCCGATAGACAACGCCGGGCGTGGAGCATCCTCGCGTTGATGGTGGGCTCGATCGTGATCTCCCGCGCTATCCCCGAAGACAGCGAATACCGAACCGCACCAACCGATTCGGCGCTCAGCACGGCAATCGAGCTGATCGAGGGTACGGACGAAGCCGCAGGCTAGGACAACTCGGTGACCGAGCCGCCCGCGGCGGTGATCTTCTCGCGGGCGCTGCCGCTGAACTTGTGCGCCGTCAGCTCCACCTTGACGGTCAGCTTGCCGTCACCGAGGACCTTGACCAGTGCGTTCTTGCGCACCGCGCCCTTGGCCACCAGGTCGTCGATGCCGATCGAACCGCCCTGCGGGAACAACCGGTTGATGTCGCCGACGTTGACGATCTCGTACTCGGTGCGGAACCGGTTCCGGAACCCCTTGAGTTTGGGCAGCCGCATGTGAATCGGCATCTGCCCGCCCTCGAAGGTGGCCGGCACATTCTTGCGGGCCTTGGTGCCCTTGGTGCCACGGCCGGCGGTCTTGCCCTTGGAGCCCTCACCGCGACCGACCCGGGTGCGGGCGGTCTTCGACCCGGGTGCTGGCTTGAGGTCGTGCAGTTTGATGGTCATTTGGCCTCCTCCACCACGACGAGGTGGTTGACCACCGCGATCAGGCCGCGGGTCTGTGGGTTGTCCTCACGGATCACCGAGTGGCGGATCCGTCGCAGGCCCAGCGTGCGCAGGGTTTCCCGCTGCTTCCACCGGGCCCCAATGGTGCTGCGCACCTGGGTGATTTTCAGCTGGCTCATTGCGGTGCCGTTCCCTCTCGCGCGGCACTGGCGGCCAGCGCGTCACTTTCCCGCCGCGCCTTCAGCATCCCGGCCGGGGCGACGTCCTCGATCGGCAGCCCGCGGCGCGCGGCAACTTCCTCGGGACGCTGCAGCAGCTTGAGCGCTGTGACGGTGGCGTGCACCACGTTGATCGCGTTGTCGCTGCCCAATGACTTGGCCAGGATGTCGTGCACCCCAGCGCATTCCAGCACCGCGCGCACCGCGCCGCCGGCGATCACACCGGTACCCGGGCTGGCCGGGCGCAGCAGCACCACGCCGGCGGCCGCCTCGCCCTGAACCGGGTGCGTGATGGTGCCGCCGATCAGCGGCACGCGGAAGAAGCCCTTGCGCGCCTCCTCCACGCCCTTGGCGATGGCGGCCGGGACTTCCTTGGCCTTGCCGTATCCGACGCCGACCATGCCGTTGCCGTCGCCGACGATGACCAACGCGGTGAAGCTGAAGCGCCTACCGCCCTTGACCACCTTGGAGACACGGTTGATGGCGACGACCCGCTCCAGGTAGTTGCTCTTGTCGCCGTCCCGGTCGCGGCCACCACGGCCGCCGCCGTCGCGCCGGCCGCGGCTGTCGCGGTTGTCGCCGCGCGAGTCGCGGTTGTCGCCGCGGGCCTCGGGGCCGCCGGCTGACTGTTCCGCCATTATGCGGTCCTTCCGGTCTTGTTCTCGGTCATCAGAAACTCAGTCCGTTCTCGCGCGCGGCATCGGCCAGCGCCGCGATCCGTCCGCCGTAGGTGTACCCGCCGCGGTCGAACACCGCGGTGTCGATGCCGGCGGCCTTGGCGCGCTCGGCGATCAATTGGCCCACCCGCACGCTGCGGGCCTTCTTGTCGCCCTGCAGGCCGCGCACGTCGTCCTCGATCGACGACGCGGCGGCCACCGTCGTGCCGTTCTCGTCGTTGACCAGCTGCACGTGGATGTGCCGCGCGGACCGGTTGACGACGAGCCGAGGCCGCTCCGGCGTGCCCGTGATCTTCTTGCGCAACCGGGCGTGCCGGCGCAGCCGGGAGACCCGGCGAGTCGCGGATACGCTCTGCCCCACCGGCTTCCGCGCGGCGGTGTCAGCTTGTTTTTGCGCCATGACTACTTACCTGTCTTTCCGACCTTGCGGCGGATCTGCTCGCCCTCGTAGCGCACGCCCTTGCCCTTGTACGGGTCGGGGCGGCGCAGGCGGCGGATGTTCGCCGAGATCTGGCCGACCTTTTGCTTGTCGATCCCGGAGATCGAGAACTTCGTCGGCGACTGGACCGCGAACGTGATGCCCTCGGGCGCCTCGATCACCACGGGATGGCTGTATCCCAACGCGAATTCGAGGTTGGCACCCTTGAGCTGCACGCGGTATCCGACGCCGAAGATCTCCATCTTCGTGGTGTAACCCTCCGTCACGCCGGTGACCAGGTTGGACACCAGCGTGCGCGACAGCCCATGCAGCGAACGGTTGCGCCGCTCGTCGTTGGGCCGGGCGACCACGATGGCGCCGTCCTCGTTGCGCTCCACCGTGATCGGTTCGGCGACGGTCAGATTCAGGCTGCCCTTGGGGCCCTTGACCGAGACGTTCTGACCCTCGATCGTGACGTCGACTCCGGCGGGAACCGGAACCGGCTGCTTACCAATGCGCGACATGTCTACTCCCTCACCACACGTACGCGAGGACTTCGCCGCCCACGCCCTGTCTGGCTGCCTGACGATCGGTCAGCAGGCCCGAGGAGGTCGAGATGATCGCCACGCCCAGGCCGCCGAGCACGCGCGGCAGGTTGGTGGATTTCGCGTACACCCGCAGACCGGGCTTGGACACCCGCCGCAATCCGGCGATGCTGCGCTCCCGGCTCGGCCCGTACTTGAGCTGGACGACCAGCGACTTGCCCACCCGGGCGTCTTCGGTCCGGTAGTCGGTGATGTAGCCCTCGGCCTTGAGGATCTGGGCGATGTTCGCCTTGATCTTGGAGTGAGGCAACGTCACCTCGTCGTGATACGCCGAATTGGCGTTGCGCAGACGTGTCAAGAAGTCTGCGATCGGGTCCGTCATCGTCATGACAGCGTTGGTACCTTCCTCGCGATGGTTCCCGGTCCGGGCCTGTCGCGCACCTGTTCTGGGTTGGTCTTCGGGGTTGGGGCTGTTACCAGCTGCTCTTTTGCACGCCGGGCAGCTCGCCCGCGTGCGCCATCTCGCGCAGGCAGATCCTGCACAGGCCGAACTTGCGGAAGACGGCGCGCGGGCGGCCGCACCTGTTGCAGCGGGTGTAGCCGCGCACCGCGAACTTCGGCTTGCGCGCGGCCTTGTTAACCAGTGCCTTCTTTGCCATCTGCTCAGTTCTCCTTGAAGGGAAAGCCGAGGGCCCGCAACAGCGCTCGTCCCTCGTCGTCGGTTGTCGCCGAGGTGACGACGTTGATGTCCATGCCGCGGACCCGGTCGATCTTGTCCACGTCGATCTCGTGGAACACCGACTGCTCGGCCAGCCCGAACGTGTAGTTGCCGACACCGTCGAACTGCTTGGGCGAAAGCCCGCGGAAGTCGCGGATACGCGGCAGCGCGATGGAGGTGAGCCGGTCCAGGAATTCCCACATCCGGTCGCCGCGCAGGGTGACCCGGGCGCCGATCGGCATACCCTCGCGCAGCTTGAACTGCGCGATGGACTTGCGCGCGCGACGGATTTCCGGTCGCTGCCCGGTGATCAGCGCCAGGTCGTTGACGGCGCCGTTGATCAACTTCGCGTCCCGCGCCGCGTCGCCGACACCCATGTTGACGACGACCTTGGTCACCGTCGGGATCTGCATCACGTTTCCGTAGCCGAACTGCTGCTGCAACGAATCACGAATTTCGTTGCGGTAGCGCTCTTTCAGACGCGGCTGAACCTTGACCTCTGCCTCTGATGTGGTCATTTCAGATGTCCTTGCCATTGCGCTTGGAGATGCGAACCCGCTTGCCGGTCTCCTCGTCGAGGCGGTAGCCGACGCGGGCGGGCTTACCGTCCGAGTCGACCACCATCACGTTGGAGACGTGGATCGGGGCTTCCTGGGTGACGATGCCACCCGACTGGGCACCGCGCTGGTTGCTCGAGATCGCGGTGTGCTTCTTGATCCGGTTGACGCCCTCGACCAGCACCCGGTTGCGTTCCGGGTAGGCCTGCAGGACTTTGCCCTTGGCGCCCTTGTCCTTGCCGGCGATGACCAAGACGGTGTCGCCTTTGCGGACCTTCATCTACAACACCTCCGGGGCAAGCGAGATGATCTTCATGAACCGCTTCTCCCGCAATTCGCGGCCGACCGGCCCGAAAATGCGGGTGCCGCGCGGGTCGTTGTCGGGCTTGATGATCACCGCGGCGTTCTCGTCGAACTTGATGTAGCTGCCGTCCGGGCGGCGGCGCTCCTTGACCGTGCGGACCACGACAGCCTTGACGACATCCCCACGCTTGACGTTGCCGCCGGGGATGGCGTCCTTGACGGTGGCGACGATGACGTCACCGATGCCGGCGTAGCGTCGCGACGAACCGCCGAGCACCCGGATGCACAAGATCTCCTTGGCGCCGGTGTTGTCGGCGACCTTCAGCCGCGATTCCTGCTGAATCACTCGATCTCCTGACCTGGTTGCGTGTGCACGGCAGGAAGGCAGGCCACAGCCCACCACATAACCTGACATGCGCGGTCTTTGTCACCGAAAGGCACGCGGGGCCGATTCGCACCGGCCGAGGTCTGCCCTAGGCAACCCCTAGAGTCTAGGGGACGACCAGCTCAGAGCCAAATTCGCGGCCGAGCCGGGGTCACGGCGCGCTCAACGAGCGGTTTCCCCGATTGTCCGGATATCGCCGAGGTGGTGCACGCCTTCGTGCATCGCCTGGCGGACCAGCCAGCGGGCGGTGCGCTCCTCGCCGGGCAGCCTGGTCGCGGTGCGGTCCCAATCGGGGTCGTCGACGCGCGCGATCTCGTCGCGAAACCCCGCCGCGGCGGCCGCGAGCTCGCCCAGGGTGGCGTCGATATCGCAGTCGTTGTACCGGAAGCGCCGGGGCCGCAGGTCGTTGAACATCGGCTCCAGGGCGGGGCGGTGCTCGGTGCGGACCCGGTAGAGCCGGATGGTGAAGCTGACATACACGTCTCGCAGGTGGCAGAGGTATTCGGCGACCGACCACACGTCGGGTCCCGACCGCACCCTTCGCGCCTCCGGCCCGATCGCGGACACCGCCGCCCGGACCGCGTCCGGCAGCCCGGCGATGACCCCGACCGCATCATCGATTTGCGTGTCCGGATACCTCATCCCACAGGCGACGCAGACGTGGTCCTCGCCGGCCAACGGGGGCAGCGACACAGGCATGGCGCAATCTTGCGCTAGAAGGGCGGCGGGTCGTGGTCGGGGTCGGCCGCGGGGTCGTGTCCGGGGTCGGCCGAGGCGGCCGAGGCGGCCCGGCGTGCTTCGCGGTTGTGTCGGCGTTCGGTGGCGATGCGGGTGGCGCGGTCGTGGGCGCGGGTGCGGCGGCGCCGGGGCATCATGG
>NZ_MVIJ01000040.1 GCF_002086735.1 Mycobacterium scrofulaceum | reverse complement strand
GCTGGGATGCCCTGGCCGGGTCGGCGGCGCTGGCGGCGATCTACCTGCTGGTGCACGTCGTCGCGCCGGCGGGGATGGGGGCCGGGGACGTCAAGCTGGCGGTCGGCCTGGGCGCGCTGGCCGGCTGTTTCGGCGCGGGGGTGTGGTTCCTGGCGGCGCTGGCCGCGCCGGTGCTGACGGCGCTCGTCGCGGCGGTGTGCCGCGCGCGGGCCGTGCCGCACGGCCCGTCGATGTGCCTGGCCACCGCCGCCGCGATCGGGCTGGCCGTCGGGATTTAAGCCCGCGCCGGGCCCCGTGGGAAGATGTTCGGGTGTTGCGTTGGATCACCGCCGGGGAGTCGCACGGCCGCGCGTTGGTGGCCATGCTCGAGGGCATGGTGGCCGGCGTGGAGGTCAACTCGACCGATATCGCCGACCAATTGGCCCGCCGCCGACTCGGCTACGGTCGCGGGGCGCGGATGAAGTTCGAGCGCGACGCGGTGACCGTGCTGTCCGGGGTGCGCCACGGCGTCACGCTCGGCGGCCCCATCGCGGTCGAGATCGGCAACACCGAGTGGCCCAAGTGGGAGACCGTGATGGCCGCCGACCCGGTCGACCCCGCGGAGCTGGCGAACGTCGCGCGCAACGAACCGCTCACCCGCCCGCGCCCCGGCCACGCCGACTACGCGGGCATGCTCAAGTACGGCTTCGACGACGCCCGGCCGGTGCTGGAGCGGGCCAGCGCCCGCGAGACGGCGGCCCGCGTCGCGGCGGGCACGGTCGCGCGGTCCTTCCTGCGTCAGGCGCTGGGCGTCGAGGTGCTCTCCCACGTCGTCGCGATCGGCCCGTCGGCGCCCTACGACGGCCCGCCGCCGCGCCCGGAGGACCTGCCGGCGATCGACGACAGTCCCGTGCGCGCCTTCGACAAGGCCGCCGAGGAGGCGATGATCGCCGAGATCGAGGCGGCCAAGAAGGACGGCGACACGCTGGGCGGCGTGGTCGAGGTGGTGGCCCTGGGCCTGCCCGTTGGGCTGGGCTCGTTCACCAGCGGGGACAACCGGCTGGACAGCCAGCTCGCCGCCGCCGTGATGGGCATCCAGGCCATCAAGGGTGTGGAGATCGGCGACGGCTTCGAGACGGCGCGCCGGCGCGGCAGCCGCGCCCACGACGAGATGTACCCCGGACCCGACGGTGTGGTCCGCTCGACCAACCGCGCCGGCGGGCTGGAGGGCGGCATGACCAACGGGCAGCCGCTGCGGGTGCGCGCCGCGATGAAACCGATCTCCACCGTGCCGCGGGCGCTGGCCACCGTCGACATGGCGACCGGCGACGAGGCCGTCGCCATCCACCAGCGCTCCGACGTGTGCGCGGTGCCGGCCGCCGGCGTCGTGGTCGAGGCCATGGTGGCGCTGGTGCTGGCGCGGGCGGCGCTGGAGAAGTTCGGCGGCGACTCGCTCACCGAGACCCGCCGCAACATCGAGGCCTACCAGCGCGCCGTCGCCGATCGGGAAGCGCCGGCCGCCCGGGGTACCGCGTAATGGCGCCCAGGGCGGTGCTCGTCGGGTTGCCGGGCTCGGGCAAGTCCACCATCGGACGGCGCCTGGCCAAGGCGCTCGGCGTCGGGTTCCTCGACACCGACGCGGCGATCGAGCAGCGCACCGGCCGCACCATCCCCGACATCTTCGCCGCCGACGGCGAGCAGGAGTTCCGCCGCATCGAGGAAGAGGCGGTGCGTGCCGCGTTGGCCGATCACGACGGCGTGCTGTCGCTCGGCGGCGGGGCCGTCACCAGCCCGGGGGTGTGCGAGGCGCTCGCCGGCCACACCGTCATCTACCTCGAGATCAGCGCCGGCGAGGGCGTGCGGCGCACCGGCGGCAGCGCGGTGCGCCCCCTGCTGGCCGCGACGGACGAGGCCGAGAAGTTCTCGAAATACAAAGCGCTGATGGCGCACCGGGTCCCTCTCTACCGGCGCGTGTCGACGATCCGTGTGGACACCAACCGCCGCAACCCCGGGGCGGTGGTGCGCTACATCGTGTCTCGGCTGCAGGCGCCCGAGAGCGCCCACGCGGAGGCCGCCACATGACCGCGCCAGTCACCGTGCAGGTGGCCGTCGACCCGCCCTACCCGGTGATCATCGGCACCGACCTGGGCGACCAGCTCGTCGAGCTGCTCTGCGAGCGCCACCGGGTCGCCGTCGTGCACCAGCCGGTGCTGGCGCACACCGCGGAGGCGATCCGAAGCCGGCTGGCGGACAAGGGCGTCGACGCGCACCGCATCGAAATCCCGGACGCCGAGGGCGGCAAGGACCTGCCGGTCGCCGGCTTTCTCTGGGAAGTGTTCGGCCGCATCGGGATCGACCGCAAGGACGCGGTGGTCAGCCTGGGCGGGGGCGCCGCCACCGACGTCGCCGGTTTCGCGGCGGCCACCTGGCTGCGCGGCGTCGACGTCGTGCACATCCCCACCACGCTGCTCGGCATGGTCGACGCGGCCGTCGGCGGCAAGACGGGCATCAACACCGACGCGGGCAAGAACCTGGTGGGCGCGTTCCACCAACCGCTGGCGGTGCTGGTCGACCTGGCCACCCTGGAGACGTTGCCGCACAACGAACTCGTCGCCGGCATGGCCGAGGTGGTCAAGGCCGGGTTCATCGCCGACCCGGTGATCCTCGACCTCATCGAGGCCGACCCGCGGGCGGCGGTGGACCCCACCGGTGACGTGCTGCCGGAGCTGGTCCGGCGCTCGATCGCCGTCAAGGCGAAGGTGGTCGCCGCCGACGAGAAGGAATCGGAGCTGCGCGAAGTCCTGAACTACGGCCACACCTTGGCGCACGCGATCGAACGCAGGGAACGCTACGAGTGGCGGCACGGCGCCGCGGTGTCCGTGGGCCTGGTGTTCGCCGCGGAGCTGGCCCGCCTCGCCGGGCGGCTCGACGACGCGACCGCGCGGCGCCACCGCGCCGTCCTGTCCGCGCTCGGCCTGCCCGTCAGCTACGACCCCGACGCGCTGCCGCAGCTGCTGGAATACATGGCGCAGGACAAGAAATCGCGGGCCGGCGTGCTGAGGTTCGTGGTCCTCGACGGGCTGGCCAAGCCGGGGCGGCTCGCCGGGCCTGACCCGTCGCTGCTGGCGGCGGCGTATTCGGGGCTGTCCGACGACGAGGGGGCCCGATGACCACGACCGTCCGCGTCATCAACGGCCCGAACCTGGGCCGGCTGGGCCGGCGCGAGCCCGACGTCTACGGGGACACCACGCACGAGCAACTGGCCGCACTGATCGAGCGCGAGGCCGCCGCGCTCGGCCTGAAAGCCGTTGTCCGCCAAAGCGACAACGAGGCCCAGCTGCTGGAGTGGATCCATGCGGCCGCCGACGCGGGCGAACCGGTGGTGCTCAACGCCGGCGGCCTGACCCACACCTCGGTGGCGCTGCGCGACGCGTGCGCGGAGTTGCGCGCGCCCCTGATCGAGGTGCACATCTCCAACGTGCATGCGCGCGAGGAGTTCCGGCGCCACTCGTACCTCAGCCCGGTCGCCACCGGGGTGATCGTCGGGTTGGGAGTCCGGGGCTATCTGCTCGCCCTGCGCTACCTGGCGGAGTCCGCCGGGGGTTAGTCCTTGCCGGGCTCGGGCTTGGTGTGCTCGTCGCCGACGGGGCGGATCACCTCGGTCTTGGGGTCGTCGTCGGGCTTGGCGAGCGTTTCGGTCGGGGCTTCCTGCTCCGTGGTGCCCACGGCTTCGGTCGGCGCCTCCCGCTCGGCCGTGGCGACCGCCGCGGTCCGCTCCTCGTGCTGCGCCCCGGCCGCGGGAATCTCCCCGGTCGGCGCGTCGTCACCGCGCACCGCGGAGAACACGTCGGTGTCCGCCCGCTCCTCGTCCGTCCCCGGCCGGCGGGGCGGGGGATTGCGGTCCACCCGCCAGCGGCCGATGGTCACGCCGATGATCCCGGGCAGGAACACGCACAGCGCGGTGAACGCGGCGAACGTGGTCAGCTCGTTGATCAGGCCGCCGGTGTAGAGACCCTTGTACACCAGCGCGATGAGCCAGGACACGGCTCCGGACAGGACCCCGGCCAGCAGACCGGCCAACAGCCAGGTCATCGCCAGATCGCGGCGCCGGTCCGGGTCCGGGTTCGCGATGGCGTCGGCCCGGCCGTCGAAGACCCCCCACACCGCCACGCCGATGATGAACAGAAGCAACAGCACCACACTAAAAAGCCCGGCCTGCGTCTGCCACGCGTTGATCAACGCCCCCTGGAACAAGCGGACCACGACCATCGCCGCGGCGTAGACCAATCCGCGCAACATCCAGCTCCTCATGGGCAATCAGCGTAGCGAGTACCGTCAAGGGTCGTGACACATTCTCAGCGCCGGGACAACCTGAAAGCGCAAATCCGGGCCGGTGGGCTGGACGCGATGCTGGTCAGCGACCTGAACAACGTCCGCTACCTGTCCGGTTTCACCGGATCGAACGGCGCGTTGCTGGTGTTCGCCGACGATCGCGGGCCGGTGCTGGCCACCGACGGCCGGTATCGCACCCAGGCCGCGGAGCAGGCGCCGGGTCTCGAGATCGCCATCGAGCGCGCCCTGGGCCGCTACCTGGTCGGCCGGGCCGCCGACGACGGCGTGGGGCGGCTGGGTTTCGAGAGCAACGTGGTCACCGTCGACGCCTTCGACGTCCTGACCGGCGAACTCGGCGAGCGCAAGGCGGCGACCGAGCTGGTGCGCGCCGCCGGAACCGTCGAGGCGCTGCGCGAGGTCAAAGACGACGGCGAGGTGGCCCTGCTGCGGCTGGCCTGCGAGGCGGCCGATGCCGCGCTGGCCGACCTGGTGGAGCGGGGCGGCCTGCGCCCCGGGCGGACCGAACGCGAGGTGAGCCGCGAGCTGGAGGCCCTGATGCTCGACCACGGCGCGGACGCGATCTCCTTCGAGACCATCGTGGCGGCGGGCCCGAATTCGGCGATCCCGCATCACCGCCCCACCGACGCCGCGCTGGCGACCGGCGATTTCGTCAAGATCGACTTCGGCGCGCTGGTGGCCGGCTATCACTCCGACATGACCCGCACCTTCGTGCTCGGCAAGGCCGCCGACTGGCAGCTGGAGATCTACCAGCTGGTCGCCGACGCCCAGCGGGCCGGGCGGGAGGCGTTGCGCCCGGGCGCCGGCCTGCGTGACGTCGACGGCGCGGCGCGGGGACTCATCGTCGACGCGGGCTACGGCGAGCAGTTCGGCCACGGGTTGGGGCACGGTGTGGGGCTGCAGATCCACGAGGCGCCGGGGATCGGGGCCACGTCGACCGGCACGTTGCTGGCCGGTTCGGTGGTGACCGTCGAGCCGGGCGTCTACCTGCCGGGCCGCGGCGGCGTGCGCATCGAGGACACCCTGGTCGTGCCCGGCGAGGCGGCGGCGACCCGCGGGCAGGCGCCGGAGTTGCTGACCCGGTTCCCCAAGGAGTTGGCGGTTATCGACTAGGTGAACCGCGCGGTTCGGCGGCCCGGGCCGTCCGGGGTAAAGTCGGGTGGCGTGAATGGGGTGGAGCCAATCGAACGTGGGCTGGCGCGCCTGCGGGACTTTCGGTGGGAGCTGAACGCCCAGCCCTTGCGGGAGCTGCGGCTGGAGGTCGACATCGTCTATTTCACCGTCCCGGTGCCGTTTTTCGGCGGGAAGAAGCTGAGCGTGCCCTTCTTGACGATGATCAAGCGGGTGCCCCCTTCGCCGGGCGAACAGACCGAGCCCGGCCGGTAAGGCGAGGGCTTCCCGCCGGCGCCCGACCCGCGGGACCGGGCCGCGTCGCGCTCTAGACTGACGGACAAATTGCAGACGGTCGCGAACGACCGTCCATTCCCTAGGAGATACACCGAACCGTGGCAAGCACCGCCGATTTCAAGAACGGACTGGTGCTGGTGATCGACGGCCAGCTCTGGCAGATCGTCGAGTTCCAGCACGTCAAGCCCGGCAAGGGCCCCGCCTTCGTGCGCACCAAGCTGAAGAACGTGCTGTCCGGCAAGGTCGTCGACAAGACCTACAACGCCGGCGTGAAGGTGGAGACGGCCACCGTCGACCGGCGCGACGCCACCTACCTGTACCGCGACGGCTCGGACTTCGTGTTCATGGACAGCCAGGACTACGAGCAGCACCCGCTGCCGGAAGGGCTGGTCGGCGACGCCGCCCGGTTCCTGCTCGAGGGCCTGCCGGTGCAGGTGGCGTTCCACAACGGGGCCCCGCTGTACCTCGAGCTGCCGGTGTCGGTCGAGATGGAGGTCACCCACACCGAGCCGGGCCTGCAGGGCGACCGGTCCAGCGCCGGCACCAAGCCCGCCACCGTGGAGACCGGTGCCGAGATCCAGGTGCCGCTGTTCATCAACACCGGCGACAAGCTGAAGGTGGACACGCGCGACGGCAGCTATTTGGGGCGCGTCAACGCGTGAGCAGGCCAGCGCGACCCGTTAAAGGGCGCCATCAGGCCCGCAAGCGTGCCGTTGACCTGTTGTTCGAGGCCGAGGCCCGCGGTCTGGGACCGGCCGAGGTCGTCGACGTGCGCGCCACCCTGGCCGCGGCGAACCCCGACGTGGCGCCGCTGCAGCCCTACACCGTCGCGGTGGCCCGCGGGGTCGGCGAACACGCCGCCCACATCGACGACCTGATCAGCTCGCACCTGCAGGGCTGGACGCTGGACCGGCTGCCCGCCGTGGACCGCGCGATCCTGCGGGTCGCGGTGTGGGAGCTGCTCTACGCCGACGACGTCCCGGAGCCGGTCGCCGTCGACGAGGCCGTGCAGCTGGCCAAGGAGCTGTCCACCGACGAGTCGCCGGCGTTCGTCAACGGCGTGCTGGGCCAGGTGATGCTGGTGACCCCGCAGATCCGGGCGGCCGCCGCGGCGGTCCGCACCCACGCGGCCGGCGCGGCGGAAGACGAGGAACACCGGGCGTGACCCGGCTGGAGCTGCGCGCCGTCGTCGCGGGGTTGCTGGCCGCGACGGTGGTGCTGGGTGCCGTCGTGTGCGCCGCGTTCGGGTGGACGATCGTCGCGTCGGCGCTGTCGATCTACGCGCTGGCGGTGGGCGCCTGGCTCTATCACTGCGTCGAACGGCTGATCATGGCCCGCCGCATCAGCACGGTGCGCACCGCCGCCAGGCCGCTGCAGCCGCTGCTCCCGGTGATGGCCGCGCTCATGGGCCTGACCCAGGCCGTGGTGCGGTCGCTGTCCGACGTCACCGAGTTGCCGGTGCGCCGCTGGGACCTTCCGGTGCTGCGCTGGGTGGACGGCACCCGCCCCGGCCGGCGCGTCGTCGACGTTGACGAGGATGACGCCGACGAGGATGACGACGAGCTGAACAGCTGAGGGGAGCTGATGCGAAACGATCACGTCGGCACCGCGGCGGGGTGAGAATACAAGTCGCCCAGAAGAACAGGTGAGGTCATGACTCGATACACCACCCAGCCGCGACGACTCCGGGTCTCCGCGCTCGCGGCGGTGGCCAACCCGTCCTACGCCCGCGTCGACACCTGGAACCTGCTCGACGACGCGTGCCGCCACCTCGCCGAGGTCGACCTGGCCGGCCACGACAAGGCCCACGACGTGGCCCGGGTGAAACGCCTGATGGACCGCATCGCCGCCTACGAGCGGTACTGGCTGTATCCCGGCGCGCAGAACCTGGCGACCTTCCGCGCGCACCTGGAGAGCCTGTCCACGGTGCGGCTCACCGAAGAGGTCTCCATGGCGGTGCGGCTGTTGAGTGAATACGGAGACCGCGCAGGCCTTTTCGACACCTCGGCGCCGCTGGCCGACCAGGAGCTGGTGGCCCAGGCCAAGCAGCAGCAGTTCTACACCGTGCTGCTCGCCGACGACGCGCCCGCGACGGCCCCCGACTGCCTGGCCGAATGCCTGCGCGCCCTGCGCAACCCGTCCGACGACGTGCAGTTCGAGATCCTGGTGGTGCCCAGCGTCGAGGACGCCATCGCCGCCGTCGCGCTGAACGGAGAGATCCAGGCCGCGATCGTCCGCGACGACCTGCCGCTGCGGTCGCGCGACCGGTTGCCGCTGATGAACACCCTGTTGGGGGCCAACGAAGACGTGGACATTCCCGACCGCGCCAACGACTGGGTGGAATGCGGCGAGTGGATCCGGGAACTGCGCCCCCACATCGACCTGTATCTGCTGACCGACGAGTCGATCGCGGCGGGCGACGACACCGAGCCCGACGTCTACGATCGCACGTTCTACCGGCTCAACGACGTCACCGACTTGCACAGCACGGTGCTCGCCGGGCTACGGAACCGTTATGCCACACCGTTTTTCGACGCGCTGCGCGCGTATGCGGCCGCGCCGGTGGGCCAGTTCCACGCCCTGCCCGTCGCGCGCGGCGCCAGCATCTTCAACTCGAAGTCGTTGCAGGACATGGGCGAGTTCTACGGCCGCAACATCTTCATGGCCGAGACCTCGACCACCTCCGGTGGCCTCGACTCGCTGCTCGACCCGCACGGCAACATCAAGAAGGCGATGGACAAGGCCGCGCACACGTGGAACTCCGACCACACGTATTTCGTCACCAACGGCACTTCGACGGCCAACAAGATCGTCGTGCAATCGCTGACCCGGCCGGGCGACATCGTGCTGATCGACCGCAACTGCCACAAGTCGCACCACTACGGGCTGGTGCTGGCCGGCGCCTACCCGCTGTACCTGGACGCCTACCCGTTGCCGCAGTTCGCCATCTACGGGGCGGTGTCGCTGCGCACGATCAAGCAGACGCTGCTGGACTTAGAGGCCGCCGGACAGCTGAACCGGGTGCGCATGCTGCTGCTGACCAACTGCACCTTCGACGGGGTGGTGTATAACCCGCTGCAGGTCATGCTGGAGGTGCTGGCCATCAAGCCGGACATCTGCTTCCTGTGGGACGAGGCGTGGTACGCCTTCGCCACGGCCGTGCCCTGGGCGCGGCAGCGCACGGCGATGGTTTCGGCCGAGCGCGTCGAGAAGATGCTCGCCTCGCCGGAATACGCTGCCGAATACAAGAATTGGGCGGCCGAGATGGAGCGGGTCGACCGGTCGGAGTGGGCCGACCGCCCGCTGTTGCCCGACCCCGCCCGCGCCCGCGTCCGCGTCTACGCCACGCATTCGACGCACAAGTCGCTGTCGGCGCTGCGCCAGGCGTCGATGATCCACGTCCGCGACCAGGACTTCAACGCGCTGACCCGCGACGCGTTCGGTGAGGCGTTCCTGACCCACACCTCGACGTCACCGAACCAGCAACTCCTGGCGTCGCTGGACCTGGCGCGGCGGCAGGTCGACATCGAGGGCTTCCAGCTGGTCCGGCAGACCTACGACATGGCGCTGGTCTTCCGGCACCGCGTCCGGCGGGACCGGTTGATCAGCAAGTGGTTCCGCATCCTCGACGAGTCCGACCTGGTGCCCGAGGAGTTCCGGGCATCGTCGGTGAGTTCCTACCGCGAGGTCCGCCAGGGCGCGCTGGCCGAGTGGAACGAGGCGTGGCGTTCCGACCAGTTCGTGCTGGACGCGACACGGGTCACCTTGTTCGTCGGCAAGACCGGGATGAACGGGTACGACTTCCGCGAGAAGATCCTGATGGAGCGGTTCGGCATCCAGATCAACAAGACCTCGATCAACAGCGTGCTGCTGATCTTCACCATCGGCGTCACGTGGTCGAGCGTGCATTACCTGCTCGACGTGTTGCGCAGGGTGGCAATCGATTTCGACCGCTCCGAGAACGCGGCCAGCGTCGCCGACCGGGCGCTGCACGCGCGCCACGTCGAGGAGATCACGCAGGACCTGCCGCACCTGCCCGACTTCAGCGAGTTCGACATCGCCTTCCGGCCCGTCGACGCGTGCATCTTCGGCGACATGCGGTCGGCGTTCTACGCCGGATACGAGGAGTCCGACCGCGAGCACGTCCTGATCGGCATGGCGGGGCGCCGGCTGGCCGAGGGCAAGACGCTGGTCTCCACCACGTTCGTGGTGCCCTACCCGCCGGGCTTCCCGGTGCTGGTTCCCGGTCAGGTGGTCTCCAAGGAGATCATCTACTTCCTGGCCCAGCTCGACGTCAAGGAGATCCACGGATACAACCCCGACCTGGGGCTGTCGGTGTTCACCGAGGCCGCGCTGGCGCGGATGGAGGCCCAGCGCAGCGCGGCGACGGCCGCGGTCGGGTCCGCGGTGGCCGCCTTCGAGCTGCCCGCGGACGCCTCCGGACTCAACGGCGGGCGCAACGGCGACGGCGCCGACCGCATCGTCAGCGAGGACGCCTCGGCCTAGGGGCTGGGCGGTCAGTTCCGTGGCGGGCCCTGGGGCCCGCCCAGTTCGCCTTGCCGGATCCCTCGTGTGATCTCGTCGCTGCGGGCGGGGCTGCCCGCCGGGGCCGTCTCCGGACAACTGCAGCTCAGCGTGTTGAACGGGCTGGTGTCGGCGCCGGCCGGCACCGCCCCCACCAGCCCCAAGCCCGTGACGATCGCGAGAAAGGCCAGTATTCGTGTGGTCGCGCGGTTGGTGCGGCGCGCAAGGCGTGCAGTACCTGACATGACGGGTTCAGCCTAGGAGGCAGTCGCTGAGAGGGCGCTGAGAAGCGCGCTGAGCTCGGTGTTTCCAGCCGGTCCCCGGCCCTGCAGAATCGGAGGCGTGCAGTTGCCTCAACTCCCGCACTGGGGTATCCCCGCCCGCTCGGCCGCGGTGTCGGCGGCCGTCGTCCTGTGCGCACTCGCCCTGGCCGGCGCGGGGCTGGACCTGACGCTGTATCGGTCGCTGTTGGGGGGTGTCGACTATGCGTCCGCGGAAAGGGTCCGCGACGTGGCGAAGGAATTGCAGTCCGATCCGCCGGCCCGTCTCGACAGCAGCCTGTTCAGCACCGACCAACGGGTGGTCGCGGTCCAGGTGGTCGCCCCCGACGGCAGGGTGATCAGGCGGTCGCGGTCGGCGCCGAGGTCGGCGCTCGTCCCCGTCACCGCCTTCGGCTTCGGCCTGCGGCGGGGGTTGTCCGACGACGCCGTGGCGGGTGACAACATGCGTGTCAGCGGGCAACGCGTGGCCACCGCGTCCGGCGACTACACGGTGCTGGTGGGGGGCGGCAGCCAGACGGTCGAGGCGACGGCGCGGACCGTCGCGCTGCTGTTGGCGGGCGGTGCGCCCATCGTCATCGCGGTGGCGGCGGGCGCGACGTTCTGGCTCGTCCGCCGGTCGCTGCGATCCGTGGACGCCATCCGCGCGCGGGTCGCCGAGATCTCGGCATCGGACCTGGCCGAACGGGTGCCGGTGCCGAACGGCCGCGACGAGATCGCGGCGCTGGCGGTCACCATGAACCAGATGCTGTCCCGGATCGAGGCGGGCCATCGTGCTCAACAACGCTTCGTCGGCGACGCGTCGCACGAACTGCGCAGCCCGCTGGCCACCATCATCTCCGGGCTGGAGGTCGCCGAGGCGCACCCGGATCTGCTCGACGCGGAGCTCGCGGTCAACACCCTGCTCCCCGAGGCGCAGCGCATGCACACGCTGATCGAGGATCTGCTGCTGCTGGCGCGCGCCGACGAGCGAAGGCTGGTGCGCCGCCAAGAAGAGCTCGCCCTCGACGACGTCGCGCAGGCCGAGGTCGCCCG
The DNA here is from genome assembly GCF_002086735.1 of Mycobacterium scrofulaceum. GTDB lineage: Bacteria > Actinomycetota > Actinomycetes > Mycobacteriales > Mycobacteriaceae > Mycobacterium > Mycobacterium scrofulaceum. The sequence goes on along the minus strand of NZ_MVIJ01000040.1, from coordinate 41,605 downwards.
GGCGCGCCGGGACGCGCCGTGCGCCGTGGGCGCCGACACCTGCCCGGTGCGGTGCACCGGCGACCCGGTGGCCATCTCGCGGATGATTCGCAATCTGATGGAAAATGCCGTCCGCCATGCCCGTTCGCGCGTCCACCTGGAAGTCGGCAGCCGCAACGGCACGGCGATCCTCACCGTCAGCGACGACGGCCCCGGAATCCGCGCGGCCGACCGGTCCCGGGTGTTCGAACGCTTCGTGCGGCTGGACTCGGACCGGGCCCGCAGCGGCGGGGGAGCCGGCCTGGGCCTCGCGATCGTCGCCGAGGTCGTCGCCGCGCACGGCGGCACCGTCACCGTCGACGACCGACCGGGCGGCGGGAGCCGATTCAGCGTGTCCCTGCCGCAACGCGGCCCTCACCCCGACAATCGGTAACCGACGCCCCGGATCGTTTCGATGGTGTTGGTGCCGAACGGAATATCGATCTTGCGCCGCAGATACCCCACGTAAACCTCGACCACGTTGTCGGGGCCGTGATAGTGAGCGTCCCACACGTTGCGCAGTATCTCGGCCTTGGTGACGACCATGTCCTTGTTGCGGAGCAGGAATTCGAGCACGCCGAACTCCCGCGGAGTCAACGCGATCGGGGAGGCGCCGCGCTGCACGCTGTGCCGCGCCGGATCGAGCAGCAGGGATCCCGCGGTCAGCACCGCCGGCCGCTGCGGCACGCCGCGGCGCACCAGCGCGCGCAGCCGCGCGACGAGCACCCGGAAGGAAAACGGTTTGGTCAGGTAGTCGTCGGCTCCCAGGTCGAAGGCGTCGGTCTCGTCGTACTCCCCGTCCTTGGCGGTCAGCATGAGCACCGGCGTCCACACGTTGCGCGCCCGCATCCGGCGCAACACCTCGTACCCGCTGTGGCCGGGGAGCATGATGTCGAGGATCACCACGTCGAAGTTGTTGTCGACCGCCTCCCGCAGGCCGTCGACGCCCGTGCCCACGGCCACCACCACGAATCCCTCGGCCTTGAGCCCCCTGGCGATGGTCGCCGACAGCCGCGCCTCGTCCTCGACCAGCAGGACCTTCATGCCGTCACGCCTCTTCGGGGACGGCGCCGGGGTGGCGCCCCGGGCGCTGCGGCAAGACGACAACCAAGGCCACCATGATCGCCGCGATCACCGCCGACGCCAGCGGGCGGCTCAGCGCCAGGCCGCCGTCGGCGACCGGCTTGTCGATGAAGTCGCCGACCGTCGCGCCCAACGGCCGGGTCAAGATGAACGCGACCCAGAACAACGCGACGCGGGATACGGCGGTCCAGTAGTAGAGCGCGACGACCACGGCCAGGCCCGCGGCGAACACCAACGCACCGCGCTCGTAACCGAAGTCGCGGGTGTCGGCGAGCCAGTCACCGAGCGCGGTGCCCAGGGTCTGCGAGAAAGTGATTGTCGCCCAATAGAACGCCTCCACTTTCGGCGTCGAGACGGTGGTCACCGACACGGTGCCCTCCGACCATCGCCACAGGCCCAACGTGGCCAGCAGGCAACCCAGCAGCACCAGCGATCCGCCGGTGTAGCCGATCCCGAGCGATCGGTCGGCGAAGTCGGCCAACGTCGTGCCGAACGTGGTGGAGGCCACGATCGTCGCCCAGTACAGGGCGGCTTGGAAGCGCTCGGCGAGGATCTGAGCGACGACCAGCACCACCAACGCGACACCGAACAGCGCGACCCCCGCTGCGTAGCCCCAGTTCAGGGTCATCGTGACGGTGTCCCCGCCCGTCTCGCCCAACGTGGTCGCCAGAATCTTGACGACCCAGAAGCCCAGGGTGACCGCGGGCACCTTGGTCAGCGCCTGCCGCGAAACGTCATTCATCCACAGTCATCTTCCGGTGTCATCTCCGGTCTCGTCCTTGGGGTATTTCTAGGGTAGCCGCGCTGAGAAAACGCTGAGTCCGCGCATGAGAGTTTCCTGTGTTGAACCTGTGCGAGTCCGTCGTGCGCCGAGTCCACGAAACACCCAGTCCCACAACGGATAACGTGAGACGCACGCCGTCGGCGCAGGGGCGGCCGCCGCGGGTTCGTGATCAAAAAGCTTAAGGTTCAATGAGTTACGGCGCGCCGTTGGCGTCGCGCGGCCCAGCGTCGGGCGCATGTCGTGCCACCATGGGGTGATGTCCCTCGAGGCGAAGAGTGCCGACGAACTCGGCACGGGCGCGCGCTGGTCGCTCATGGTCGTCTCCCTGGCCGTGACCGCGACGTCGTTCCTGTTCATCAACGGCGTCGCGTTCCTGATCCCGTCGCTGCAGGCGCGCCGCGGCATTCCGTTGGCCGAAGCGGGCCTGTTGTCGTCCATGCCGAGTTGGGGCATGGTGGCGACGCTGGTGCTCTGGGGCTGGGTGCTGGACCGCGTCGGTGAGCGGATCGTGCTGACGGCCGGATCGGCGCTCACCGCGGCGGCGGCCTACGCCGCGGCGTCGGCGCATTCGATGCTGGCCATGGGCGCGTTCCTGTTCCTCGGCGGGATGGCCGCCGCCAGCTGCAACACCGCCGGCGGCCGGCTGGTGTCCGCGTGGTTCCCGTCGCACCAGCGGGGCCTGGCGATGGGCATCCGCCAGACCGCGCAGCCGTTGGGCATCGCCCTGGGCGCGATGGTGATCCCCGAGCTGTCCGAGCGGGGCCCGCGTTCGGGGCTGATGTTCCTCGCGCTGATGTGCACGATGGCGGCGGTCGCGAGCGCGCTGGGGATCGTCGACCCGCCGCGGAAATCACGCAAGGTCGCCACCGACGCGGAGCTGGCCAGCCCGTATCGCGGCTCGTCCGTACTGCCGCGGATCCACGCCGTCAGCTCGCTGCTGATGGTGCCGCAGACGGTGACGGTGACGTTCATGCTGGTGTGGCTGATCGATCGCCGCGGCTGGTCGGTGGCCGGCGCGGGCGGGCTGGTCATGGTCTGCCAGCTGCTGGGCGCGGTGGGACGAATCGTGGTCGGACGTTGGTCCGATCGCGTCGGATCGCGCATGCGACCGGTCCGCGTCATCGCCGCCGCCGGCGCGGCAGCCCTCTTCCTGCTCGCCCTCACCGACAACGGCGGGTCGGGCTACGACGTGTTGCTGATGGCCGCCGTCGCGGTGATCGCGGTGCTGGACAACGGGCTCGAGGCCACCGCCATCACCGAATTCGCCGGGCAATTCTGGAGCGGGCGCGCCCTGGGGGTGCAGAACACCACCCAGCGGGTGATGGCCGCCGCAGGGCCGCCGCTGTTCGGCGCGCTGATCGTGGCCGCCGGATACCCGCCGGCCTGGGCGCTGTGCGCGTTGTTCCCGCTGGCGGCCGTCCCGCTGGTGCCCGCCGACTCGGGCGGAGCGAGACCATCGGGAAGCGCGGCATCGCCGGGATCGGGCCGTGGCCGCGAGGTGGTCGGCGCTCCGCGATCACGCTGAGGCGTTGTTTAGGGCGTCGGATAACCCGCGATCGCCCGTGCGCTCACGGTTTCGAGCGTGCGCACGGGGCGGCGACACGCCGGGAAACCCCACCCTGGATGCACGCGGGAAGCGGCGCCGCTCAGCGCAGGATCCTCGCGTACAGCAGGCTGTCCTGCGGCTCGATGCCCAGGTTGGGGTAGACCGCGTGGCGGGCCAGCCGGCCCTCCAGCACGAAACCGGCGCGCTCCAGCAGCCGCGCCGAGCGCACGTTGTCGACGTTGCAGGTGGCCCACACCCGATACACCCCGCGGTCGCTGTCGAGCGCGTCCAGCAGCATGTCGAGAACCTCGGCCATCAAGCCCTTGCCCCACCACCGCCGGCCCAGGCAATAGCCGATTTCGACCGAGTGCGGCACCGGGCGCCGGCAACTGGCCAGCCCGATCACCTCACCGCTGTGCCGCAGCTCGATCACCCACGTCCGCTCGTCGGGCGTGGCGTTGAGCTTCTCGGTGATCACCCGCCGGGTCGCCGCCACGTCCGGATGCGGCGCCCACATCAGATACCGGGTGACCTCGGGGTCCCGGGCCACCCGCTGGAACAGCGCGCCGGCGTCGTCGAGCACGGGCCGGCGCAGCACCAGCCGCGGCCCGGTGATGCGGTCGGGTGGGTAGTCGGCCACGTCAGAGGCCGAGCGCTTGATAGGTGCGGCGGACGAATTTCGGTTGCGCGGATTGGAGTTTCGCCAGCGAGGTGTTGCCGGCCACCGCCGCCGCCACGTCCGCGGACATGTCGGGCATGTTCTGCACCAGGTAGATCAGGATCAGCTCGGCGCCCGGGTCGGCCTGCCACCACGTCCCGTAGGCGCCCGGCCAGCTGAACGTCCCCAGCCCGCCCGGCCCGAACAGCGGCGCGCTCCTGGCCGGGTCGGTCACCACCGACAGGTTCAGGCCGAAGCCGCGGCCCACCCAGTACGGCGCCCCGAGGAAGTGGTGCCGCTTCTGTTCGTCGGTCAGCCGGTCGGTGCGCATCAGGCGGGCGGACTCGGGCGACAACACCCGCACCCCGTCGATCGTCCCGTCGCCGAGCAGCATCCGCACGAACCGCAGGTAGTCGTCGGCGGTCGACAACAGGCCACCGCCCGCGTTGGGGAAGGAGGGCGGCGTGATGTGCGGCGGGCCCATCACGTCGTGGTGCAGTTGGCCGTCCCCGTCGAGGCGGTACATCGTCGCGGCACGGCGGCGCGCCTCGAGGGACACGAAGAACCCGGTGTCGGGCATGCCCACCGGGCCCAGCACCCGTTCGTCGAGCACCTCGTGGAACGGCTTGCCCTCGATGCGTGCCGCGATGACGCCCAGCAGGTCGATGGAGTGGCTGTAGGTGAGCCGGTCGCCGGGTTGATGCACGAGAGGCAGTTTGGCCAGCTCGGCCAGCCAGGCGTCCGGGCCCTGGTTGAACGGCAGCCGTATGTACGCCTTCGCGATCGGCCCGGACACCGAGAAGCCGTAGGCCAGGCCGCTGGTGTGGGTGAGCAGGTCCTCGATCAGGATCGCGCGCCGCACCGGGTGCGTCCGGTCCAGCGGGCCGTGCGGGTCGTCGAGCACCCGCAGGTCGGCCAGCTCCGGCGCCCAGCGCACCACCGGGTCTTTCAGCGTGAGCTTGCCCTCGTCGACCAGGCTCATCACCGCCGCGACGGTGACCGGCTTGGTCATCGAGGCGATCCGGAACAGCGTGTCGCGCTGCATCGGCAGGGCGGCGTCCACGTCGCGGTGACCGATTTCGTTGACCTGCAACACTTCTCCGCGCTGCCAGACCATGGTCAGCGCACCGGCGAGCAGGCCCGCGTCGCACACTTCGCGGATGGAGGCGCCATTGACGTCGAGATTCACCCGATTGAGGTTAGCGTCGGGCCCGGTGCGCGCGATCGTCACACTAGGACTGTCGCCCGTCCAGCGCCTCCGAGACGGTGGGATAGAGGTCGATGAACTCGTCGAGGCCCACGATGCGCAGCGGCCTGCTGGTGGCCGAGCCGTCGGCCGCCACCCGCAGCGAGGTCGGGCTGTTCTCGGTCAGGCGATGCACCTCGACCAGCACGGTGATGCCGGCGGAGGACAGGAAATCCACCTCGGTGAGGTCGATGACGAGCACCGCGGGCGTGCCGGACAGGGCAACGTCGATGTGCGTGGCGAGCGAGGGCGCGGTGATGATGTCCACCACACCGTTGACCTGCAACACCACCGCGTCACCGGCATCGCGGCGGGTGACGAAGAACTCCTCGCTCACGATTCGAACGTACTGTCTTCTCCGCAACGCCCGACCACCCGGGCCGGTTCAGTGGCGCCGCGCCCGCACGTACCAGAACGCCATCTCGACCTGCGAGCCGTCCACCTCGCGGCGCATCGTGGCGGGCTCCAGCGATTCGATGTCCCAGCCCGCGCCGCCGAGCACGTCGCGCAGCGTCTGCTCCGAGACCGACGGCCGGGGCCACCGCTCGTCGGGGCCGTTGGTGTCGGAGAAGCAGCTGATCAACAGCGTGGCGCCGGGCCTGCACGCCCGGCGCACGGCGGCGGCGTAGCTGCGCTTGCCGTCGTCGTCCAGGCAGTGGAACATGCCGCTGTCGATCACCGTGTCGAACGCGTCGGTGAAGCCCTCCAGTTTGGTGGAGTCGGCCACCGCGAACGTGACGTCCGCCCCGGCCTCGTGCGCCCGCCGCTGGGCGGTGACCAGCGCGGTGGGCGAGATGTCCAGCCCGGTGACCCGGAACCCGTTTCGCGCCAGGTAGATCGCGTTGTCGCCGAGCCCGCAGCCGATGTCTAAGACGTCGCCGTGGACCCAGCCGCCGCCATGCCACGCGACGACACTGTCCTTGGGTGCCTTGGTATCCCACGGCGGAGTGGCCATCGGCGGGATCCCCTCGCCGGGGCTCTCGCCGCGGTAGAGCGCGTCGAAATCCATCCGCTGCAATCCCGAGAATCCCGAGCCGGTCATTTCCGCCAGGGTAGCGCGGCGAGGCGGGTGGGGCGGCTGTGGCGGGGTAGTTGCGGCGGGGCGGGCGATCGAGGGTGGCGCCGCCTCGTGCCTCCCGCCGCCGCAGGCTGAAGGGATGCTACGCTGCCGGGCAGTCGACATCCTTTAACGATCCGTCCGGCGAGGCGGAGAAGGAGGTCAAGTCTCGCATGGGTGCTGTGGACGAGAGCGGCTCGGGCCGCGAGTCCCGGGAACTGATGTCGGCGGCCGACGTCGGCCGCACCATTTCCCGCATCGCGCATCAGATCATCGAAAAGACCGCGCTGGACGGTCCCGACGCGCCCCGGGTGGTGCTGTTGGGCATCCCGACCCGGGGCGTGACCCTGGCCGAGCGGCTGGCCACCCACATCGCCGAGTTCAGCGGCGTGGAGGTCGGCCGCGGCGGGCTCGACATCACGCTCTACCGCGACGACCTGATGCAAAAGCCGCCGCGGCCGCTGGAGGCCACCTCGATCCCGGCCGGCGGCATCGACGACGCGTTGGTGATCCTCGTCGACGACGTGCTCTACTCCGGGCGCTCCGTGCGCTCCGCGCTCGACGCGCTGCGCGACGTCGGCCGCCCGCGGGCGGTGCAGCTGGCGGTGCTGGTCGACCGCGGCCACCGCGAATTGCCGCTGCGCGCCGACTACGTCGGCAAGAACGTGCCCACCTCCCGCGGCGAGAGCGTGCACGTGCTGCTGAGCGAGCAGGATGGCCGCGACGGGGTGGTGATCTCGCGATGACGCGTCACCTGCTGGCCGCCGGGGACCTCGGCCGCGACGAGGCCACCGCGATCCTCGACGACGCGGACCGGTTCGCCGAGGCGTTGGTGGGCCGTGAGATCAAGAAGCTGCCGACCCTGCGTGGGCGCACGGTGATCACCATGTTCTACGAGAACTCCACCCGCACCCGGGTGTCGTTCGAGGTGGCCGGCAAGTGGATGAGCGCCGACGTGATCAACGTCAGCGCGGCCGGGTCGTCGGTTGGCAAGGGTGAGTCGCTGCGCGACACCGCCCTGACGCTGCGGGCGGCCGGCGCCGACGCGCTCATCATCCGCCATCCGGCGTCCGGGGCGGCCCACCTGCTCGCCGACTGGACATGCGCCGACGACCACGCCGGCCCCTCGGTGATCAACGCCGGCGACGGCACCCACGAGCACCCGACGCAGGCGCTGCTCGACGCGCTGACCATCCGCCAGCGCCTCGGCGGCATCGAAGGCAGGCGCATCGTGATCGTCGGCGACATCCTGCACAGCCGGGTCGCCCGCTCCAACGTCATGCTGCTGAACACCCTGGGCGCCGAGGTGGTGCTGGTCGCCCCGCCGACGCTACTGCCGGTCGGGGTCGACGGCTGGCCGGTCACCGTGTCCGGCGACTTCGACGCCGAGCTGCCCGCCGCCGACGCGGTGCTGATGCTGCGCGTGCAGGCCGAGCGGATGAACGGCGGCTTCTTCCCGTCGGTGCGCGAATACTCCTCCCGCTACGGGCTTTCGGATCGCCGCCAGGCGATGCTGCCCGGCCACGCGGTGGTGCTGCACCCGGGTCCGATGCTGCGCGGCATGGAGATCGCGTCGTCGGTGGCCGACTCGTCGCAATCGGCGGTGCTGCAACAGGTTTCCAACGGTGTGCACGTGCGGATGGCGGTGCTGTTCCATGTGCTGATCGGCGCCGAGTCGGCCGGAACTGAGGGGGCGGCATGAGCGTCCTGATCCGCGGGGTGCGGTTGTACGGCGAGGGTGACCGGGTCGACGTGCTGGTCGGCGGTCCCGGTTTTGAAGGCCAGATCGCCGAGATCGGGGCCGGGCTCGCGATCCCCGAAGACGCCGACGTCATCGACGCCACGGATCACGTGTTGCTACCCGGGTTGGTCGACCTGCACACCCACCTGCGCGAGCCCGGGCGCGAATACGCCGAGGATATCGAAACCGGTTCGGCCGCAGCGGCTTTGGGCGGATACACCGCGGTGTTCGCGATGGCCAACACGAATCCGGTCGCCGACAGCCCGGTGGTCACCGACCACGTCTGGCACCGCGGCCAGCAGATCGGCCTGGTCGACGTGCACCCCGTCGGCGCCGTCACCGTCGGACTGGCCGGCGCCGAGCTCACCGAGATGGGCATGATGGCGGCCGGTGCCGCGCAGGTTCGGATGTTCTCCGACGACGGCATCTGCGTGCACGACCCGCTGGTGATGCGCCGCGCCCTCGAGTACGCCACCGGCCTGGGGGTGCTCATCGCCCAGCACGCCGAGGAACCCCGGCTGACCGTCGGCGCCGTCGCGCACGAGGGACCCACCGCGGCCCGGCTGGGACTCTCGGGCTGGCCGCGGGCCGCCGAGGAGTCGATCGTCGCCCGCGACGCGCTGCTGGCCCGCGACGCCGGCGCCCGCGTCCACATCTGCCACGCGTCCACCGCGGGCACCGTCGAGTTGCTTAAATGGGCTAAGGGGCAAGGGATTTCGATCACCGCGGAGGTCACCCCGCATCACCTGCTGCTCGACGACAGCAGGCTGGCCAGCTACGACGGGCGCAATCGCGTCAACCCGCCGCTGCGCGAATCCGGCGACGCGGCGGCGCTGCGCCAAGCCTTGGCCGACGGCGTCATCGACTGTGTGGCCACCGACCACGCCCCGCACGCCGAGCACGAGAAGTGCGTGGAGTTCGCCGCGGCGCGGCCCGGCATGCTCGGCCTGCAGACCGCGCTGTCGGTGGTGGTGCAGACGATGGTCCGGCCCGGGCTGCTGACCTGGCGCGACGTCGCCCGGGTGATGAGCGAGAACCCGGCGAGCATCGTCGGGCTGCCCGATCAGGGCCGCCCGCTGGAGGTGGGGGAGCCGGCAAACCTGACGGTGGTCGACCCCGACGCCACCTGGACCGTCGCCGGTTCCGGTCTGGCCAGCCGGTCGGCCAACACGCCGTTCGAGTCGATGGAGCTGCCCGCCACCGTGACCGCGACCCTGCTGCGCGGCAAGGTCACCGCTCGAGACGGGAAGTGTCCGGCATGAATTCGGGGACGCTGGTGGGGTCGCTCATCTTCGCGGCCGTGCTGGTGGTAATCATCGCGGTGGTCATCCAGCTGATGATGCGCAGCTGGCAGCGTCGCTCGCGGCGGCAGACGGAACTGATCGGCGACCTGCCCGAGGTGCCCGACCAGGTGGGCGCGGTGATCGCCACCACCCGCGGCCACTACTGCGGTTCCATGATGGCCCCGGACTGGAACGAGCGGATCGCGGCCGGTGACCTGGGTTTCCGCAGCAAGGCGGCGCTGACCCGCTACTCCGGCGGGATTCTGGTGGAACGCCAACGGGCTCAGCCGATTTGGATCCCCAAAGACTCGATCACCGACATCCGCATGGAGCGCAGCATGGGGGGCAGGGCGGTGGCCCGGATCGGGATCCTGGCGATCCGGTGGCGGCTGCCGTCGGGCGTCGAGATCGACACCGGCTTTCGGGCCAACCATCGCGACGAGTACGCCGAGTGGCTGGAAGAGGAAGCAGCGTGACGAATAAGGCCCTACTGGTACTCGAGGACGGGCGAGTCTTCACCGGAACGGCGTTCGGCAAGGTCGGCCAGACGCTCGGCGAGGCCGTGTTTTCCACCGGCATGTCCGGCTACCAGGAGACGCTGACCGATCCCAGCTATCACCGCCAGATCGTGGTGGCCACCGCCCCGCAGATCGGCAACACCGGCTGGAACGACGAGGACGCCGAGAGCCGCGGCGACAAGATCTGGGTCGCCGGCTACGCCGTGCGCGATCCCTCACCGCGCGCGTCGAATTGGCGCGCCACCGGCACCCTGGAGGACGAGCTGGTGCGCCAGCACGTCGTCGGGATCGCCGGCATCGACACCCGGGCGGTGGTGCGCCACCTGCGCACCCGCGGATCGATGAAGGCCGGGGTGTTTTCCGGTGCGGCGCTCGCCGACCCGGCCGAGCTGGTGGAGCGGGTGCGGGGGCAGGAGTCCATGCTGGGCGCCGATCTCGCCGGCGAGGTCAGCACCCCGGAGCGCTACATCGTGGAACCCGAGGGCCCACCGGGGTCTTCGAGGTTCACCGTGGTCGCGCTGGACCTGGGCATCAAGACCAACACCCCGCGCAACTTCGCGCGCCGCGGGGTCCGCAGCCACGTGCTGCCGTCGTCGACGAGCTTCGAGCAGATCGCCGACATCGCACCCGACGGCGTTTTCCTGTCCAACGGCCCGGGCGATCCCGCCACCGCCGACGACGTCGTCGCGCTCACCCGCGAGGTGCTGGGCGCCGGGATCCCGCTGTTCGGCATCTGTTTCGGCAACCAGATCCTGGGCCGGGCGCTGGGCCTGTCCACCTACAAGATGGTGTTCGGCCACCGCGGCATCAACATCCCGGTCATGGACCACGCCACCGGCCGGGTGGCGGTCACCGCGCAGAACCACGGCTTCGCGCTGGAGGGCGAGGCGGGCCAGTCCTTCGACACGCCGTTCGGCCCGGCCGTCGTCAGCCACACATGCGCCAACGACGGGGTGGTCGAAGGCGTCAAACTCGCTGACGGGCGGGCGTTCTCGGTGCAGTACCACCCCGAGGCCGCCGCCGGCCCACACGACGCGGAATACCTGTTCGACCAATTCATCGACCTGATGGCGGGCCACCAATGACCGCGAGTGACCGTGTCTGTCCGGCGACACGCCGTAAACGGTGTACAAACGCGGTCGCTCGCGTCAAAGAAGGAGGGTGCTAGTGCCGCGTCGCACCGACTTGCGTCACGTGCTGGTGATCGGCTCGGGGCCGATCGTCATCGGCCAGGCGGCCGAATTCGACTACTCCGGCACCCAGGCCTGCCGGGTGTTGCGGGCCGAGGGGCTCCAGGTCAGCCTGATCAACTCCAACCCGGCCACCATCATGACCGATCCGGAGTACGCCGACCACACCTACGTCGAGCCCATCACCCCCGCGTTCGTCGAGCGGGTGATCGCCCAACAGGCCGAGCGCGGCAACAAGATCGACGCCCTGCTCGCCACGCTGGGCGGACAGACCGCGCTCAACACCGCGGTCGCGCTGCACGAGAACGGGGCGCTGGAGCGCCATGGTGTCGAGCTCATCGGCGCGGACATCGACGCCATCCAGCGCGGCGAGGACCGGCAGATGTTCAAGGACATCGTCGCCAAGGTCGGCGGCGAATCCGCCCGCAGCCGCGTGTGTTTCACCATGGACGAGGTACGCGAGACGGTCTCCGAACTCGGGCTGCCCGTCGTGGTGCGGCCCAGCTTCACCATGGGCGGGCTGGGTTCGGGCATGGCGCGATCCGTCGAGGAGGTCGACCGGATGGCCGGCGCCGGCCTGGCCGAGAGCCCCAGCGCTAACGTGCTGATCGAGGAATCGATCTACGGCTGGAAGGAATTCGAGCTCGAGCTGATGCGCGACGGCCACGACAACGTGGTCGTGGTGTGCTCGATCGAGAACTTCGATCCGATGGGCGTGCACACCGGTGACTCGGTCACCGTCGCGCCCGCCATGACGCTCACCGACCGGGAATACCAGCGGATGCGCGACCTGGGCATCGCGATCCTGCGCGAGGTCGGGGTGGACACCGGCGGCTGCAACATCCAGTTCGCGGTCAACCCTGTCGACGGCCGGCTGATCGTCATCGAGATGAACCCCCGGGTGTCCCGGTCCAGCGCGCTGGCCTCCAAGGCCACCGGCTTCCCGATCGCCAAGATCGCCGCCAAGCTGGCCATCGGCTACAGCCTCGACGAGATCGTCAACGACATCACCAAGGAAACGCCGGCCTGCTTCGAACCCACCCTCGACTACGTGGTCGTCAAGGCGCCGCGGTTCGCATTCGAGAAGTTCCCGGGGGCCGACCCCACCCTGACCACCACGATGAAGTCCGTCGGCGAGGCGATGTCGTTGGGCCGCAACTTCATCGAGGCGCTCGGCAAGGTGATGCGGTCGCTGGAGACCACCCGGGCGGGTTTCTGGACCAAGCCCGACGATGACGGCGACATCGACGAGGTCCTGACTCGGCTGCAAACCCCGACCGAGGGTCGGCTCTACGACATCGAGCTGGCGCTGCGGCTGGGCGCCTCGGTCGAGCAGGTCGCCGGGGCCAGCGGCGTCGACCCGTGGTTCTTGGCCCAGATCGGCGAGCTGGGCAAGCTGCGCGCCGAGCTGGTCGACGCGCCGGTGCTCGACACCGACCTGCTGCGGCGGGCCAAGCACAGCGGGCTGTCGGACCGCCAGATCGCCGCGCTGCGGCCGGAGTTGGCGGGCGAGGACGGGGTGCGCTCACTGCGCGAGCGCCTCGGCATCCACCCGGTGTACAAGACCGTGGACACTTGCGCGGCGGAGTTCGAGGCCAAGACGCCGTATCACTACAGCAGCTACGAGCTCGACCCGGCGGCCGAGTCGGAGGTGGCCCCGCAGGCCGAGCGGCCCAAGGTGCTGATCCTCGGGTCCGGCCCCAACCGCATCGGCCAGGGCATCGAATTCGACTACAGCTGCGTGCACGCGGCAACCACGTTGTCGCAGGCCGGTTTCGAGACCGTGATGGTCAACTGCAACCCGGAGACGGTGTCCACCGACTACGACACCGCCGACCGGCTGTACTTCGAGCCGCTGACGTTCGAGGACGTCCTCGAGGTGTTCCGCGCCGAACAGCAGTCGGCCGGCGACGGCCCCGGCGTGGTCGGGGTCATCGTGCAGCTGGGCGGCCAGACCCCGCTCGGGCTGGCGCAGCGCCTCGCCGACGCCGGGGTCCCGATCGTGGGCACCCCGCCGGAGGCGATCGACCTGGCCGAGGACCGCGGCGCGTTCGGCGACGTGCTGGCCGGCGCCGGATTGCCGGCGCCGAAATACGGCATGGCAACGACTTTCGCGCAGGCCCGCCGGATCGCCGAGGAGATCGGCTATCCGGTGCTGGTGCGGCCGTCGTACGTGCTGGGCGGCCGCGGCATGGAGATCGTCTACGACGAGCAGACGCTGGAGGGCTACATCACCCGCGCCACCGCGCTCTCGCCCGAACACCCGGTCCTGGTCGACCGATTCCTCGAGGACGCGGTGGAGATCGACGTCGACGCGCTGTGCGACGGCGCGGAGGTCTACATCGGCGGCATCATGGAGCACATCGAGGAGGCCGGCATCCACTCCGGCGACTCGGCCTGCGCGCTGCCGCCCGTCACGTTGGGCCGTAGCGACATCGAGAAAGTGCGCCGCGCGACGGAGGCCATCGCCCACGGCATCGGGGTGATCGGGCTGCTCAACGTGCAGTACGCCCTCAAGGACGACGTGCTCTACGTCCTGGAAGCCAACCCGCGCGCGAGCCGCACCGTTCCCTTCGTCTCCAAGGCCACCGCGATCCCGCTGGCCAAGGCGTGCGCCCGGATCATGCTGGGTGCCACCATTCCCCAGCTCCGCGCCGAGGGCCTGCTGGCGTCCTCCGGGGACGGCGCCCACGCACCGCCGCAGGCCCCGATCGCGGTCAAGGAGGCCGTGCTGCCGTTCCACCGCTTCCGCCGGACCGACGGGGCCGCCATCGATTCGCTGCTGGGCCCCGAGATGAAATCGACCGGCGAAGTGATGGGGATCGACCGGGACTTCGGCAGCGCCTTCGCCAAGAGCCAGACCGCGGCCTACGGCTCGCTGCCCGCCGAGGGCACCATCTTCGTCTCGGTCGCCAACCGCGACAAGCGATCCCTGGTGTTCCCGGTCAAGCGCCTGGCCGACCTCGGCTTCCGCGTCCTGGCCACCGAGGGCACCGCGGAGATGTTGCGCCGCAACGGGATTCCGTGTGACGAGGTGCGCAAGCACTTCGAGGACCCGCAGCCCGGCCGCCCCGCGATGTCGGCCGTCGACGCGATCAAGGCCGGTGAGGTGGACATGGTGATCAACACGCCATACGGCAACTCCGGCCCGCGCATCGACGGCTACGAGATCCGCTCGGCGGCGGTGTCGGTCAACATCCCCTGCGTCACCACGGTGCAGGGCGCGTCCGCCGCCATCCAGGGCATCGAGGCGGGCATCCGCGGCGACATCGGCGTCCGGTCGCTGCAAGAGCTGCACAGCCTCATCGCCCCGGACAAGGGCGCACGGTGACGAGGTTCGGCCTGCGGCTGGCCGAGGCCAAGGCGCAGCGCGGCCCGCTCTGCGTGGGCATCGACCCGCATCCGGAGCTGCTGCGCGCCTGGGATCTGCCGACCACCGTCGACGGGCTGGCCGCCTTCTGCGACATCTGCACCGAGGCCTTCTCCGGTTTCGCCGTCGTCAAGCCCCAGGTCGCGTTCTTCGAGCCCTACGGCGCGGCCGGGTTCGCGGTGCTGGAACGCACCATCGCTGCCCTGCGCGCGGCGGGCGTGCTGGTGTTGGCCGACGCCAAGCGCGGCGACATCGGCACCACGATGGCGGCGTACGCCACCGCCTGGGCGGGGGATTCGCCGCTGGCCGCCGACGCGGTGACCGCGTCGCCCTACCTGGGGTTCGGCTCGCTGCGGCCGCTGCTGGAAGCCGCGGCGGCGCACGACCGGGGGGTGTTCGTGCTGGCGGCCACCTCCAATCCCGAGGGCGCGACCGTACAGCGCGCCGCCTTCGACGGCCGCACGGTCGCCCAGCTGGTCGTCGACCAGGCGGCCGTGGTGAACAAATCGGCGACCCCGTCCGGGCCCGGCTACGTCGGCGTGGTGGTGGGCGCGACGGTGCTCCAGGCGCCCGACCTCAGCGCGCTGGGCGGCCCGGTGCTGGTGCCGGGCCTGGGCGTGCAGGGCGGCCGGCCCGAGGCGCTCGCCGGGCTCGGCGGAGCGGATCCCGCGCAGCTACTGCCCGCGGTGGCCCGCGAGGTGCTGCGTGCCGGGCCGGGGATTCCGGAGCTGCGGGCGGCCGGCGAGCGGATGCTGGACGCCGTCGCCTATCTGGGCACCCTGTAGGTCCTGTCGGCCGCTCTGTAAGCCCCTTGCCGGTGAACTCTTGGCATTGGGTGTGCGCTGAGGGCGTATCCGGCCCCTTCTGCGCCGTCAGCGCACCCGCGGAGCCGTCAGCGCACCCGCAAAGCGTGGGGTCAGTCCGACGCCATCGACGTGCTGGGCCGGGCGGTCTCCACGATCACGGTGGTGGCCTTCACGACGGCCACGGCGACGCTGCCGGGCCGCAGCTGCAGCTCCTCGGCGGCCTCGGTGCTCATCAGCGAGACGACGGTGAACGGGCCGCACTGCATCTCCACCTGCGTCATCACCGTGTCGCTGGTGACCTTGGTGACCAGCCCGACGAACCGGTTGCGCGCCGAGCTGCCGATACTCAGCGGGTCCGGCGGCGGGGCGGGCGCGTTCGACCGGGAAAAGCGCGCCAGATCCTCGCTGGCGATGACCTTGCGGCCGGCCGCGTCGTGGCCGACCGTCAGCGATCCCTGGTTGATCCATCGCCGGACGGTGTCGTCGCTGACTCCGAGCAGCTCAGCGGCCTGACGGATCCGCAGGTTCGACACCGCTAAATGGTAACCCGGCGAGGATCGGCCGCGGGCCGTACCAGCGCTCGACGCGTGACCGTGCCGTCCGGGCGGCGCAGGCGCGACACGCGCGACACGCGACGGAAAATGCGTGATCCCCCGCACGAGGCGTTTCGGGTCGCCGGGACCGCCCTTCGCCGCGGCCCCAGCGGCGGCGCCCGCCCCGGCAATCCGAGGTAAAACCCCAGCTCAAGTGCCATATGCGGGCGCCCGACGCGGTGCCGCCCACGCCGCGACGACGCCGATCGCGGCCGCCGCGCGCGACGCGCGACGAACCGCAATTGAGGGCCAAACGCCCGGCGCATGCTGGGACTTTGCCCCCCGAACCAGGGGGTCGGGTTAGATTTCGTCAGGAGGCCTGAGTACGGTCGTCTCCGCTGGCAGAAGAACCGGCGAGACAAAATGAGATCGATTGAAATTGATTGATCAGATACGGAGGAATCGTGGCCCTTCCCCAGTTGACCGACGAGCAGCGCGCGGCCGCGTTGGAGAAGGCGGCTGCCGCACGTCGAGCACGAGCAGAGCTCAAGGACCGGCTGAAGCGCGGCGGCACCAACCTCACCCAGGTGCTCAAGGACGCCGAGACCGACGAAGTCCTGGGCAAGATGAAGGTTTCTGCGCTTCTCGAGGCGTTGCCCAAGGTGGGCAAGGTCAAGGCGCAGGAAATCATGACTGAGCTGGAGATCGCCCCCACCCGCCGCCTGCGCGGCCTCGGCGACCGCCAGCGCAAGGCCCTGCTGGAAAAGTTCGGCTCCTAGCCCGGCCTCGGTCAACCCGCGCTATGGGCGCACCGGCCCAGGGGCGCCAGTGAGCGCAAGCGGGGGACCGGACGTCGAGCACGGCACGCGTCCCGCACCATCAGGTAAGGGGCGTGTGGTCGTGCTGTCCGGTCCCTCCGCGGTCGGCAAGTCGACAGTGGTCCGGTGTCTGCGCGAGCGGATCCCGGACCTGCACTTTTCCGTTTCGGCCACGACACGGGCGCCGCGGCCGGGCGAGGTCGACGGCGTCGACTACCATTTCGTCACCCCCACCCGCTTCCAGCAGCTCATCGACGACGGCGCGCTGCTGGAGTGGGCCGAGATCCACGGCGGCCTGCACCGGTCGGGCACCCTGGCCGAGCCGGTGCGGACCGCCACCGCCGCCGGGATTCCGGTGCTCATCGAGGTCGACCTGGCCGGCGCGAGGGCGGTCAAGAGGGCGCTGCCCGAGGCGATCACGGTGTTCCTCGCTCCGCCCAGTTGGCAGGACCTGGAGGCCAGGCTCGTCGGCCGCGGCACCGAAACGCCGGAGGTCATGCAGCGTCGTCTCGAAACGGCGCGCGTCGAGATGGCGGCCCAGGACGACTTCGACGAGGTCGTGGTCAACCGTCAATTGGAGTCTGCGTGCGCCGAATTGGTATCCTTGCTGCTAGGAACTGCGCCGAGCCCGCATGACCCGCCTGGCCAGACCAGCCAGGGCAGATCGCATCGAGATTGAGCATTCGAATTGTCAGCGGTAGCCAATCCGTTTCGGGGCTCTGACCGCCTTCGCACGTTGAGGAGTTTGACCTAAGTGACTATTCCGCAGTCCGACGCGGCGTTGGCCGCCGTCCCCGACCGCTTCGACCCCTCGGCGGGGGGCCAGGGCGCCTACGACACCCCGCTGGGCATCACCAACCCGCCCATCGACGAGCTGCTGGACCGCGTGTCGAGCAAGTACGCGCTGGTGATCTACGCCGCCAAGCGGGCCCGCCAGATCAACGACTACTACAACCAGCTCGGCGAGGGCATCCTCGAATACGTCGGGCCGCTGGTCGAGCCGGGGCTTCAGGAGAAGCCGCTGTCGATCGCGCTGCGCGAGATCCACGCCGACCTGCTCGAGCACACCGAGGGCGAGTAACAGGGCAGGGCCGGGCGCGCTGTGGACGACCGTAATCGGGTCGCGAAAAGGGTCATAGTCGGCGTCTCCGGTGGCATCGCCGCCTACAAGGCGTGCACGGTCGTCCGCCAGCTCTCCGAGGCCGGGCATCTCGTCCGCGTCATCCCCACCGAGTCCGCGCTGCGGTTCGTCGGCGCCGCCACGTTCGAGGCGCTCTCCGGCCAGCCGGTGCACACCGGGGTCTTCGACAACGTCCCCGAGGTGCCGCACGTCCAGCTCGGCCAGAAGGCCGACCTGGTGGTGGTGGCGCCGGCCACCGCGGACCTGCTGGCCCGCGCGGTGCACGGCCGCGCCGACGACCTGCTGACCGCCACGCTGCTCACGGCACGGTGCCCGGTGCTGTTCGCGCCGGCGATGCACACCGAGATGTGGCTACACCCGGCCACCGTCGACAACGTGGCCACGCTGCGGCGCCGCGGGGCGGTGGTGCTGGAACCGGCGTTCGGCCGGCTCACCGGCACCGACAGCGGGTCGGGCCGGCTGCCCGAGGCGGAGGAGATCACCACGCTGGCCCAGCTGCTGCTGGAACGCCACGACGCGCTGCCCTACGACCTCGCCGGCTGCAAGGTGCTGGTGACCGCCGGCGGCACCCGGGAGCCGATCGATCCGGTGCGCTTCATCGGCAACCGCAGCTCGGGCAAGCAGGGTTATGCGGTGGCCCGCGTCGCCGCCCAGCGCGGCGCCGAGGTCACGCTGATCGCCGGACACACCGCCGGGCTGATCGACCCGGCCGGCGTCGAGGTGGTCCAGGTCAGCTCCGCGCAGCAGCTCGCAGACGCGGTCGCCAAGCACGCCCCGGCGGCGGACGTGCTGGTGATGGCGGCGGCCGTCGCCGACTTCCGCCCGGCGCAGGTTTCCGCCGCCAAGATCAAGAAGGGCGACGAGGGACCGCCGACGATCGAGCTGGTGCGCAACGACGACGTGCTGGCCGGCGCGGTGCGGGCGCGCGCCAACGGCGAGCTGCCCAATATGCGGGCCATCGTCGGGTTCGCCGCCGAAACCGGCGATGCCGACGGCGATGTGCTGTTTCACGCCCGCGCCAAGCTGCGCCGCAAGGGCTGCGACCTGTTGGTGGTCAACGCGGTGGGGGACGGCCGGGCGTTCGAGGTGGACAGCAACGACGGGTGGCTGCTGGCGTCCGACGGCACCGAGTCCGCGCTGCAGCACGGCTCCAAGACGTTGATGGCCAGTCGTATCGTGGATGCGGTCGCCACGTTCCTGCACGGCGGCGGGTAATACGGTTCGGTTTTCCTGCGGCGCGAGGCCAGGGGCCGGCCGGCCCGATGCCAGCCGATATGATTCGGTTAACTAATTATTTGGAAGGATTGAGACTGTGAGCGAAAAGGGTCGCCTGTTTACCAGTGAGTCGGTGACTGAGGGACATCCCGACAAGATCTGTGACGCGATCAGCGACTCGGTCCTCGACGCCCTGCTGGCGCAGGACCCCCGCTCACGTGTCGCGGTGGAGACGCTGGTCACCACCGGTCAGGTGCACGTCGTCGGCGAGGTGACGACGACGGCGAAGGAAGCGTTCGCCGACATCACCAACACCGTCCGGGCGCGCATCCTCGAGATCGGCTACGACTCGTCGGACAAGGGCTTCGACGGGGCGTCGTGCGGCGTGAACATCGGCATCGGCGCCCAGTCGCCCGACATCGCCCAGGGCGTCGACACCGCCCACGAGACGCGCGTCGAGGGCGCGGCGGACCCGCTGGACTCGCAGGGCGCCGGCGACCAGGGCCTGATGTTCGGCTACGCGATCGCCGACACCCCCGAGCTGATGCCGCTGCCGATCGCGCTGGCCCACCGCCTGTCCCGGCGGCTGACCGAGGTCCGCAAGAACGGCGTGCTGCCGTATCTGCGGCCGGACGGCAAGACGCAGGTCACCATCGAATACGAGGACAACGTCCCGGTCCGGCTCGACACCGTGGTGATCTCCACCCAGCACGCGGCCGACGTCGACCTGGAGCGGACGCTGACCCCCGACCTTCGCGAGAAGGTGGTCAACACCGTGCTCGACGACCTCGCGCACGACACGCTGGACACCTCGTCGACGCGGTTGCTGTTCAACCCGACCGGCAAATTCGTCGTCGGTGGCCCGATGGGCGACGCCGGGCTGACCGGGCGCAAGATCATCGTCGACACCTACGGGGGCTGGGCGCGTCATGGCGGCGGCGCCTTCTCCGGCAAGGACCCGTCCAAGGTGGACCGCTCGGCGGCGTACGCGATGCGCTGGGTGGCGAAGAACATCGTGGCCGCCGGGCTGGCGGAGCGGGTCGAGGTGCAGGTGGCCTACGCCATCGGTAAAGCCGCCCCGGTCGGCCTCTTCGTGGAGACCTTCGGCACCGCCACGGTCGACCCGGTCAAGATCGAGAAGATCGTCCCGGAGGTGTTCGACCTGCGGCCCGGCGCCATCATCCGCGACCTGGACCTGCTGCGCCCGATCTACGCGCAGACCGCCGCCTACGGCCACTTCGGCCGCACCGACGTCGAACTGCCGTGGGAGCAGCTCAACAAGGTCGACGACCTCAAGCGCGCCGTCTAGGTTCCTCGGCGAGCAGACGCAAAATCGCATGAATCACTAAGCTAAAAGGCGATTTTGCGTCTGCTCGCGGCACCGGCGTCAGCCGGTGAACCGGTAGTCGTCGAGGTCGAACCGCCGGCTGCGCCAGTAGGCCTCCACGGTGGTGGTGGGGCGCAGCGGCACGTCGCCGTTCTTGTCGAAGTAATAGCTGTTGGCCAGCCGGCAGCTGTCCTGCCAGAAGATCTGCCGGTGCCGCCGGCGCAGCATCTCGGCGAAGTACCGGCCGTTGGCCTCCTCGGTGACCTCGACGCGCGTCGCGCCCTCCCGCCGGGCCCGTTTCAGGCACCGCACGATGTGGTGGGTCTGCGTCTCGATGAGCGCGAAATACGAAGAGCCGACGTAGCCGTACGGGCCGAACACGGTGAACAGGTTGGGGAAGTCGGGCACGCTGACACCCTCATAGGCCTGCAGCCGGTGTTCGTCCCAGAACCGGCTCAACGACTTGCCGCCGCTGCCGGTGACCGCGAACGTCGGGACGTCGTCGGGGTCCATCACCTTGAATCCAGTGGCCAGGATGAGCACGTCGATCTCGTGGCTTTCGCCGTCGGTGGTGGCCACCGCCGTTTGCGTGATCTTGTCGATCGGGTCGGTGACCAGTCGCACGTTGTCGCGGTTGAACGTGGCCAGGTACTCGTTGTGGAAACCGGGGCGTTTGCAGCCGACCGCGTAGCGCGGCGTGAGCTGGTCACGCACCGCCGGGTCGTGCACCTGCTTGCGCAGATAGGCCCGCCCCGCCGACTCCATCCGTTTGGCCAGCGGCAGCACGGTGAAGTAGTGCGCCGAGATGGGGAAGGTGATTTCGACGAACGCCTGGCTCAGTAGCCGCTGCAGGACCAAGACGGCGGGGATGCGCATCGCCCAGCGGGCCGGCGCGGGCAACTCGACGTCGAGCTTGGGGAAGCACCAGATCGGCGTGCGCTGAAAAACCGTGAGCTGCTTGACGATCGGCGCGATCTCGGGGATGACCTGAACGGCCGAGGCGCCGGTGCCGATGATCGCGACGCGCTTACCGGTCAGGTCCCGGTCGTGGTCCCAGCGCGCGGTGTGCATGGTGACGCCGCCGAAGGTGTCCACGCCGTCGATGTCGGGCAGCTTGGGCACGGTCAGCACGCCGCAGGCGCTGATCAGGAACCGGGCGGTCACCGTGCCGCCGGGGTCGACCTGCACCCGCCACAGGGACTGCTCGTCGTCGAACTCGGCGGATAACACCTTGGTGTTCAACCGGATTCGCGATCGGATGCCGTATTTGTCGACGCAGCGTTCGGCGTACGCCTTGAGTTCACGCCCCCGCGCGTACGTGCGCGACCAGTCCGGGCTCTGCTCGAAGGAGAACTGGTAGGAGAACGACGGGATGTCCACGGCGATGCCGGGATAGGTGTTCCAGTGCCAGGTCCCGCCGACCCCGTCGCCGGCCTCGACGACCAGATAGTCGGGCAGGCCGGCGGCGTCCAGCTTGATGGCGGCGCCGATGCCGGAGAAGCCGGCACCGACGATCAGCGTGTGGTAGTCGGGGGTCTGACTCATCGGTGCCGCCTAGGGGTGCAGGGCCTTCTTCAGCGCGGCCAGCCCGCGGTCGGTGGCGGCACCGGCCGCGGGAATCACCAGGGCGAAGCTGGCGTAGCCGTGCACCAGGTCGGGCTCGTTGCTCAATTCCGCGGGCACACCGGCGGCGGCCAGGAGCTCGGCGTAACGGGCCCCGTCGTCGCGCAGCGGATCGTGTTCGGCGGTCCCGATGTAGGCGGGCGGCAGCCCGGACAGGTTTGTCGCGTTCGCCGGGGCGAGGGTGACGGGCAGCGTCCCGGGGTCGCTGATGTCGACGTCGGGCAGATACCAGGACAGGAAGGCGTCGATCACGTCGCGGTCCAGGATGGGGGCGTTGGCGTTCTCGGTGAACGACGGCATCGACAGGTCCGCGGTGACGACCGGGTACCACAGCAGCTGGAAGCTGAGGTCGGGACCGGCGTTCGCGCTGGCCAAATGCGCCATCACGGCGGCCAGGTTCCCGCCGGCCGAGTCGCCGGCGACGGCGATCCGGCCCGGGTCACCGCCGAGCTCCGCGGCGTTGGCGGCCACCCACTGCAACGCCGCCCAGGCGTCCTCGACCCCCGCCGGGAACGGGTGCTCCGGGGCGAGCCGGTAGTCGACGGACACCACGATGGCCTCGGCGCCGACGGCGTGCGCGCGGGCCAGCGGGTCGTGGGTGTCCAGTCCGCCGAGGCAGAACCCGCCGCCGTGGTAGAAGACGACGACGGGCAACGCCTCCTCCGGTTCCAGGGGCGGCCAGTAGATGCGCACGGGGATGTCGGTGAGTTCCCCGTGACCGATCGTGCGGTCCTCGATCCGCAGGTCCGGCAGCATTTCCGGGGGCACCTGGAGCAGCCGCAGCCGCTTGCGCGCGACCTCCACGCCGTCGGCCGCGCTGAAGGTCATGGGGAAGGCGTCGAGCAGCGCCTTGAACGTCGGGTCGATGCCCGGTCGGGCGAAGGTGGGCTCCGTCATGGATTCACCGTACGCTCCGGGTTCACCCACGCAGGCCCGATCGCAGGGCCGTCAGCCCACGCTGCATCGCCGCGGTGGCCGCGGGCACCGCGCCGGCGTAACCCAGGTAGCCGTGCACCAGGGTTTCGGCGTTGTGCACCTCGACGGCCACGCCGGCGTCGGCCAGCCGTTCGCCGTACCGGATTCCGTCGTCGCGCAGCGGGTCGTAGCCCGCGACGGCGATGTAGGCCGGCGGCAGGCCGGACACGTCCTGCGCGCGCCCCGGCGCCATCCCCGGCGGCGGCGCGGACAAGTCGACTTCGCCCGCGTACCAACGGGAGAACTCGGCGACGGCCCTGACGTCGAGGATCGGCGCGTGGGCGTTTTCGGTGAACGACGGCAGCGATGCGTCCCACATCGTCGAGGGATACCACAACAGCTGGAACGCGATCGGCGGCGCACCGTCGTCGCGCGCCCGCTGCGCCAGCACGGCGCTGATCGTGCCGCCGGCCGAATCCCCGGCCACGCCGAGGCGGTTCGGGTCACCGCCCAACTCGGCGGCGTGCCCCGCTGCCCAAAGCGTTGCCGCCCAAGCGTCTTCGACGGCGGCGGGGTAGGGGTGCTCCGGCGCCAGCCGGTAGTCGACGGAGATCACGATGGCGTCGGCGCCCGCCGCGTGCTGGCGCGCGGTGCCGTCGTAGCTGTCGAGGTCACCCACGACGAAGCCGCCGCCGTGGAAATACAGCACGACGGGCGGCGCGCTGCTCCCGGTGCTGGTACCGGAATCGATTGGGGGCCAATAGATCCGGACAGCGATCGGCCCGTCCGGACCGGGAATGGCCCGGTCCTCGACGCGCAGCTCGGGATGCAGCGGCCGGCGGGGCAGGTCGCGGAAGCGCTGCCGCGCCGCGTCGACGCCGTCCTCGGTGGATAGCCGGAAGGGAACCGCATCCAGTACCTTCTGCAGGATGGGGTCGATAGCGGGCTTTTCGTCGGCTGTGTTGTCCAAGCTGGGCATGGACGTACCGTACGCACCTCGGCTGGTGTTCGGCGGCTGGGTGGTCGCCGGCTGGGCGGCCCTGGGCTACGGCGTCTACCTGACCGTGCTGGCGTTGGGCTCGCCGCCGGGGACCGAGCTGACCGGGCACTGGGTGCTGCAGCCGCTGTTCAAGGCGTCGATGGCGTTGCTGCTGACCGCCGCCGCGGCCGGCCACGCCGTCGTCCGCGAGCGGCGATGGCTGATGCCGGCGCTGCTGCTGTCGGCCGTCGGGGACTGGGCGCTGGCGATCCCGTGGTGGACGCAGTCTTTCGTGGTGGGCCTGGCCGCGTTCCTGTTGGCGCACTTGTGTTTCCTGGGCGCACTGGTGCCGCTGGCCCCGAGGCGCCCCTCGAAGCTGCGGATCGCCGCCGTGGTGGCCATGTGCCTGGCCACCGTCGGGCTGCTGGCGTGGTTCTGGCCGCACCTGGGCAAGCTGACGCTGCCGGTGACGGCCTACATCCTGGTGCTGACCGCGATGGTGTGCGCCGCGCTGGTGGCGCAGCTGCCGACGATCTGGACGGCGGTGGGGGCGGTGTGTTTCGCGGCGTCCGATTCGCTGATCGCCATCGGCCGCTTCATCCTGGGCAACGAGGCGCTGGCGGTGCCGATCTGGTGGTCCTACGCGGCGGCCCTGATCCTGATGACGGCCGGGTTCTTCTTCGGCCGTGAGGCATCGGTCGACGCCGGCGCCCCGGGCCCGGCCGAAAGCTGAACCGTCGGTCGAAAGCGGACGTAAAGACGTTGAGCAGCAACCCATTACGGGTCCAGAGGTTGATGTGACCGCCGACGCGCGCACGCCCGTTCAGGTCGAACCCATCGCCCGGGTGCTGCCGATGCTCTCGGTGCCGCACCTGGACCGCGAATTCGACTACCTGGTGTCGGCCGAACAGTCCGACGACGCCCAGCCGGGGGTGCGGGTGCGGATCCGATTCCACGGCCGGCTGGTCGATGCGTTCCTGCTGGAGCGGCGCAACGACACCGACCACCAGGGCAAGCTCGGCTGGCTGGACCGCGTCGTGTCGGCCGAACCGGTCCTGACGCCCGAGATTCGCCGGCTGGTCGACGCGGTCGCGGCGCGCTACGCCGGGACCAGGCCGGATGTGCTGCGCCTGGCGGTGCCGGCCCGGCACGCGCGGGTGGAGCGGGAACCGGCCACCGCCGCCCGGTCGCCGGTGCCCGTCGCGGTCGACCCGGCGGCGTGGGAGGTGTACGGCCGCGGCGCCCAGTTCCTGGACGCGCTGGCCGAGTCCCGGGCCGCGCGGGCGGTCTGGCAGGCGCTGCCGGGGGAGTCGTGGGCGGACCGGTTCGCCGAGGCCGCCGCGCAGACCATCCGCGCCGGGCGGTCGGTGCTGGCGATCGTGCCCGACCAGCGCGACCTGGACGCGCTGGCGCGGGCCGCGACCGCGCGGATCGACGAGAGCGGGGTGGTGGCGCTCTCGGCGGGGCTGGGACCAGCCGCCCGCTACCGGCGGTGGCTCGCCGCGCTGCGCGGCCAGGCACGGCTCGTGATCGGCACGCGCAGCGCGGTTTTCGCGCCGCTGAGCGACCTCGGCCTCGTCATGGTGTGGGCCGACGCCGACGACAGCCTGGCGGAGCCGCGGGCGCCCTACCCGCACGCCCGCGAGGTGGCGATGCTGCGGGCACACCAGGCCCGGTGTGCGGCGCTGATCGGGGGCTACGCGCGCACCGCCGAAGCGCAGGCGCTGGTGCGCAGCGGGTGGGCGCACGACATCGTCGCGGCCAGGGCGGTGGTGCGCGCCCGCACGCCGCGGGTGGTCGCCCTCGATGACACGGGCTACGCCGACGAGCGCGACCCGGCCGCCCGCACGGCCCGCATCCCGTCGATCGCGCTGCGCGCCGCCCGGTCGTCGCTGCAGGCCGGGGCGCCGGTGCTGGTGCAGGTGCCGCGGCGCGGTTACGTCCCGTCGCTGGCCTGCGCGCGCTGCCGCACCATCGCGCGGTGCCGGCACTGCACGGGGCCCCTCTCGCTTGCCGAGTCCCCGCAGCAGGGCGGCCCCGCGCTGGTCTGCCGGTGGTGCGGGCGGATCGATCCGACGCGGCGGTGCGCGCGCTGCGGGTCGGACGCGGTGCGCGCCGTGGTGGTCGGGGCGCGCCGCACCGCCGAGGAGCTCGGGCGGGCCTTCCCCGGCACCGCGGTGGTCACCTCGTCGGGGGACGGCGTCGTGCCGGAGGTCGCCGCCGGCCCGGCCCTGGTGGTGGCCACCCCGGGGGCGGAGCCGGTCGCGGCGGGCGGCTACGGGGCGGCGCTGCTGCTCGACACCTGGGCGCTGCTGGGCCGGCAGGACCTGCGTGCCGCCGAGGACGCGCTGTGGCGGTGGATGAGCGCCGCGGCGCTGGTGCGCGCGCGCGGCGACGGTGGGGTGGTGCTGGCGGTGGCCGAATCGTCGATCCCCACGGTGCAGTCGCTGATCCGCTGGGATCCGGTGGGCCACGCCGAGGCGGACTTGGCGGCGCGCGCCGAAGTCGGCCTGCCGCCGAGCGTGCACATGGCGGCCCTGGACGGCGCCGCCGAGGCGGTGGCGGCGCTGCTGGAGGAGGCCGGGCTGCCCGACGGGGCCGACGTGCTCGGGCCGGTGGATTTGCCGGCCGGTGTGCGCCGGCCTGCCGGAACGCCGGCCGGTACGCCGGTCACGCGGATGCTGGTGCGCGCCCGCCGTGAGCAGGGCCTGGCGCTTGCCGCGGCGCTGCGCCGCGGGGTGAGCGTGCTGTCCGCCCGCCAGGCCCACGAGCCGGTCCGGGTGCAGATCGATCCGCTGCACATCGGGTGACCTCGCCAAATCCTTCCCGGGGAGATAGTATGCGTCGGAAATAATTCCTCACCACGACGTTGGAAGGTGCACACCCTTCCCGTTCTTCAGCCGCCGATACGCCGGAGTTAGTCCGGAGAAGGGGCGAGATGGCAGCGGACAACGCGGCGACAGCGGACGAGTCGCTCGACGTAATCACCGACGCTTTGCTGACGGCTTCCCGGTTGCTGGTCGCCATCTCGGCACGCTCGATCGGGCAGGTCGACGAGACCATCACGATCCCGCAATTCCGGACCCTGGTGATCCTGTCCAATCGGGGCCCGGTCAACCTGGCCACGCTGGCCGGTCTGCTCGGGGTACAACCGTCGGCCACCGGGCGGATGGTCGACCGGCTGGTCGCGGCCGGGCTGATCGACCGGCTACCGCACCCGACATCCCGGCGCGAGCTGCTTGCCGCGTTGACGAAGCGGGGGCGGGAGGTCGTTCGTCAGGTCACCGCGTACCGGCGCAGCGAAATCGCGGCCATCGTGGAGCAGATGCCGCCGCCGGAGCGGCACGGGCTGGTGCGGGCCCTGACCGCGTTCACGGCGGCCGGCGGCGAGCCGGACGTCCACATGGACGCCGACATCGATCTCTAACGCTTCTCGGCGGTGATCAGCAGGTACTCCCACTGCATGATGCCGTTGGTGAGGTAGCGCTGCGCCAGTTCGAGAAGTTGGGCGTCGAGCTCGGCGGACAGCACGCGGTTGTGTCCGATGTTGGCGTAGGCCTCGATCGTCGGCCCGTAGTGGTTCTTGAAGTACGTGTGCACGGCTTCGGCGCTGTCGAACCGGTTCACTTCCAGCATGCCGCGCACCGCGGTCATCCGGCCGACGCGCCGGCCGAGCAGGCCGGTGACGTAGCCTTCCCGCCCCCATAGCGCGGCCGGCGGCACCGCCTGCGACAGGCTGGGCCGGTACGGGCGGATGGTCGCGAGCATCCGCCCGAAAAACCCTTCCGGGGTCCAGCTGATCACGCCGATCGTCCCGCCCGGTTTGCAGACGCGGACCAGCTCGTCGGCGGCCCGCTGCTGTTCCGGCGCGAACTGCACGCCGATCGCGGAGATGACGACGTCGAACTCACCGTTGCCGAAGGGCAGCGCGTGCGCGTTGGCCTCCCGGTAGTCGATCGTCAGGCCCTGGGCGGCGGCCCGGGCCCGCGACCGCTGCAGCAGCTCGGGCGTCAGATCGCTGGACACGACGTCGGCGCCCGTCGCGGCGGCGGGCAGCGAGATATTGCCGGAGCCGGCCGCGACGTCGAGTACCCGTACGCCCGGACCGATGCCCATCGCCTTGACCAGGACCGGGCCCAGCGGGGCCATCACTTCCTCGGCCATCAGGGCGTAGTCGCCGAGCGCCCATACCGCGCGGTGCGGGGCAGCTTCGCTGATCGTGGTGTCGATCGAGGTGTCGAGAGTCATCAGACCTCCTTGGGGTGAGGAAAGGGCTGCCCACTCGACCTCGTTGTCACTAGCACGGCAGTGCGGTCAGGCCATTAGAAAATTGCCTTCAGAAACAGTATGCATCAGAAATAATAACTGTGCGCAACTTACGGCCGTATCGGCGGCGGCTTTCTAGACTGTGCCGGTGCGTCTAGTCTTCGCCGGCACCCCCGAACCCGCGCTGCCCGCGCTGCGCCGCCTCCTCGACTCGCCCCGCCACGAGGTGATCGCCGTGCTGACGCGGCCCGACGCGGCGGTCGGCCGGCACGGCAAGCCGCAGCCCTCGCCGGTGGCGCGCGAAGCTCTCGATCGCGGTATCCCGTTGCTGCGGCCGGCGCGGCCGAACGCCGACGAGTTCGTCGCCGAACTGTCGGCGTTGGCGCCCGACTGTTGCGCGGTGGTGGCCTACGGTGCGCTGCTGCGCGACGGCCTGCTCGGCGTGCCCCCGCGCGGGTGGATCAACCTGCACTTCTCGCTGCTGCCCGCCTGGCGGGGGGCGGCACCGGTGCAGGCAGCGATCGCGGCCGGGGACACCATCACCGGGGCGACGACGTTCCGGATCGAGCCCAGCCTGGACTCGGGCCCCATCTACGGAGTCGTCACCGAAACCATCCGGCCGACCGACACCGCCGGCGAACTGCTCGAGCGACTGGCCGTTTCGGGTGCGGCGCTGCTGTCGACCACGCTGGACGGCATCGCCGATCAGACGTTGACGCCCCGGCCGCAACCCGCCGACGGGGTCAGCGTGGCCCCGAAGATCACCGTCGAACAGGCCCGGGTGCGCTGGGACCTGCCCGCGCTCGTCATCGAGCGCCGGATCCGCTCGGTCACCCCCAGCCCGGGAGCCTGGACACTGATCGGCGACGTGCGCATCAAGCTCGGCCCGGTGCACGTTGACGCGGACGCCCCAGAACCCCTGGCGCCCGGCGCGATTCACGTTGACCGCAAACACGTGTGGATCGGCACCGGTTCCCAGCCCGTGCGGCTTGGCCAAATACAGCCGCCGGGAAAGAAATTCATGAACGCCGTGGACTGGGCCAGGGGCGCACGACTCGACCCCGCGGCGCGGGCGACGTGAACCCGCCCCGACCGCCTAACAGCGGACGCGGCAGGCGGCGCCGGCCGCTCGACCCCGCGCGCGCCGCCGCGTTCGAGGTGTTGCGGGCGGTCAGCGAGCGCGACGCCTACGCCAACCTGGCCCTGCCCGCGCTACTGCGCGAACGCGGGATCAGCGGCCGCGACGCCGCTTTCGCCACCGAGTTGGCGTACGGGACCTGTCGCACCAGGGGGCTGCTCGACGCGGTCATCGGAGCCGCTGCGGGCCGCTCGCCGGACACCATCGACCCGGTGCTGCTCGACCTGCTGCGGCTCGGCGCCTACCAGTTGCTGCGCACCCGGGTCGACTCGTACGCCGCGGTGTCCACCACCGTCGAACAGGCCGGGATCGAATTCGATTCGGCCCGAGCCGGATTCGTCAACGGCGTGCTGCGTACCGTCGCCGGCCGCGACGAGAAGTCGTGGGTCGAGGAACTGGCGCCCGACCCGTCGCGCGACCCCGTCGGGCACGCCGCCTTCGTGCACGCACACCCGCGCTGGATCGCGCAGGCCTTCGCCGACGCCCTGGGTCCGGCCGCCGGCGAGCTGGACGCGGTGCTGGCCAGTGACGACGAGCGCCCCCAGGTGCACTTGGCCGCCCGCCCCGGGGCGTTGACCGCCGCGGAGCTGGCCGACGCCGTGGGCGGCACGGTGGGCAGGTATTCGCCCTACGCGGTGTACCTGGCGGGCGGCGATCCGGGGCGGCTGGCGCCGGTGCGCGACGGCATCGCGCTCGTCCAGGACGAGGGCAGCCAGCTGGTGGCCCGCGCACTGACGCTGGCGCCGGTCGACGGCGACGCCGGGCGGTGGCTGGATTTGTGCGCCGGGCCGGGCGGCAAGACCGCATTGCTGGCCGCGCTCGGGGCCGGATCCGGGGCCCGCGTCACGGCGGTGGAGCCGGCCCCGCGCCGGGCCGACCTGGTGGTCGAGAACACCCGCGGGCTCCCGGTCGACGTGATGCGGGTCGACGGGCGGCAGACCGGGCTCGAGCCGACCTTCGACCGGGTGCTCGTCGACGCGCCCTGCACCGGCCTGGGGGCGCTGCGGCGCAGGCCCGAGGCGCGGTGGCGTCGCCAGCCCGCCGACGTGCCCACGCTCGCGAAGCTGCAGCGCGAACTGCTGGGCGCCGCGATCGCGTTGACCCGGCCCGGCGGTGTGGTGCTTTACGCGACCTGTTCGCCGCACCTCGCGGAGACCGTCGGGGTGGTCGCCGACGCGCTGCGCCGCCACCCGGTGTGCGCCTTGGACACCCGGCCGCTGTTCGAGCCCGTCACCGGGCTGGGGGATGGGCCGTACGTCCAGCTCTGGCCGCACCGGCACGGCACCGACGCCATGTTCGCGGCCGCGCTGCGCCGCGAGGCGGGGTAGCGCGTGCGCGAACCGATGGGTCCCGGCGCGGCCGCGCTGCGCCGCGAGGCGGGGTAGCGCGTGCGCGAACCGATGGGTCCCGGCGCGGCCGCGCTGCGCCGCGAGGCGGGGTAGCGCGTGCGCGAACCGATGGGTCCCGGCGCGGCCGCGCTGCGCCGCGAGGCGGGGTAGCGCGTGCGCGAACCGATGGGTCCCGGCGCGGCCGCGCTGCGCCGCGAGGCGGGGTAGCGCGTGCGCGAACCGATGGGTCCCGGCGCGGCCGCGCTGCGCCGCGAGGCGGGGTAGCGCGTGCGCGAACCGATGGGTCCCGGCGCGGCCGCGCTGCGCCGCCTCGCGTGAACCCGATCGCGACGCTCAGTAGTGTGGCGCACATGGCTGGCAACCCCGGTAGGCCGCTCATCGCGCCGTCCATCCTGTCCGCCGATTTCGCGCGGCTGGCCGATGAGGCCGCCGCGGTGGTCGGCGCCGACTGGCTGCACGTCGACGTGATGGACAACCACTTCGTGCCCAACCTGACCATCGGCCTGCCGGTGGTCGAAAGCCTGCTCTCCGCGACCAGCATCCCGATGGACTGCCATCTGATGATCGAGGACCCCGATCGGTGGGCCCCCGGCTACGCCGAGGCCGGCGCCTACAACGTCACCTTCCACGCCGAGGCCACCGACAATCCGGTCGGGGTGGCGCGCGACATCCGCGCCGCCGGCGCCAAGGCGGGGATCAGTGTCAAGCCGGGAACGCCGTTGGAGCCGTACCTGGAGATCCTGCCGCACTTCGACACCCTGCTGATCATGTCGGTGGAGCCGGGCTTCGGCGGCCAGAGTTTCATCCCCGAGGTGCTCAGCAAGGTCCGCACCGCGCGCAAGCTGATCGACGCGGGGGAGCTGACGATCCTGGTCGAAATCGACGGCGGCATCAACGACGACACCATCGAGCTGGCCGCCGAGGCCGGCGTCGACTGCTTCGTCGCAGGGTCGGCCGTCTACGGCGCGGAGGACCCGGGGGCCGCCGTAGCGGCGCTGCGCAGGCAGGCGGCCGACGCGTCACCGCACCTGCGCCGATGAACCAGCCCGGCGACCGCCTCGACGCCGCCATGCGGCTGGCGATCGAGCAGTCGAAGCAGGTCAAGGGCGCCACCTATCCGAACCCTCCGGTCGGGGCGGTCGTCCTGGACGCCGGCGGCGTGGTCGTCGGCGTCGGCGGGACCGAGCCCGCCGGTGGCGACCATGCCGAGGTGTTGGCGCTGCGACGGGCCGGCGACCTGGCGGCCGGCGGGACCGCGGTGGTCACGCTCGAACCCTGCAACCACTACGGCCGGACCCCGCCGTGCGTCAACGCCCTGGTGGAGGCGAAGGTCGGGGCGGTGGTCTACGGCGTCGCCGACCCGAATCCGGCCGCCGCGGGCGGCGCCGCCCGGCTGGCGGAGACGGGTGTGAAAGTGACGGGCGGGGTGCTGGCCGACGAGGTGGCCGGCGGGCCGCTGCGCGAGTGGCTGCACAAACAGCGGACCGGATCGCCGCACGTGACGTGGAAATACGCCAGCAGCGTCGACGGCCGCAGCGCGGCCGCCGACGGGACCAGCCAATGGATTTCCAGCGAGGCCTCGCGGCTGGACCTGCATCGGCGCCGCGCGGCCGCCGACGCGATCGTGGTCGGCACCGGGACCGTGCTGGCCGACGACCCGGCGTTGACCGCCCGGTTGCCCGACGGCTCGCTCGCCCATCGGCAGCCGCTGCGCGTGGTGGTCGGTATGCGCGAAATCCCCTCGGAGGCAAAGGTTCTCAACGACGATTCGCGGACCATGGTGATTCGCACGCACGATCCGATGGAGGTCATCAAGGCGCTTTCGGATCGCACCGACGTGCTGCTGGAGGGAGGACCCACCCTGGCCGGCGCTTTCCTGCGGGCCGGGGTGGTCAACCGCATCCTGGTCTACGTCGCGCCGATGCTGCTGGGCGGCCCCGTCTCCGCGGTCGACGACGTCGGGGTGCCCACCATCGCGCGGGCGTTGCGCTGGCAGTTCGACGGCGTCGACCGCGTCGGCCCGGATCTGCTGCTCAGCCTGGTACCGCGCCGCGACTAACGAGCGACTGACGCCCCGACTAGCGGTTGATCTAGCGCTCGCCTAGCGAAACAGCTTGCGGTTCAGGGACTTCCGGCTCCTCGGCGTGTTCCTTGCGGCCACCGATCAGCAGCCCAAGCAGCGCGCCGACGATGCAGATGACCACGGTGGCGCTGAAGATGTCGCCGTACATCATCGCGAACGCCTTGAGGTACATCGTGCCCTGGGCCGCGATCCGCTCCAGCAGGGACGCGTTGGGAGGTATCGCGGCCGTCAACCCCGCGACGATCTGGTTGAACCGGTACAGGCCCCACGCGCTCAGCGCGGCGACGCCGATCAGCATGCCCGTCATCCGGGCGACAACCACCGCCGCCGAGGCGATGCCGTGCTGGGCCGAGGGAACCACCCGCAGGGCGGCCGAGGTCAGGGGCCCGATCACCAGGCCCAGGCCCACGCCGGCGACCAACAGGTCGGCGTGCAGCACCGGGACGCTGAACACCCCGAAGATGTCGTGTTTCTGGCTCAGCACGTCCTGGCGCCAGTAGTGAATCAGCCAGTAGCCGTACGCCGCGATCAGCAGGCCGACAAAGGTCATCACCCGGTCGCCGACCCGGGTGGCGATCCAGCCGCCCAGCACGGCCCCGATCGGCAGCGCGATCAAAAACCACAGCAGCAGCCCGGCGGCCTGGGTCTGGTCCATCTGCAGCACGCCCTGGCCGAACAGCTCGACGTCGACCAGGGTCACCATCAGCGCCGCGCCCGCAGCCAGCGATGCGCCCAGCGCGGCCAGGAACGGGCGGAAGTGCACCCCCGCGGGCTCGATCAGCCGGGTGCGCGAGAACCGTTCCCAGAGCAGGAACAGCACCGCGACCACCACCGCCCCGATGACCAACGGCAGCCCGTAGCTCGGCAGGATCTGCTTGCCGTCGGGTTGGGGGTTGTAGAGGCCGATCACGGCGAGCCCCAGGGCGACCGCGAGCAGCACACCGCCGACCAGGTCGACCCGTTCGGGGTTCTCGACCTTTTCGTGCGACGGCAGGCTGAATTGGATCATCGCCATCGCGACCAGGGTCAGCGGGACGTTGATCCAGAACACGTAGCGCCAGTCGTGGAACAGGTACACGATGAAGATCCCGTACAGCGGGCCCAGCACGCTGCCGAGTTCCTGCGCGGCGCCGATGCCGCCCAGCACGCCGGCGCGGTTGCGCTGCGCCCACAGGTCGGCACCCAGGGCGAGCGTCACCGGCAACAGCGCGCCGCTGGCCACACCCTGAATCGTGCGGCCGCCGATCAACAGGTGAAAGTCGCCCCAGTGCCCGGCCAGCGCGGTCACCACCGAGCCGACCATGAACAGGGCGAGGCTGACCTGCAGCACCAGCTTGCGGCCGAACCGGTCGGAGGCCCGTCCCAGCAGCGGCATGGCGGCGATGTAGCCCAGCAGGTACATCGTGATGATCCAGGTGATGCGCTGCAGCTGGTTGATCGGGATGTGAACGTCGCTCATGATGTCGCGCATGATCGTGACGACGACGTAGGCGTCCAGCGCACCCAGCAGGACCGCCAGGCTGCCGGCGCTGATCGCGACGCGGCGCCCGGTCTGCGAACTCATGAACTCACCGGGGGCTTGGTGACCTGGACCTGCTCACCCCAATTGGACAGGGTGACCTGGACGGAGTTGCCGGAACTCTTCTGCAGGTTGGCCTGGACCAGCTGGTGGTCACCGCTCTCCTGGACCCAGACGGTGCTCGGGACGGGTTGCGTCGCGTTGAACTGCGGCATGATCTTGTTCACCGCGTCCGCCGTCACGTTACCGCTGATGCGAATGGTGTTCTGGCCGTTGATGGTGTCGCGGCCCTCGGCCTTGGCGTTGCTGAAGTTCGCCAGCGCGTTGCCCAGCCCGGTCTCGGGATTCAGCAGCACCGACACGTCGTAGATGTCGGATGCCTTGCCGAAGTCGCTCCACTTGTTGGGCGTCAGCGTCGCATAGAGGTTGCCGTCGACGACCACGAAGTTCGCGTCGATGTCGGAACCGCCCAGGGTGATCGTGGCGTTGCCCTTGGCGGCGGTGGCCGGCGTCGTGGTGAGGTCACCGGTCAGCGTCTTGATGGGCAGCCCCTGGATCTTGCCCTGGATGCTGAGCACGAGGTGCACACTCTTGACGGCCTTGGTGGCGTCGGCCGACTGCTTGACCAGGGTCGTGGCGTCGGGTAGCGGTGCGCTGCTCTGTTTCGAGCCCGACGAACAGCCGGCGATCAAGGCGGTGGCGAGGGTCAGGGATGCGAGGACGGCCGATAGACGGCGGCGGGTCTGCATACCTTGCATCGTAGAGGGTCCCGGCGACCGGCTTGGGAGACACAGGGCCGCCGCGTCCGCCCGGCGATGACGCGCTGTCGTGCTCACCAGCGCGACCGGGGCCTACCGGCGGCCGATTAGCCTGATGGCATGTTCACCGGAATTGTCGAGGAACTCGGAGAGGTGACGGGCCGCGACGTGCTCGCCGACGCGGCACGGCTGACGATTCGCGGCCCGGTGGTGACCTCCGACGCGGGGCACGGCGATTCGATCGCGGTCAACGGCGTCTGCCTGACCGTCGTCGAGCTGCTGCCCGACGGCCAATTCACCGCCGACGTGATGGAGGAGACCCTCAACCGGTCCAACCTGGGCGCCTTGCAGGTCGGCAGCCCGGTCAACCTCGAGCGCGCCGCGGCGGTCAACAGCCGGCTCGGCGGCCACATCGTGCAGGGGCACGTGGACGGGACCGGCGAGGTGGTGGGCCGGGCGCCGTCCGAGCACTGGGAAGTGGTGCGGATCGGGATCCCCGCGGCGGTGGCGCGCTACGTCGTCGAAAAGGGGTCGATCACCGTCGACGGGATTTCGCTGACGGTCTCCGGGCTCGGCAGCGAACCGGGGGACTGGTTCGAGGTGTCGCTCATCCCCACCACTCGCGAGGTGACGACCCTGGGCCGCGCTCCGGTCGGAACGCAGGTCAATCTCGAAGTCGACGTGATCGCGAAATACGTTGAGCGGCTGCTGACGCATGACCCGAGTTGACAGGCATAAAATCGCATGTTCCCACAGCCGGGCACCGGCGTCATCAACAAGCCGTGCGGGAATTCTCCGCGTGGCTAGCCGCCGCCACACTGCTGCGGATCGTGCTCAGGCCGAAGCCCGCAAACTGCGACTCGGCGATTTATAAAGCACCC
Source organism: Mycobacterium scrofulaceum (assembly GCF_002086735.1). GTDB lineage: Bacteria > Actinomycetota > Actinomycetes > Mycobacteriales > Mycobacteriaceae > Mycobacterium > Mycobacterium scrofulaceum. Next base: position 5,760 of record NZ_MVIJ01000040.1, on the reverse strand, counting down.
GGCTGGCATTTAAATCAATTGCAACACAACGCGATTCAATACCCAACATCGAGCAATTTCCGCTGTGGCGTTTACCCCGATTGAGCGCGCCGCCAGGCCGACGTGGGTGGGCAACCGAAACGACGAAGCCGGCCACTAGGGCCCCGGCTGTCGCGGTGAACTCGACTCTTCACGCTCTTGGCCGCTTACGGCGGTGGCTAGGCGTCCCTAGTCTCGGCGGCGCGAAAGAGGTAATACCACGCGGGGGAAACTCCATGTTTTTGGACCTCCGGGTCCCGGTACTTCGGCTCGGCATGACAGAGGTGGTAACCATACTGTGCGAGTAGCGGATTGATATCGGTACCGTCGTCCAACCGTACGGCGTATTGCCCCTCGTCGTCAGCGTTGGGAACGATGAAAAGGTACTCGATCTTGAGTTCGGCGCACCGGGAGGTCCAATAAGCGACGGCCTCAATTGCGCATTCGGAGAAGCTATGGATGTTGACCGCTAGTTTGATCGTTCCGGGAACGAGATCCCGTTGGTCGTCCAACGCGACGACACGTGTACGTTCCGCGCCTTTTCTCGACAGGTAATACGAGGAGATGAACGTCGACTCGGGGATGGCGTCGATGCAGAAATAGGTATCGATGTTGCCGAACGCCGTTACAGCGCGGTGGGCGAGCCTGCCGTATCCCGCGCCGATATCGAGCACTTTCAACCCCGGCCGGCGCGAGATCCGCAGCGTACGTTCCAGAAACAGCAGCTCACAGACCGAGTCGAGGAGGTCGCGGCTGACGAGCCTCTGATTCCCGTCTTGGTCTGTGTCGGATGTCGGAAACGTAAATACGCCGAAGTCGCCGTCCTCGGTGAGGATGTCGAGAAGACTCAGCGTGTCAATGGATTTCAAATACGAGTATGTCAGCGCATGTTTCTCGGGCGTGTTGTTGGCCTGGAACTGCCAGACGTAGCAATTGTCGCCTCGGAAATAGAGCAGATCCTCCGGCGTGACGTAACCGGGAGCCCAAACGGGCGGTGTGCCGCTGTTGAGGCCGCCATAGCGCTCACGTAGCGCTTGGAGCTCGGGATTTGTCGCACGCAGGGCGGTGTAATCAACGGAAGCAACGCCTTGCCCCGAGTGCCCTCGCCAGTCGAGAAGCCATGGACGCTTACCGTCCTTGATGCGCTCGAGGTCCTCACGGGACAGGGCCGTCAGCATCTCCTGTGTCGCGCGGGCGAGCTGCGACAGGGCCACATCGTCGGGAGTGTCCTGCGGCCAGTCGGAAAACACCATGCCGCTCCTCGTGTACGTCCGGTTTTGCCGCTCTTGAGCGTTCCCACGGTAATGCTCTGGCAATCGGACTTCGCCGCGTGACGTGTAGGGACGAAAGGAGTGGATAAAGATGTTCAGCGGCTGCTCACCGCGCTGTCACAGCTGGGCCGCGTTCGGAGAAGCGCGCCACATGCCGGTTCGGTCAGCAGGGCTCGCCCGGCGGCGTCCAGTACGGCTCGCCGGACGGGGTGTAGCACGGCGGCGGCGCGTCGGGCGGCGGCACCGTCATCGCGTCCGCCGGCAGGACCCAGTTACCCCAACGCCCCGGATCGGTGCATCCACCGACGCTCACATGCCGACCGCCGACGTCGGCGCACGCGTCGGCCGTCGCCCGTTGCGGGCAGGCGATGCCCACTGCAAGTCCCGCCGCGAACATCGAGGTCACGGCCGGTACCGCCAGTCTCACTGCGATTCTCATGCCGCTCAGCGTAGATTGCTGGCTTCGGATGAGGAGCGGTTTCGCCGCACAGGTGCGGGACCAGCCTGCGGCGGCGGAAGGCCCGGAGCGCGCGGCGTTGCGCCGCGGCTGCCCGGGGGTGGACCGGGTCACGGCATCGGCCCTCCGGCGGCGCGGGCGCCGGTCCCCGCGGACGCCGCGGCAATAACGTGGCCCGGGCGGTGGTTCATACTGAATGCAAGACTTGGGCTCTTCCTGCGGACCCCTGAGACAGCAAGGTAGCGACGATGACGAGGTTGGACTCCGTCGAGAGGGCGGTTGCCGACATTGCGGCCGGTAAGGCCGTGGTCGTCATCGACGACGAGGACCGTGAGAACGAAGGCGACCTGATCTTCGCCGCCGAGAAGGCGACGCCGGAGCTGGTGGCGTTCATGGTGCGCTACACCTCGGGGTATCTGTGCGTCCCGCTGGACGGCGCGATCTGCGATCGGCTGGGGCTGCTGCCGATGTACGCGGTGAACCAGGACAAGCACGGCACCGCCTACACCGTCACTGTTGACGCGAGAAACGGTGTGGGAACCGGGATTTCGGCCTCCGATCGGGCCACCACGATGCGCCTGCTGGCCGACCCCGCCAGCGTTGCCAACGATTTCACCCGGCCCGGCCACGTGGTTCCGTTGCGCGCCAAGGACGGCGGCGTCCTACGTCGCCCCGGCCACACCGAGGCCGCCGTCGACTTGGCTCGGTTGGCCGGGCTGCAGCCCGCGGGGGCGATCTGCGAGATCGTCAGCCAAAAGGACGAAGGCTCGATGGCGCAGACCGACGAGCTGCGGGTCTTCGCCGACGAGCACGACCTCGCGCTGATCACCATCGCCGACCTGATCGAGTGGCGGCGCAAGCACGAGAAGCACATCGAGCGGATCGCCGAGGCCCGCATACCGACTCGGCATGGCGAGTTTCGCGCGATCGGCTACGCCAGCATCTACGAGGACGTCGAGCACGTGGCGCTGGTTCGCGGGGAGATCGCCGGACCGAACGCCGACGGCGACGACGTGTTGGTCCGGGTGCACTCCGAGTGCCTGACCGGCGACGTGTTCGGTTCCCGTCGCTGCGATTGCGGGCCGCAACTGGATGCCGCCATGGCGATGGTTGCGCGCGAGGGGCGCGGCATCGTGCTGTACATGCGCGGCCACGAGGGCCGCGGCATCGGCCTGATGCACAAATTGCAGGCCTATCAGCTGCAGGACGCCGGCGAGGACACCGTCGATGCGAACCTGAAACTCGGATTGCCCGCCGACGCAAGGGATTACGGAATCGGGGCGCAGATCCTGGTCGACCTCGGGGTCCGGTCGATGCGGCTGCTGACCAACAATCCGGCCAAGCGCGTCGGGCTGGACGGCTACGGCCTGCACATCATCGAGCGGGTGCCGCTGCCGGTGCGCGCCAACGCCGAGAACATCCGCTACCTGATGACCAAGCGGGACAAGATGGGCCACGACCTGGCCGGTCTCGACGACTTTCACGAATCGGTTCATCTGCCGGGCGAATTCGGCGGGGCCCTGTGACCGCCGGCGACGATGCAGTGGGGGCACCGCCCGCTCGCGGGGGAGTGGGCGCACCTCCTACTGGTTTGGGACGGCGCAGGTGAGCGGTAGCGGGGAGCCGGAGATTCCGGCGCTCGATGCCTCCGGTCTGCGGCTCGGCATCGTCGCGAGCACCTGGCACACCAAGATCTGCGATGCCCTGCTGGACGGCGCGCGCAGGGTGGCCGCCGAGTCGGGCATCGACGACCCGACGGTGGTCCGCGTGCTGGGCGCCATCGAGCTTCCCGTGGTGGCGCAGGAGCTTGCCCGCAACCATGACGCCGTCATCGCCCTCGGCGTCGTGATCCGCGGCGGCACACCACATTTTGAGTATGTCTGCGATTCGGTGACACAGGGTCTGACCCGGGTGGCGCTGGACGCGTCGACGCCCGTGGCCAACGGGGTGCTGACCACCAACACCGAGCAGCAGGCCCTCGACCGCGCCGGGCTGCCGGAATCGGTCGAAGACAAGGGCGCCCAGGCGGCCGGGGCGGCCCTGACCGCGGCGCTGACCCTGCGTGACCTGCGCGCCCTGCGTGACCTGCGCGCTCGGCCGTGACCGATCGCGAGGACTGGGACGTCGAGTTGCGTCCGCACCGCACAACGATATTTGTCTACGGCGCGGCGTTCGTCATCGCCGCGGTGCACATCGCGATCGGCTTTCTGCTCAAGGCCGGATCCACCGGGGTGGTCTTCCAGACCAGCGACCAGGTGGCGATGGTGTTGCTCGGTCTGGTGCTCGCCGGCGTGGTGCTGCTGTTCGCGCGACCTCGGCTGCGGGTCGGCGTGGCGGGCATATCGGTGCGCAATCTGCTGGGGGACAAGCTCATCGCGTGGCCCGACGTGGCCGGTGTCTCGTTCCCGGTCGGCAACCGCTGGGCCCGACTCGATCTGCCCGACGACGAGTACATTCCCGTCATGGCCATCCAGGCGGTCGACAAGGAGCGCGCCGTCGACGCGATGGAAACCGTGCGGTCGCTGTTGGCCCGCTACCGGCCCGACCTGCACTCGCACTGAAACGGGCCGTCCGCGCGCGCGGACAGCCCGTTCAGGTGGACGGGTCAGTACTTAGTGCAGTCCGTCATCATCTGCTGGAAGATCGGCAAAGCCTGCTGCGCGCCCTGGTTGTGCTCGATGGCGTGCAACAGGTTCACGCGCTGATCCGGCGACGACGCCAGGTACTGCTGCAGGAACTGCTGGTTCGGCGGCGACTGGTCCAGGTACTGGGCGGCCATCGGGTTTTCCGCGTGCACCGCCCGCATCGCCTGGTCGTAGCTGCATGTCGTGTGGATCATCGGGCCGTAGTCGGGGGCAGCGGATGCGACCCCAGCAGCGGCGGTCGACGCCAATGCCAGACCGCCAACCCCCAGCGCGAGCCTGGTCAACGAGCGCTTGAACATCTGTGGACTCCCTCCATTGATTGCCACCACTCTAACGTCCAGCTACGACCTAGGTAACCGAAATGGGCGGCCCGCAAACCGTCCGGGTGCCGGCTCAGTCGCCATCCTCGCTGGTCATCGGCCCTTCTGGGGCCGATCCGCCGGTTTCGGACGCCCAGCCGTTCGGCAGCATCGGGACGGTCGGTCCGCGCCCCGAATCGTCGCCGGTCAGGGTCGCCAGGCCGGCCGCCGGCCTGGCCCCGACCGAGCCGGTGACGCCGGACCACCCCATCGTTCCCGCGCCGTGAGCTGAGGCCGCGGTGTGCGCGGCGTACCCGTCGGAGTCGAGGTATTCGTAGCGGCGACCGGGGTCGACCAAGCCCGGCCGGGTGCGCCTGCGGTGCCGGCTCTGGTCCCTCCGCGCCGCGGCGGCCGGGGCCGCGATGGCGTCGGGCGCGGGTGACCGCTGGGCGGCGCCCGCGGCGAGGCTCATGTCCGTGCCGGCCCCGAGGCCGGGAGGGCCGACCACGTAGGGGTAGCCGAACGCGGCGGCGCCGGGGGCGGCCGGGGCCGGCGCCGGGGTGGAGACCGATGCCGCGGTGGGCGCCGGCGCGTGCACCGGGGCGGTGGCGGGGGCCGGAGCGGGTGCGCCGAGACCGGGCGCCATGGCCACGGGGGCTCCCGGGTGGGACGGAGCCGGGGCGGTCGCCGCTCCGGGCGGTCCGGGTGCGGGTTGGGGCGCGCCGGCCAACCCGGCCAGACCCGCCAGACCCGCGGCCCCCGCGGCGGGGATGGGGATGAAGGGGGCGATCAGCCCGACGGAGAGCTGCGTCAATTGGGGCACCTGGGGGAGGAACGTGTACAGCGCCTCGCCCGCCCAGTGCGGAACCTGGGCGGCGAGCATCGGGTCGCCCATCAGGGTGTTGAGAACCGTGGACGGGTTGGATCCGGACTGGCTGAGATCCGCGTTGAGTTCCTGGGCGACTTCCTGCACGCGAGTTACCCACCAGCTCAGCTGATCCGCGCCCCCGCCCGCGTCTTGGTTGGGGGGGTTGGCCAGCTGGATCGGCGGGGGCGCGGATCAGCTGAGC